>QEVJ01000094.1 GCA_003576845.1 Planctomycetota bacterium
ACTTTCCCGTTTTGAGGAGCTCGAAAAACAGCTCGTCGATCCCGATGTGCTGAGCAATTCCCAGCGCATGGCGGGCGTGATGCGCGAACACGGTTCGCTGAGCAAGCTGGCCACGAAATACCGCCGGTTCAAGGACCTCAATCAGCAGATTTCCGAAGCCGTCGCCATGTCCGAAGAAGGCGATCGCGACCTCCGTGAATTGGCAGATGCCGAACTCCCCGAACTCCGCGAAAAGCGCGAGAAGCTCTACGACGAGCTGCTCGACATGACGATCGGCGGCGAGGACGCGCTCCGCTCGCGGTGCGTGCTCGAAATCCGCGCCGGCACGGGCGGCGACGAAGCGGCGCTGTTCGCCCGCGACTTGTACGAAATGTACAAGCACTACGCTGACGGCCGGGGCTGGAAGATCGAGATTCTCGACGCCAGCCCTACGGAACTCGGCGGGTTCAAGGAAATCATCCTCGGCGTCGAGGGCGAAGGCGCCTTTCGCGAGTTGCAATACGAAAGCGGCGGCCACCGCGTCCAACGCGTGCCGGACACCGAGCAAAAAGGCCGCATCCACACTTCGGCCGCGACGGTCGCCGTCTTGCCCGAACCCGAAGACGTCGAAGTCGACATCAAGCGCGAAGACTATCGCGAGGACATATTCTGCGCGAGCGGCCCCGGCGGTCAGCACGTCAACAAAACGGCGTCGGCCATCCGCCTCACCCACTTGCCGACCGGGATCGTCGTAAGTTGCCAGGACGAGAAAAGCCAGCACAAGAATCGAGCCCGAGCGCTCCGCGTGCTCAAGACCCGCGTCTACGATCACTATCGCACGATCGAAGAACAGAAGCGGGCGGCGGAACGCAAGACGCTCGTCGGCTCCGGCGACCGAAGCCAGCGGATTCGCACGTACAACTTTCCCGAAAACCGCTTGACCGATCACCGCATTGGACTCACGCTGTATCGGCTCTCGGAAATCATCGCCGGCGACCTTGGGCCGGTCATCGAGGCGCTTACCGATTACGATCGCAATCAACAGCGGTCGATGATGGGCGCGATCGACTGAGCAGGCTGGAGGCGGTAGGCCGGAGTCGTAGGGTGGGCCGTGCCCACCGGAACCTCCTAGCAAGAAGCGCTCCGAAGCCGCGACGCGAGCCAACAACGGGCTAGCGCAATAGAACGACGACCGTTACGGCGGCGCGTTCCACACCGGAATGGATCGACCGGTGGGCACAGCCCACCCTACGGGCAATGCTGGAGGTCCGATGTCGCAAACCGAAGCGTGGACGATCGGCCGGTTGCTCACTTGGACTGCCGACTATCTCAAGCAGCACGGCAGCGATACGCCGCGGCTCGACGCCGAGTTGCTGCTGGCCGAGGCCAAGGGCTGTTCGCGCGTCGCGCTGTACACGCAGTTTACCGACGTCGCTGCGGATGCCGAGCGGACGGCGTTTCGCGAACTGGTCCGCCGCCGCGCCGAAGGAACGCCGGTCGCCTATCTGCTCGGGCGGCGCGAGTTTTATTCGCTTTCGTTTCGCGTCACCGGCGACGTGCTCATTCCGCGGCCGGAAACGGAGTTTGTCGTCGTGGCGCTCTTGGACCGTGTCAAAGATCGCGCCAAGGCCGGCGTGTCGGCGGAGAAACCGCTATCCATCGCCGACGTCGGCACGGGCAGCGGCATCCTCGCGATCTGCGCCGCCAAGTACGTGCCAAATGCCCGCGTGACGGCGATCGACGTTAGCCCCGCGGCACTCGCGGTGGCGAAGTCGAACGCTGCGGACCACGGCGCCGCAGGTCGCATCGAGTTTCTCGAAGGAGACTTGCTGTCGGGCCTGCCGGCCGAGGCGACGTTCGACTTCATCGTCAGCAATCCGCCCTACGTGAGCGAAAGCGAGTTCGCCGCACTCGCCCGCGAAGTTCGCGACCACGAACCGCGGCGGGCGCTCGTCGCCGGCGAGCGCGGAACCGAGGTTATCGAGCGCCTGGTGACGCAAGCGGCCGAACGCCTCACGCCCGGCGGTTGGCTGTTTATGGAGATCAGCCCGATGATCGAGGCGGCCGTGCGGGCGATTGTCGAGAAAGAGCCGCGATTGGAATTGAGTGCGACGGTGAAGGATTTGGCGGGATTAGCGCGCGTGGTGCAATCGCGAAAGAGGTAAGCAAACAATCTCGGCCCATTTCCAATTCCCAATTCCCAATTCACAACTTACCATTCGCAATTCTCAGTTCGTCACGAAACGCCGACTTCTGCGCAAGCACCGACCAAGAGTTGTACCGCCGTTGCGATTTCCTCCGCCGTGACGCACAGCGCCGGGCAGAACCGAACGCCGGCCTGGCCGCAGCCGAGAAGCAATAGTCCGCGGCGGAACGCGGCTTGGATGATCTCGTTGCGGCGGCTGGGCGAGATCGCGCCCGCGTCGAGAATGTCGACGGCTTGCATCAAGCCGATGCCGCGCGGCTCGCCGACGAGTTGCGGGAATTTCGCGCCTATCTGCTTCAATCCGGCGGTCAGCTCGGTTCCCCGTGCGGCCGCGTTCGCCAGATACTCGCGCTCGACTAGCTCGAGCGTTACGAGCGCCGCGCGGCAGCAGACCGGATTGCCGCCAAACGTCGAGGCATGGCTTCCCGGTGGCCAGTCCATCACTTCGGCTCGGGCGATGATCGCGCCAAGCGGCATTCCGCTCGCCAAGCCCTTGGCGACGCAAAGAATATCCGGCGCCACGCCCCAATGCTCGCACGCAAACCACTTGCCCGTGCGGCCGATGCCCGATTGGATTTCGTCGAACACGAGCAGGATGCCGTGCTGGTCGCAAACGCGGCGGAGCATGGCGAGAAAGCCGTCGGCCGCGGGACGGTAGCCGCCTTCGCCTTGGATCGGCTCGACGAAGACCGCCGCCACTTCGCTCGCGGGACATGCCGTGCGGAACAACTCCGCGATATCGGTTTCGCTGCAATTGAACGGCACGCGATGGACGCCGGCCAAGAGCGGTCCGAAGCCTTGCTGATGAATTGCCTTCGACGCGCCGAGTGAAAGCGCCCCGCAAGTTCGGCCATGAAACGCGCCGGTAAAGGCAACGACGCGCTGCCGGCCGGTATGGCGCCGTGCGAGCTTGAGCGCCGCTTCGACCGCTTCGGCGCCGCTGTTGGCGAAGAACACGCGCTTCGGTCCGTCGCCCGGTGCGATGCGGGCGAGCCGCTCGGCGAGTTCGATCTCGGCCGCATAGTAGAAATCCGTGCCCGACATGTGGATGAGCCGCGTTGCCTGATCGGCAATCGCAGCGACGACGTCGGGATGACAATGCCCCGTCGCCGTCACGGCGATGCCCGCAGTCATGTCCAAAAACAGGTTGCCGTCGACGTCTTCGATCGTGCAGCCTTCGCCGCGAGCCGCGACCAGCGGATAGTCGCGCGTATACGACGGCGACAGCACGGCCCGATCGCGCGCAATCCACTCCGCCGCCCGCGGACCGGGAAGCGCCGTCTGGATGTCGGGAACGTGACGCATCGCGCGCATGACAAACTCGGTTCGCTACTTCACCTGAGCACTCATCCCTTGGGCCATGGCGATCTCGCGTGCATGGTTGACGGTAAACGCCGTGCGGTGGGTGACCGACTCGACCAGCCCCGCCGCCGACGGTTGTCCGTTGCCGCTCCGCTTCACGCCGCCGAACGGCAAATGGACCTCGGCCCCGATGCACGGCAGGTTGACATAGCCCATGCCGTATTCGCACTCGTCGCGATAGTACCGCCAGCGGCGATAGTCCTCGGTAATCACCGCCATCGACAATCCGTACGGCGTGTCGTTGTGAATCTCGACCGCGTGCTCGTCGTCGCGAAATGGAATCACGGCCAGATGCGGCCCAAACACTTCTTCGCGAATCGTCCGCACGCCGGGACGGTGCTCTTGCCGATAAATGAAGGGACTCGCGAAATAGCCGCTGGCCCGGTCGTCGCCGGCGATTCGCCCGCCGTCGAGCAGCACGGTCGCTCGCTCTTCGCCGGCGAGAGCGTTGTAATACAGCACCTTGTCGAGTCCGGCCTGGTTCACGAGCGGACCGGCGAAGGCATTTGCGTCGAAAGGATCGGCGAATCGCAAGCCGCGGGCCCGCTCGACGAGCGTCGCCGCGAATCGGTCGAAGACCTTTTCGTGCACGATCGCGCGGCCCGCGGAAACGCACCGCTGACCGGTCGTCTTGAACGCACTGAGCACCGTCGCCTGCACGGCCAGATCGAGATTCGCGTCCTCGCACACGATGACGGCGCTCTTGGAACCCATTTCGCACGCACATGTCTTGCGGCCGCTTTCGGCAGCAAGCCGGCGAATGTGCGAACCCACGTCGTAGCTGCCCGTGAAGCACACCACGTCGACGTCCTCGTGTCGCGCGAGCGCGTCGCCCGCTTCTTCGCCGATGCCGTGTACGAGATTCACGGTCCCCGTGGGAAAACCGGCTTCGACGAACAACCGTACGAGCCGTTCGCCGATTTCCGGCGTCTCTTCGGACGGCTTGAAGACGACCGTGTTCCCTTCGAGCAGGCTTGGCCCGAGCATCCACAGCGGGACCGCGAAAGGAAAGTTCCACGGCGTAATCACCGCGACCACGCCCCGCGGTTTGCGGCGGACGTACAGGTCCTTGGCCTCGATCTCGGAAGCGACGACTTCGCCGATCGGCTGCCGCGCCGTGCCGAAGACGTACTGCACCATGTGCAGGCCCTCGACGATCTCTGCCCGCGCTTCGTTGAGCAGCTTGCCGTTCTCGCGGGCCATTACGGCGGCGAGTTCGTCGAGGTCGCGCTGGATCAGCCGGGCGAGATTGTCGAACAAATCGCCGCGGCGAATGCGGCTTGTCCGCCGCCACGGCGCGAACGCTTTACGCGCCGCCACGACCGCCGCGTCGACCTCCGCCGCCGTCGCCCGCGGGTACACGCCGAGCAGTTCCGCCGGGCGTGCGGGGTTGCGGTCCTCGAATGTCCCCGCCGCGGCGCCGCGCCATTCGCCGGCAATTAGGTGCCGACCGTTCCAAACGGCATATTTGGCATTCGCGGCAACGTGAGACATGGTCCGAACTCCGTCGCGAGAGACGACTTCCCCATTGGGAAGGATAGGCGACGGCGGTCCCAAGGCAAGCCGATAGCCCAGCGGCCGCACGTTCCCCGGCGTGCCCACTGCGGCGCATCTAGGCCTTCGGCACGAGCCGGTTCTTATCGAGAATGGCAACCAGAATTACGGCAAACGCCGCGAACCGGACCCAATAGAACGAGTCTCCCTCGTATCCGTGCCCCAACGCGACGCCGCTGGCGATACGGTTGATCCCCAACACGACGAAGCTCAGGGCAAACCAGGCGAACAACCGGTCGCCCGTCTTGCGCCAAAAGCGGTAGAAGAACGCGCTCGCGACAAGGAATCCCGTCGCCACCGCGCCGAAAATCATTCCGTGGATGATGTCTTCCATTTTAACTGCAGCTCTTGATTACGGTCGGCCGTTCCCTACGCGGTTAGCGCGGGACTTCTCCCCGAACGCGACGATACGTTCTTAAGCCTCATTCGAGAGTCCGTAGATGAGGACGGCGACGCCGGCGAGCGCGATGCCGCGGCGCCACCACACCAGATCGATGTTCTTCACAATCGACAGATCGACGAATAAGGCGACGTTCTCCAAGGCCATCGCCACGAAGAACAATCCGCACCACAACAGCAGCCGTACGCCGGTCTTTCGATAGCTGCCGAGCAGCAAGCCGGCACACAACAGCGCCGTCGCAGCACATAGCAGGTACACGGCGGCTTCCACGTTACTTCTCCTTGCGCACACGAAACGCATCGGAAAACGCCCGCAGCGGATTGCTCGCTTGGGCGTAAACCAACTTGATCATGCTCACCGGCCGCTCGTTGTAGACGCGCAGCATCTCGCGCAGCTTGCGCTCCAGAGCAGGCTTTTCACAGCCGTAGCGGTAAACCGTTTCCGCGCCGCGCACGACGTGCGTCAGCAGGCCGCGGGCCCCCAGCGCCGCGGCGTGCCGCGCGGCGGTCTGCACATCGACCTGCACTTCCCGCGCCAATTCGGCGAGTTGCCACTCTTTGTCCGGAGCCTGACCGAGAATCCGGAGCAGCTCCAACTGCTCGAAGGATTCGACATTCGCGTCGAGAAACGCGACGATGTCTTCCGGAATCGGTTCCATTACAAACGCCGTCCCGCGTTACAGTAGCATTGCACCGAACCACGCCACGGACGGGCCATCGGCCGGGAATCCGGCGCACGCCGCGGCGCAAGACTGCCGTCGGCCACGGGACGCACGGCCGACGCGAACTTCAGTATACATCGACGCCCCCTCGGCCGACCACCCCGCGAGCCGGCATGGCTCTCGGCGTGCCTCGACGCTTTCTTTCCCGCGGCTTAGGATTAAGCCATAGGAAGGAACAGCAGAACTATGCAGCTACCGCGGAATCCCACTCGGACCGTAAGAATTGGCTCGGCGACCATCGGCGCCGGTTCGCCGATCGCCGTTCAGACCATGACGGCCACGCACACCCAGGACATCGATGCGACCGTGGCCCAGGTCAACGCGCTGGCTGCCGCTGGGGCGGACGTGGTGCGGATCGCGGTCGACAGCCGCAAAGATGCCGCCGCACTGGCCGAAATCCGCCGCCAGACGACGGCCAATCTGTCCGTCGACTTGCAGGAGAACTATCGTCTCGCCGTCGACGTCGCCCCGCACGTCGACAAAATCCGCTACAACCCGGGACACCTCTATCACCACGAACCGACGAAACCCTGGCAGGAGAAAGTGCGGTTCCTCGCCCAAGTCGCTCGCGACAACGACTGCGCGATGCGGGTCGGCGTCAACTGCGGCTCCGTCGATCCGGCCAAAAAGGACAAGTACGCCGCCGACGATTCGATCACTCCAATGATCGAAAGCGCTGCCGAGCATTGTGCCCTGCTCGACGATCTCGGCTTTGCGCGGTATTGCGTCTCGCTCAAGGATTCCGACCCGGCCAAGGTGATCGAGGTCAACCGGCGGTTTGCCGAATTGCGGCCCGACGTGCCGCTGCACTTGGGCGTAACCGAAGCCGGAATGCCGCCGGACGGAATCGTGAAAACGCGGATCGCGTTCGAGCAGCTCATCAGCCGCGGCATCGGCGACACGATTCGCGTTTCGCTGACCGTGCCCAACGCCCGCAAGCCCGAAGAGATCGCGGCCGGCCGGCAGATTCTCTCCGACATCGCGGCGGGGCGGGTGCGGAGCGTCGTCGATTACGGCCTCTCGACGCTGAATATCATTAGCTGTCCCAGTTGCTCGCGCGTCGAAAACGAAGCGTTCATCGAGCTCGCCCAGCAAGTGAAGGAAATGACCGCCTACGCCCGCGAGCACAAGCTGACGATCGCGGTGATGGGCTGCCGCGTGAACGGCCCGGGCGAGACCGACGACGCCGACCTAGGATTGTGGTGCGGGCCGACCCACGTGAATCTCAAACGCGGCAGCGAGGAGCTCGGAGCGTATCGGTACGACGAAATTCTCGGCAAGCTCAAGATCGAACTCGATCAATTGATCGCCGCGGGTTCGGCGCGTTAATCGGGGAATGGCGGGCGTTCCATGGCGATCACCGGCAGCTCTCGGCGGCGCGCTATCGGAAAAGTCTTGGGCGTTGTCTGGGCAGCGCTATGCACGGCGTCGCTCGCGGCCGAGGACGTCGTTACGGTCCGGACCCCCGCCGGGTCGGTCGTATCGCGAAACGGGACGGTGGTCGACTACTCTGCGAGCGGACTGCGGTTGCAGCCGGCGATTGGGCGCGAAGTTGCGATACCGGCCGAGCAGATCGTGCGGCTCGAAACGCCCCAGTCCGCGGCGCACGCGGAAGCGGAGCGGCTGTTTGCCGCGCGCGACTACGGGTCGGCGGCGGACAAGTTCGCCGCCGCGGTCCGAGGCGAGGACCGCGCCTGGATGCGCCGCGAGATACTCGCCCGGCTCGTGCATTGCTACCGCGCCCTCGGCGACGGCGACTCGGCGGGCCGCGTGTTCTTGCAGCTTGCCAAGGGCGATCCCACGGCGAAGCAATTCGCGGCGATTCCGCTGGCGTGGCGAGCCGACGATCGGCTCAGCGTTTCGCAGCGTCAGGCCCGCGAGTGGCTCGATTCGCCGGGAGACGGCGCCGCAAACCTGATCGGGGCGAGCCATTTGCTAACGACGACCGAAGCCGCCGACGCGAACGCCGCGCTCGAACGCCTGTCGACCGACCGCGATGCACGAATCGCACTCCTGGCGGAAGCCCAGCGGTGGCGCGTTCGACGCGCTGGCCTTGTCGCGGACGAAATTGCACGCCGCCGCGCGACGGTCGAACGCCTTCCGACGCCGCTGCGTGCCGGGCCGCGTTTCGTTCTCGGCGAAACGCTTGCGGCAGCCGGTCGGACCGACGAGGCGGTTGCCATGCTCGTTTGCGCGGCGATCGAGCGTCCCGAAGAGCGCCCGCTCGCGGCGGCGAGTCTCGTCGCCGCGGCCCGAGCTCTCGAATCGTCGCAACGCGCGGAAGAAGCTAAACTCGTATGGCGCGAGTTGGAGCGCGATTTCGGCGACCTGATTCGGCAGGGCGACCGGAACGGCCCGCGCTTTGGCGCACCCTCCAACACCGAAGCGGAACCCGACGACGGCCGCTAACCGCCGAGGAACCCGTGGTAAGAGGCACACTGCAACGCACCTTCGCCGCACTCGCGGCGATCGGCCTGGCTTCGATGTCGCCGCGCATGGCCGCGGCTCAAGGCGGATCGAGCGGCGCGAGCGCCGCGGCCGCCAACGAAGGCTACTCGTTTTTCGAAATCGTCTTTTCCGGCGGACCGATCGGCATCACGATCATGGTGGTGCTGATTCTCTCTTCCGTGGCCGCGGTGGCGCTGGCCATCGAGCAGTGGCTCGCAATCCGCCGCGACAAACTGATTCCGCCCAAGCTAAGCGACGAAGTCCGTTCGTTGCTCGCCGCCGGGCAACTGGCCACTGCCCAGAGCAAATGCGGACAGCACGAAAACTTCCTCGCGTTCATTCTGTCGCGCGGCCTGGCCGAGGCCGACGGCGGTTGGGACGCCGTCGAGAAGGCGATGGAAGAAGCCGCCACCGAGCAATCGGCCCGGCTTATGCGGCGGGTCGAGTACCTGTCGGTGATTGCGAGCATCGCCCCGATGCTCGGACTGTTGGGCACGGTCGTCGGCATGGTCATGGCGTTCAAGCAAGTCGCCGAGACGCAAGGCGCCGCGCGGCCCGCCGAGTTGGCCGAGGGCATCTACACGGCGCTCGTCACGACGGTCGCGGGGCTGATGATCGCGATTCCGTCGCTCGCCGCGTTTGCGATGCTCCGCAATCGGGTCGACGAACTGGTCGCAGAGGCGATTTACGCCGCGGAACACGCGACGCTCCCGCTCAAACGCTTTGTCCGCCAGCGCGGCCGCGCGTCGCGCCCTGCGAGCGAGTCGCCGCCGAGCGCGGCGCCAACCGCGGGCGCGCCCGTCCCGCCGCCGCCGCCCGTCGGGAGGACGCCGGCATGAGAATCCCGCATCGCTCTCGGACGCGCGGCCTCGGCTTCAACATGACGCCGATGATCGACATTACGTTTCTCTTGGTCGTGTTTTTCCTCGTCGCCTCGCACTGGTCGCGGCAAGAAACCGACGTCGAGTTGAACCTGCCAACCGCCCAAAGCGGCCGCGAGTCGCTCGACGACCAGACGCCGCGCGTAACCGTCAACATCCTATCCGACGGCCGAACGATGCTCGGCAGCCAGACCGTCGAACCCGACGATCTCGCGTCACGGCTGCGCGTCGAAAATGCAAAGCACGCCGGCCGCCTCGAAGTCCGCCTCCGCGCCGACCGCAACACGCCGTTCGCCCAAGTCGAGCCAGTGCTCAAGACCTGCACCGACGCCGGAATCCAAAACGCGAACTTCTCCGTAACCCGCGAAGCCAATTAGGGACCTATAACTTCCCTCAATCCTCGTTCCTCAATCCTCCCCATGCGACTTCCGAGCACCGCGCGCGACTCGATCGGCTTCGACGCGGCAATGACGCCGATGATCGACGTGGTGTTCCAGTTGCTGATCTTCTTTATCTGCACCACCAGCTACTCGACGATCGAAGAGCTGCTGCCGTCGCGTTTCGCGACCGCCAGCGGCGCGCAGGCCGTAATCGTCGATCCGAAGGAGTTGGATCTCGAACGCCTAGCGTTGCGCGGCCGCCGGATCGAAGGCAGGACGGTGTGGTCGCTGCAAGGTCGGCCGCTCGGCGGCGCGAGCGAGGTCCGGTCGCAAATGGCGGCCGTGCGCCAGCAGATGGAAACGGTCGGCACCGACGCGGCCGCGCTTGCCGTGATCCTCGACCTCGACGGCGACGTGCCGCTGGGCGACGGCATCGACGTGTACGATGTCTGCCGGCTAGAAGGCTTTTCGAAGATTCAATTTGCCGCGAAGGCCGACGTCGCCGCAACCGGCGGAAACGGTGTTCAAAATGACGACTGACGTCCCGCCGACTACCGACGGAGCTGCTTTTGCAGGCAAATCGCTGCGCCGGCGGGACCGCAGGCACAGGGACCGCAGGCACACGTTCGGCCTGTTGCTCGGCGTCGCGCTGGCCGCCTGGGGCTTCCCCTTGCGAACGGTCGTCGCCCAGTCGGCCGACAAGCCCACCGCCGGCCCCGCCGCCGAGCCGCGCCTGGTTGTCGACGGTCCCGCCGCCGAACCGCAGCACGACTGGCAAGCCGACGCGCGATTGCTCTCCGGTCTGCGCGCCCGCGGCCTGTTTGCCGTGGCCGAATCGTATTGTCGCGACAAGCTCGCGCGTGCAGACGTTTCCTCTCGAACCCGGGCGGAGCTCGTCCTGGAGCTTTCGCGCACACTCGCCGCTCGTGCAGTTTACGCGCCGCCGGACGCCCGCGAGCCGCTGTGGTCGGCCGCATCGCAGACGATCGACGAGTTTCTCCGCACGAACGCCGATCATCCGCGGGCGATCGTTCTCCGCTTGCAAGATGCGCTCGTGACGCAAGGCCGCGGGGAATTGGCGCTACGCGAATCGGAGTTACTGCCCGGCGACGCAACGCTTCCTGCAACGGCGCAAAAGTACCTGCGTGAAGCGATCGGCCGCCTCGCCGTGCTGCAAGACGACGTGACCGCGGCGCTGCGGCGCGTCTCGCAAGCGTCCGCGCCCTCGTCCGGTGACCCGCTCACCGCCGTCGAGCTGACGGCGTTCGACCGCAACGTCCGCTATCAGATCGCCAAGGCGCAGCAAGACATCGCCGAGACGTACCCGGCGGGCAGCAACGACCGCATCGACGCGCTGGCGCAAGCCGACCGCTTGCTCGATCCGCTTGCGGCAACGACGTCCGAGGATGAGGTGATCTGGCAGGCCCGCGTCGACCGCGTCCGCGTCGAGCGCAAGCTGGGCCGCGCGGCTCAAGCGCAGAAGCGGATTGACCAACTCCTGTCGAAAGCCCGGCCCGCGTGGGTCGACGCACGGCTCGCGATCGAGCGGGCCTTGCTTGCCGCCGACGCTGGCAACTTCGACGCGGCGTTCGGTTTGCTCGATGCCATGAAACTCGCCGCCGGGGGCATCGACGCGGCCGAGGTCGACGACTTGCGGCTGCAAGTCGTGCTGCAAGCCTGGCGAACCGCCCACCAGGCGGGCGACGACAAGACAACCGCCGCGCGACAAGCCGAAGCCGCAACGCTCGTCCGCCGCATCGGCGAGCAGCACGGCCCGTACTGGTCTCGCCGCGCGAAGCTGCGTGCCGCCGCGACGATCTCCTCCGGCGCCGGCGCGAGCGACGCGACGCTGCTCGCAAGCGCCGCTGAGAACTTCCTGCACACGGGCCGACCCGACGACGCGATCGCCAGCTACGACAAAGCGGCCGCCGCCGCGAAAGCCGGAGGCGACGACGACCTCGCGTTTCGCCTCGCACTCACCGCCGCCGCGGTCGAACAACAGCAGAAGCGACTAAAGGAGGCGCTGACGCGCTATGCGGCGCTCGCGCGCAGTTCGCCGCACCACGCCGATGCCGCGAAAGCACATTTGCAGGCAACGTGGGACGCGGCCCACGCCTTCGGCCCCCGATCGACGGAATATCGGCAACTCATCGACGAGCATCTAAAACTCTGGCCCGCGTCGCCGACGGCGGACGAAGCGCGATTCTGGCTCGCCCGGGCGCTGCAAGGCGAGCGGAAATGGCGGGAGGCGGCCGACGCGTATCGCCGCGTGCGTCCCGCTGCGGCGTCGTTCGATCAGGCCGTGGCCGGAGCGGTGTTTTGCGTCGAAAGGGCAATTGCCTCGACGGCGGACGATCGAAATGGCGACCAGGCGCGGTCTGCCTTGGCTGCGGAGTACGCGGCATGGTTCGAGTCGCTCGTCGCAGCCGCGGACGGAGCCTGGCCGGAGACGCTTTCGCCGTCACAGCGCACGGCCGTGCTCGCAGCTGCGGGCTTGCGGCTGCGGCACGTCGCAATGGGCGCTCCCGACGCGACAAAGCTGCTTGCGAAAGCACGAGTCCACGCCGCCGACGCCCCCGCGGACTGGCTCGGTCGATTGGCGCTGTTGGAAGTCGAATCCGCCGCGGCGCGCGGCGATTTCGACCGCGCCGACGCCGCCCTTGCCGCACTGACCCAAACGAGCGGCGAACCGGCGGCAAATGCGAAGATCGAGTCGGCCGACCTGAGCGACACCGTATCCTCCCTGACCGCCTTGCGCGATCGCAGCGCCGACGAGCCGTCCAAGCGTCGCATCGCCGCGCTGGAACTGGCGGTTGGCAAGCTGCTCGCCGCACGCGCTCCGGCGTCGTCCGCGAAAGAGCCGGCTGCATCCGCGTCGGCCCGTCGCGCGAGCCTCGAAGCCCTCGCCGCCGCCGGTCGCCGCGAGGAAGCCGTCGCGGCGTATCGCAAACTGGCGGCCGAGTTTCCCAACGATGCCGCGGTCCAACGCGGTTACGCGGTGTTGCTCGGCCAAGGCAACGACCGCCAGGCGCTTGCCGCCGCCCTCGATCAATGGCGGCTCGTCGAGCAGCGCACCAAGAGCGGCACGGCCGAGTGGTTCGCGGCCAAGTATGAAGTAGCGGCCCTCCACGAGCGCCTCGGCGACAAACCGCAAGCCCTCCGCGTGGTCACGCTGCTCGCCGCGCTGTATCCTGACCTCGGCGGCGATGCGATGAAGGCGAAGTTCGACGCGTTACGAAAGCGGTGCCAGCCGTGAACGAACATCTCGACACTCGCTCCGGGGCAATCCGGCCGCCCAAGCGACCGGTGTCCGCTGACGGCGAACCGCTGGCCGAATTTCGCCTGAACCTCAGCTTTGGCGGTTCGCGCCGCGCGGTCGCGATTCGGGCGACGATGAAGCCGCTGGATCAGACCGGGCTATTGCCGATCTTGCAGCAATTCGACAACGAAGTCGTCGCGCTCGCCGAAGAAGAGTCGGCGCGGAAGGGCAAGAAGATTTCGTGCTGTGCCGGTTGTGGCGCGTGCTGCCGGCAGTTGGTCCCCGTCGCGGCGGCCGAGGCCCGGCGCCTCGCTGCCTTGGTCGAATCCCTGGAAGAGCTGCGGCGGTCGACGATTAAGCGGCGATTCGCGGACGCGCTTACCGCATACGAACGAGCCGGTTTGCTGGACCGCATGGCGACGGCCGACCAGATTCCCGACGAAGCGACGCGGGGCGAGCTCGGTCTGGCCGTGTTCCATGTCGGCGTGCCGTGCCCGTTCCTGGAAAACGAGTCGTGCGGCATTTATCCCGACCGGCCGCTCGCTTGCCGCGAATTCCTAGTCACGTCGCCGGCCGAAAACTGCCGCAGTCCCGGGCCGGACAACATCGAGCGCGTTCCGCTTCCGGCCGCGCTGTCGGAAACGTTTTATCGCTTCAGCGCGACGGGCGAACGTCAGCCGGCCCGGTGGATGCCGCTCGTCCTGGCCCTCCGCTATGCGGAAGAAGCTGGCGCCGAGCCGCTGCCGCGACAACCGGGCGGCGAGTTCGTCCAGAAATTCTTGGGCCAATTGGCAAACAAACCGGGATAGCGGCGAATTCCTCCTGCGAACCACAATGGCCGGCGGTGCGTAGTGCTCGCATGGCAACAACGTGCGATTTGGCCGTGATCGGAGCGGGTTTCGCCGGGCTGACCTGCGCGCAGGCCGCCGCGGTTCGCGGACTCAACACGGTCGTCCTGGAACGAAAACCCGAAGTCGGCGCGGCCTGCCACACGACCGGCATTCTGGTCAGGGAAGTCGCCGACGCCTGGGATATCCCGCGGAATCTGACGCGGCGGATTCACGGCGTCCGGCTCTACGGCCCGTCGCTTGCGTGGATCGACCTTTGTTCGAGCGGCTACTTCTTTCTCGCCACCGACACGCCGAAGCTCATGCGGCATCTGGCCGAGCTCGCAACGGCGTCGGGCGCCAAGCTGCGATTGGGCGCGGGCTACGTCGGCTGCGAGCGCATCGCGGACGGCTTTCGCGTCGCCGGGCACAATTTATCCGCCCGGTATCTCGCCGCCGCCGACGGCGCCCGTTCGCGCGTGGCAAGCGACCTGAAACTCGGCGCGAATCGCAAGTTCCTCGTCGGCGCGGAAGTGGAACTCGTCGGCGTCCGCGGCCTCGACGAGGACCGCTTGCACGTCTTTCTCGATTCGCGCCTGGCCCGCGGGTATATCGCCTGGGCCGTGCCGGGCGTCGGGGTGACGCAAGTCGGCCTCGCCACGCGCGGCCCGATCGCCGGTCGCATGGACGCGCTGCTTGATCGGCTTGCCGGGCTGTTCGATCTGTCGCGCGCTCGCGTCGTCGCCCGGCGCGGGGGCTTGATTCCTTGCGGCGGACCGGTGCTGCCGTGGCGAACCGACCGCGCGATGCTCCTCGGCGATGCCGCCGGAATGGTCTCGCCGCTCACGGCGGGCGGAATCCATCCGGCGATGCAACTCGGCCGCGTCGCGGGCGTGGCGATCGCCAATCACTTGCTCGACGGCGGTCCGGACCCATCCCGCGCCGTCGCGGCGCTCGCTCCCACATTCGCCTGCAAGCGCTGGCTGCGGACCGCGTTCGACCTGCTGCCGACGAACTTCCTGTTCGACCAGTTGCTCGCGTCGGCCACGTTCCGCCGTCTCGCCCAAGTGATCTTCTTCCACCACCGCGGGCTGTTCTCGCTCGAAGCCTGGCGCGAGATTCTGCTCGCCGCGCGATGATGCGCGCTATTGAGGGAACACGTCGAGAGTTGTGACGCCGAACGGCAACGCTCCAGCCCGCGGCGCGAGAGGCGCGAAGCTCCGCATGTTCACCGGCAAGCGCCGCCGGCCCCAGTTTTTGGGCCGATCTTCGAACACGCCATGTACCCGCGCGCCGCAATGCTCGCAACACCCGCCGCGCAGATGCCACGCGCTCAAGTCGTACCAGTTCCGCTCGATGACGCATTTGCCGCACGCCGGGCAATAGGTGCTCTGATGCTGCACGTCGTCGACGTTGCCCGTGTAGACGTACTTGATCCCCGCCCGCTTGGCCGTTTCGTGGGCCAACAGGAGCGTTTCCTTCGGCGTCGCGGGCGTGTCCATCATCCGAAAGTCCGGATGAAACGCGGTGAAGTGCAGGGGCACGTCGTCGCCAAGGTTGGCGAGAATCCAGTCGCACATGCGGCGGAACTCGTCGTCGCCGTCGTTGGCCTTGGGAATCACGAGGTTCGTGATCTCGAACCAGACGTTCGTCTCGCGTTTGAGCCAGACGAGCGTGTCGAGCACGGGCTGCAAATGCGAAAGCGTCAGGTGCTGGTAGAACTCTTCCGTGAACGCCTTGAGGTCGACGTTCGCCGCGTCCATGTATTCATAGAACGGCCGCCGCGCGAGTTCGGTGATATAGCCCGCGGTCACGGCGACCGTCTTGATTCCCGCGGCGCGGCATGCTTTCGCCGTGTCGATCGCATACTCGGCCCAGATCACCGGATCGTTGTACGTGAACGCCACGCTGCGGCAGCCGAGTTGCTTGGCCGCTAGGGCGATCATCTCGGGCGTGGCCAGCTCGCTGAGCCGTTCGATCTCGCGCGATTTCGAGATGTCCCAGTTTTGACAGAACTTGCAGCCGAGGTTGCAGCCTGCAGTGCCGAACGACAGCACGCTCGTGCCGGGATAGAAATGGTTGAGCGGCTTCTTCTCGATCGGATCGATGCAGAATCCGGTGCTGCGGCCATAGGTCGTCAGCATCATCTGCCCGCCGAGATTTTCGCGCACGAAACAAAACCCGCGGTCGCCCGGCTTGAGCACACACGCCCGCGGACACAGATCGCAGTGAATGCGGTCCGTGCCTTCGACTTCATGCCACCAACCGCCGGGCTTGAGGCCATCGGCAGTCGCCGGGACGTCGGGCGGGAGGAGGACGGTGCGGGACATGGAACGGGATTCGGGATTCGGGGAAGGAGGATGATCCATTGCCTATTCTATGCGCGTGGGCACCGCCCGGAGAGGCTCTCAACACGATTGGCGCAAAACAAAACCGGCCGACGGCTCCCGCATCGGGAAGCGTCGGCCGGCCGTGGAATTCGGTCCGCGAATCTCAAATCTGAGATTTCAGATTTGAGATTCCAGGTCTGACAGTTGAGATTTGCACTCGCTCGGTCATTACGGCGTAATCGCCTTGAAAAAATTACGCACCGGTTGGCCAGGAACGTAAACCTTCGTGCTCACCGTCACCGGACGCCCGACGGGCACCATGACCGGCGCACCGACTACCGGGCTGTAGGCCACGACCGGCGCCGGCGCGGCGCCGTAGTACGTCACCGTCGGCGCGACGGGGCTATAGGCAACCACCGGCGCCGGCGAATATGTCACCGTGGGTCGATACGTTACGACGGGCGCCGGAGCGACCGCGACCGGAGCGGGCGCGTAGTACGTCGTCGTCGTTGCGGGCGCCGGGATCGCTCCGTAGTAGACGGTCGTTGGCGGCGGAGCAACGAGCGGCGTGTAAACCGGCCCGACCACCACGTCGTTGGCGGTGGCCACGCCCGCGCCCACGGCCAACATCACAGCGGGAATCATCAGAAGACGTTTCATCACTCACCTCTCGGGTCATAGAGGGCGGCGGCGCGTAAGCGGCCGCCGCGGTACGCGGCGAATCATTGCGAACGATCGTCGAGCGAGCCGGTCACGACCCGCACACTCGCCCGCCAACAGCAACTTTATCCGCGCGACGCGGCGGGTTCAAGCAACCCAACCCAATAGTATCAAACAACTTACCTCAACCGCGCCTGCGTAATCGCGCCAGGTTGCCCAGGTCGCCAAGGTGCGAGACTGCACGGCGCGGCGATCGTCAGCGGCACTGCGCACGAGACTCCCGACAAACAAGCAAATCGCGGACCAGGCCCGTTTTATCCCGCATCTTAGGCGTCACCGTCGCCGGGCGTCAAAACTCGCCCATGCCTCGCAAACGTTCGCCAGAAACACCCACCGCCGGGCCACAATCGCCAAAACTCTTGCTCAAAACGTTCCGGACGCCGCACGGTGCAAGTTGCTGCCAATGGTAGAGGGGTAGGGAACGTGGGATCGAATCGCGACCGGAATCCGACGCAACCGAAGTCCGCACAATGCCTTCGATCAAGCTGCGGACTCGTAGTGCTGAAAGATTGAACTGCCGGCCCGGCGCGGAGAAGCGTGCAGGCACGAGCTTTGCGATTCTCCCATGAATCTGGCCCGGCGACGTGTCTGATTGACCTGATTGAGTCTGCTCAGCCGCACGAAGCCACAAGTTTGTCGTACGCTTCGAGAATCGACGCGTCTTTCGCGAACAGTCCCGGCATCTGAGATTCGTCGATCCCGCTGAATGTCGACAGGATGTACTGCACGTCGTCGCGGCCAATTCCATAAAGGATGAAGTAGGCCGCGTCCAACTCCGCCATCAGCTCGGCGCGCTCGGCGGGTTTCCACTTATGCGCGCCGGGCTTGAAGCCGGCGGCTTCCGCGAGCGGGCGCATGTCGTCGGCGGTACAGGACAAATTCAGAACCCGCTCCGAAATCCAGCTCACGAGAGATTCGCGCTTCTTCCAAGGGCACTTGTCGTCGTAAAAGTCCGGGGGAAATGCCGGAAGCTGATTGACGATGAAAAAGTTAAGGTGAACGCCACCAACTTTCTGGCGTGCAACGAAATCGAGGACAAAACTGTTAAGGTTTGCCAACAGGCAACATTCGTGGCGCGCGCTAATGCCTTCTCCTAACAGAACCAATGGGGCTGAATTAACCACGCCACATCGCGGGACGAAAGAAGCGATCATCGTCCGTTGATTTGTGGCGCTCGTAACGTCCTTGTAAGCCAAGAACCAACCCTTCACCTCCTTGCCGAGCACTTCGTCAACCGCACTGCTGTCTACCCACCACCGCGGTTGCGCGACGAACTCCGGGTTTTGATGCGCAACGAGCGTTGTTGCCTCGGTCTGGCCTTGGCGGACCCAATTCCCTTCGGCGACGACGACGCTCGCCGCGCGATGGTCGTATGCCTGGATCATTTTCGCTTCGTACAGCGGCAGGAACGTGCGCTTTCCTTTCTTCCAGCGGTTTCCGTCGAGCTTCGCGCCGAGTTTCTTGAGTTGGTCCGGTTCGTGGAACAACTCCGCGTCGTTCGTTTGGTGAAACATCGTGAAGAATCGAATCCCCCACGGGTTGCCACCCTTCTTGCGGTTCAAGTCGACGAGAATCGGCACGCGCCGATAGATCGCCTTGGTCAGTTTCGCGTCGGCCGGCGAACGAAACACCGGGCAGGTGCGCGTATTGGGATTGAGCAGAGCCAAATCCTTGCCCGTGAGTTCGATTTGTCGATTCTTGTCGTAAATGTCCTCGATTGCATGCGAGAAGAAGGTAAAGGCGGCCCGTTTAGTCTTTACATTGGAACCGGCGAAAACCAACGTGCAGAACTTCTGCCGGCCATCTACGGCGGGAAAGATTCGTCGGCGGTTCTCGAAGTCGTGAAACCGAATGAGCGATTCGCTTTCCATCAGGTCCGCGAAAAACTCCTTCGTAGTGTCGTCCGTCGCGACTCCCGACGGGACGAGAAGCCCGACGCGACCCTTCGATGCTACGATCTTTCGCGCCAGTTCGGCAAACAACGCATACGTGTTGATATCGCCCTTCGCCGTCAATGGAAACTCGCCGCTCGTGCGGGCAAACGCCAGCGACCGATCGGCGTCGGCCTTGGCTCGCGTGTAACGCTCGAAAAGCTCTACGTTCCTGCGCTCTAAATCCACGATCAGCTCCCGCCGTTTCGCTGCGCTCACGGCGCCGGCAATCCGCGGCGCGGAAAACGCGAAGAATTCGCGTTCTTGCAACTTGAGCCGTTCCCAGGGCGGATTCCCGATAACGCAATCGAATCCAGGGTTCTCGGCGCGGCCGAAGACCTGCGGAAACGTGCGTTGCCAATTCAATGCCCGCGGGTCGACCGAGTTGTCGCTTACCAGGCTGTTGCCGCAAACGATATTCTTGGACAAATCGGCAAGCGACTTGTCGCGCCGTGCCGAGCGAATCCAAAGCGCCAATTGGGTGATTTCGACGGCCTGTTCGTTGAGGTCCACGCCGAACAGGTTCTCGTGAAGAATGATGTCGGGGACTTCGGCAGCGAGTTCCGCCGCGGCGACGTCGCCGTGAAACGCCAATTGCGCGACGGCCTTTTCGTAGCGTTCCTCGAAAACGCCGTAGGCGGGAATCAAGAATGCGCCGTTACCGCAAGCCGGATCGCACACCGCGATCGTCCGCAGCGCTTGGACGAAATCGCGCCAATAGGCTGCGCCTTCCGCGCTCGGCTTCTCCGTCTGCAACGCCTCTTGCGACAGCTTATGACACGCCAGCAAGTCGCGTTCGCGCTGCTCGATCACCGCCGAAACCGTTTGGCGCACGATGAATTCGGTAAACTCCGGCGGCGTATAGTAGATGCCGAATCGCTTGCGTTCGGCCGACTTCCGCATCGCTGGAGACGCGCCGTTCTTGTCGTCAATCGGTTCGTCAAAGAGACCGCCAATACGAATCCGCTCGATTTCGGAAACGGACTTCTCGAAGATATGCCCAAGCACGTCGACATTGACTTCGTCGCGAAAGTCGTAATTGCCAACGCTGCGAAAGAATTCGGTCCATTGATCTTCCAATTGCAAGTCGTCGACTTCCACATCGCGACGAAACAAGCCGCCGTTGTAACCCTTCTTCAATTGCAGAAAGGTCTCATGCCCGCGGTCTATCGCTTGAAAAAGGTCGAGGAAGTTCTGCCAGCGCGGGTTCGTCACTTTCGTAAAAGGCGGAAGTGTGCGATAAGCGCGGTCGATGCACTTCTCCGGCAGCAAGTCGCGATCTTCACAAAAGGCGACAAAGATAATGCGGTCGAGGAGCTTTTGAGCAATATGCACAGCCGTATCGAGGTCCTTGCCGTGCTTCTGTTTGAGATGAAGGATCAGGTCGTAGCGGTTTTTGCTGTAAGCTTCGTAAAGCTCATCTCCAACGGTGCGCTGCCGGTTTTCCGTGCGTTCGAGAAGCGACTTCGCGCGGAGCTCGAACCCGACGGTCGGGCGCACCAGGCCGCCAACCTCGAAGATCGCGTAGAACTGGCGAAACGTTTTGAGGTCGTCGAGGTCTTGTAGGCGAAACTCTTCGTACGCGAGCGGCGTCTTGGCTCGGTGGTACAGTCGGATCGTCGAGAAGTTGCTGACGATGCCCCAGGGGCAGTCCGGCAATCCGCTGAGATAGTCCCAGCATTGTTGCACCGGCGTCCGGCCGCTGATTCGGTCGCGGTCCAAGTCCTTGGCCGCGCCCTTTAGTTCGATAACGACTTGCGGGCAAACCATTTCGCCGACGCGAAATGAACCGAGTGCGCCGTCGGCCGTTCCGATGCCAGCGACCGTGAAGCTGCGCTCGAGTTCGTATGCATCGGGACTATCGGTCGCGTGTCGATATCCGAGCGCCTCACCAAAAACCTCACGAAGGAAGTCTGCGTCGAGGGCCGTTTCCTTTCGGCCTTTGAGGTGCCCATCCTTGTCGAGTTGAGCCCAGCGCTTGATAATCTCATACGCGCGGTCTTGGCGTTCGCCACGCAGAAAGATTTTCTCGCCTTCCTCGGCGAGAAACCTCGGCAAGAACAACCGACGGCGCTTTCTTGCCGCCGACGCTGGAAATAGCGCAGCTTCATCGGGGGCAGCGACCGGGCTGACTCTTGATCTTGCCATCGAATACCGGAAAAGCTTCCTTACTTCATCCGCGCACAAATCGCATCCGCCATTTCCCGCGTGCCGACCGCCGTGGGGTCGTTGCGGTCGGCTTTGAGATCGTAGGTCACGCTCTTGCCTTCGGCGATCACGTCGGCCACCGCTTGTTCGAGCTTTCTTGCCGCCGCGGTCTCGCCCAGGTGTTCGAGCATCAACATGCCGGAGAGGATGACCGCCGTCGGGTTGACCTTGTTGAGGCCCTTGTACTTGGGCGCGCTGCCGTGCGTGGCTTCGAAGACCGCGCCGTTGGGGCCGATGTTCGCCCCTGGCGCGACGCCGAGACCGCCGACGAGCCCCGCGCCCAGGTCGCTGAGGATGTCGCCGTACAGATTCGGCAGCACGAGCACGTCGTACAACTCCGGCTTCTGCACGAGTTGCATGCACATGTTGTCGACAATCCGCTCCTCGAACTCGATGTCGGGATATTCCTTCGCGATGCGCGTGGCCGTGGCGAGGTATAGCCCGTCGGTGTACTTCATGATGTTCGCCTTGTGGACGGCCGTGACTTTCTTGCGGCCGTGCTTTTTGGCATACTCGAACGCGCAGCGCACGATCCGCTCCGTCCCCGCCACGCTGATCGGCTTGATCGACACGCCGGTCTGCTCGGGCGAGGACTTGATCTTGCGATCGGGCGACAGCGCGTTGATCGTTTCGATGAGCTTCGCCGTTTCCGGCTTGCCGGCCTCGAACTCGACGCCCGCGTACAAATCTTCGGTGTTCTCGCGGACGATCACGATATCGACGGGCACGTTGCTGTAGAAGGTGCGGACGCCCTTGTACTGCTTGCACGGCCGGATGCAGGCGAACAGGCCGAGTTCCTGCCGCAGATAGACATTGATGCTGCGAAACCCGGTGCCGACGGGCGTGGTAATCGGCGCCTTGAGCGCACACTTCGTGCGGCGGATGCTGGCGATCGTGCTGTCGGGAATCGGCGTGCCGGTGCGGGCCATCACGTCGATACCCGCCTCTTGGACATCCCAGTTGATGCCGACGCCGGTCGCGTCGATGCAGCGGCGGGCGGCGTCGGCCAGTTCGGGTCCCGTGCCGTCGCCGGTAATGAGCGTAACGTCGTGTGCCATGTTGCCGTGGTCCTGGTACGTTGTGGAGGTATTCCGTCGCGTTCGTAACCGTGCCCCCGCGCGGGCTGCGCCCAGAAGCCGTAAAGCACGGGCAGGCCGAAGCTTAGAACACTCTCCGGCCGGTGGAGAAGCCAGCGTAACAGACGCTTTCCGGACCGTCAACGCGATGGGCCGATCGGCGCGCGAAGCGCGGTATTTCCGGTCATTTCGCGTCAATGGCCGGCAGCGCTGGCGACGGCTCGACGATCCAGATGTGCCGCTCGTCCCAGACGGCAACCCGAAATCGCGCGGGATCGGCTGCCATGCCGAGCGGCGGCTGCGGAACTTGTCGCCCTTTGCCGAGCAGTGTGATGCGTTGCAGCGGTCGATCGCTCCCGGCAACGATCGCCGAACAGCGGGCATTGTCGAACACGAAGAACGTCGAGTGCGGCTCCGAAGTGCTCGCGGCGGCGGCAACGAGCGGGCGACGAAATCGCGCGGCGGAGAACGGATGGTTCGGCTCGTGGTCGTCGAACCACTGCGCTTCCCACATCCACGAATCGTACCCGGTGCTGTAATTGGCGCGGACGAAGAACCCGCGGCCTTCGTCGGCGGCGGCCGTGAACACCAAATGGACACCGCCCGTCTGCGGCCCGAGATTGTCGAGGGTTACGCTTCCGCCTTCGACTCCGAACACACAACACCGATCGCCGGCCAGGCACGCGAACGCCCGACCGTCGGGCCAAAGGGAAGGTTGCGCAAACGCGGTGAGCAACTCGGAATCGCGATACGGCTCCGCGAGCAGCATTTGGGCGAAATCGCGATTGATGACGTGCGTGAGCGTGCCCGTTTCCAAGTCGATGACGTGCAACGCCCCGTTCCTTGCGGTTACCAGCGTCGATGCTTCTCGCGCCGCCGAGAGCGACTCCGCGGGCACGCCGACGAATTGCCCGCGCGATTCGAGCGTTTGCGGATCGAACAAGACGACCCAATCGTCGCCGCCGGCGACCAGCACCCCGGCATAGCTCACCGCGATGATCTCGCCCCCGCGCGCCGCGTTGATCGCCGTCACGCGCCAGGTCGCGGTGTCGATCCGTTTGAGTCCGCCGATTTGATCCATCACGAACAGCGCCGATCCGTCGTTCGACCATGCCAGGCCGACGATCTTCGGGTCGAATTCCGACTCGGCGACCTCGAAGCGAGACGCCATCATCCCTTCACCGGTGGCCTTTTCGAGCGTCAGTTGACTATCGCGCGGTTTCGGCGAGGGCGTGAAGCCAACTCGCTCCAGCCGCCTTCCAGACGGCAACAGCGGCTCGTGACTCAGCGCGGAGTCGGGCCAACTGAAATCGTCCTCGACCGTGCCGTCGAAATTGCTTTCCAAATCCTGCCGAAAACGGAGCCGCTCCATCTCTTCCCGGCTAAGCGGACCGAATCCTCGTTCCCCTCGCCACGGAACGGACTGCGGCGGATAAGCAGTCGGATCGTCGCCGTAGCGTTGCGACCATTCCTTCGGCCAGGCGTCGTCCTTCTGTTTCTGCAGCCGCTGCTGTTCGACGATCCGCTCCCCGATGGCAGAAATGAACTGGATGAACAAGAAAAGCGCGATCAGGACGGCGAAACACAAACCCGCGACGATGATCGAAATGTTGCGCGTACTACGGCGCGGGCGAGGCGAAGTGGGCGCGTAGGCTCGCCCATAAGATGCCTTGCGCAGGCCGATGTCGATCGAGATCGTTGGCGCGACGGCCTCTGCCTGGCCGGCCGAAGGTGTTTCGACCAGTTCGGCGAGAATGTACCCGTCGTCGTTCGCCGGCGAAGAACCCTCGGCCGGGATGGCCGCCTCCGCGACGGGAATCTCGGCGTCGCCCAGCGGCGTAAAGTCGATCGGCTCGTCGTCGGGAGCATCGACGGCAATCAGTTCGGCTTCGAGAATCGCTTCGGCAATGTCTTCGGCCGCACCATCTGCAGCCGACGAGGCGTTGGGCGACGCCGTTTCGCAAAGCCGCGAATCGTCGGATCGCTTGTCGGCGGAAGAACGGCGTGGCTCGTCCATCGGATGCTCGCGTGCGAGATTGCAACGGCATTCAGCATAGCCTCGCCGAGCGAGGGCGAGCAAGCGGCAGCGGGGGCGAAGCAGTATGCACGGAGCGGTCGCGGCCGGCTTGCTTAGTTGGACAGCGCCACTTTAGAGAGTGATAGCACGGTTAAGTTCTTTGTTGCTGGGTACTTATGTTGAATCGAAGAGTTCGTATTTGAAGGGCGAGC
>QEVJ01000095.1 GCA_003576845.1 Planctomycetota bacterium
CGCTCGATGACTTCTGGCGCCGCCGCGCCACCCGCCAAACCGGCTTCCGCAAGCCCGGCAAACCGCATTCCACAGGATAGCAAACCCTGTCCTGCACCCGGGGACGCGGGTCGTGCCGGGTTGGCCGAGGCAAAATGGCGTCTTCGGCGGCTCGCGGCGGTTCACATGGAACCGCGATGGACCTGCTCGCTGAGGGGGTGGGGGGTTGCGAAAAAGTCTTGTTTCGGCTGGCGGCGGCCGCCAAAATGGTGTTGTCGGCGACCCCAAGGTCTCGTTCGTGTCCGGCCCGAATCGGTCGCGTTCTCTCTGGCTCGATATGGGGGCACTCATGGGTAAGATTCCGACGAACCCAAACGGGACTGCGGTCCCTAAGCCGCGCGGCAGGTCTGGCCGCGCGTGGTTCGTGTTGGGAAGCATCGCGCTGCTATTTTCCGCCAGCCGCGCAAACGCGCAGACTTGGGCCGCGGCGGGCGAGCTTGCCCGGTGCGAGCGGCATAGCGGGACCGTCCGCGGCCTCGCGATTTCGCCGGACGGCAAATACGTGGCATCGGTCGGCGACGATCGGATGTGCTACGTCCTCGACGCGCGGACGCTTAAAGTGGGGCGGCAGCTTGGCCCCCAAAGCGCGCCGCTCACCGGCGTGGCGTTCATGAAGGACATGACGATCGTCGTTTCGGGTGTTCGCGATAAGTCTCGCCCCGGCGAAGGGACGATCCGATTCTGGGACTGGAACACGGCGGAAGTCCGCAGCGTGATGAGCGACTCGGACATCAATGCCCACGGCCTGGTGCTGTCGGCCGACGGCGAGAAAATCGGCGTTGGCCTCGGCAACGCTTCCGCGCGGATGTACCACATTCCTACCGGTTCGCGGATGGGCCTGGAAACGCCTTGGCCCGATCGCAAGTGCAACGCCGTGGCGATCTCGCCGGATAGCAATGTGTTGGCGGCAGGGTCGGGCGGGGGCGTCGTGCTGTGGCACATCGGCGATGACAAGAAAGGCCCCGGCCCGTCGCTCGAAGGAGAGAATACCGCCGAGGTGAACGGGCTCGCCTACTCGCCGGACGGGAAGTCCGTCGTCGCGGCTCACGGCGACGGCGTGTTACGGCGGTGGACGGTCGCCGACCAGACGTTGGCGGCCAAGATTCCGGCGCATACCGGCGCGGCCTTGTGCGTGGCGATTTCGCCGGACGGCAAGCAGATCGCATCCGGCGGCGAGGACAAGACGGTGCGCGTCTGGGACGCGGCGACCGGCAAGGAGTCGACTCGTCTCGCCGGGCATAGCGGCGCCGTCACGTGCGTGCGATTCTCAGCCGATTCCAAGCAGCTTTATTCCGCCGGGACCGACGGAACGGTTCGCCTGTGGAGCCTGACGGGCGCGGGGCGGATCGCGCCGAACACACCGATGTTCGAGATCGTGCCCCGCGACGCGAAAGACGCGCCCGCGAAGCGCAACGCGAGCATCCGGCCTTCGAAACGCGGCAAGACGAAAGTGCCCGACGCAAAACAAGTCGAAACGGCGACCAAACTGATCGACGAAGTTTATGCCGACGACCTGGGCAAAGCGACCGACGCAGCCGGCAAGCAGAAACTGGCGGCCAAACTCCTGGCGTTTGCTCGCGATGCCGATAACGACGCCGTCGAGCGCTATGCCGCCATGAAGAGGGCGGTCGATCTGTCGGTTGAGGCGGCGGCGGTGGCGGCGGCGATCGAAGCCGCGGCGGAGATCTCGGCAACTTTCGCCGTCGACGACGTGACGTTGCTTACGGAGACGATCGAACGCTTGGGCAAGACGGCGCGGATGCCGGAGGCGCGGATCGCACTTACGGAGACGGCGCTCAAGATGAACGCCGAGTGCCGCGATGCGCGGCGGTTTGCCGAGGCGGAACGGGTGCTCAAGACGGCGGAAGTCGTCGTGCGTACGACGCGGCGGCCGGACCTCGTGAAAAGCGTCCGCGATGGCCTGGCGGCGACGAAAACCGCTTCCGCGCGCTGGGCGGCTTATCAGGCCGCGCTCGAAAAGCTCAAGGCCGACAAGGCCGACGCCGAGGCGAACTTGACCGTCGGCAAGCAGTTGCTGTTCGTCGACGGAGATTGGAAGAAGGCCCGCGCTTACCTGGCAAGGTGTAACGATGACGCGCTCAAGGCGGCGGCGGAAGCGGACCTCGCCGAGCCGACCGACCCGGACAAGCAGATTGCCGCTGCCGAAGCGTGGGAGAAAGTCGCCGACACCTTGGCGGGCGCGGATCAGAAGACGTGCCAGGCGCTGGCGGCGTATTGGTATCAACGCGCGTTGCCGGCGCTTACCGGACTGCGCAGGGTGAAGGTCGAGAAAGCGCTCAAGGCGATGGGAACGCTGCCGCCGATCAATCGCGGCGTGTGATTCGTCGCGAAGGTGGACGGAGCCGGCGCGCGCGGCGAGGTGCGTTCGGCGAGGTGGATGCACCGATGTTCTTCAGCCGTCCGATTTCACTGGGCGGATGTACCCGCTCTGCAGACGGGTCGATCGGCACGAACCGGCCGCAAAGAGCGCCCGGATTGCCGCGCTTCCAATCTATTTTGCGATCTTTTTTCGCACACACAAAAACCTAACATTCACCGCGTATTCTACTAACGCCTCGTTCATAGATTTAGGTCGACGTGAAACAAAGGCTCGGCCCGGCGATCGGACTTCCGGCACACGTAGCGAACACAAATCCCTGATACGAGGAGAACGCAGGATGAAGACGGTGAACACAAAGTTGGCGGCACTGTTCGCGGCGGCATGGGCGACGGTCGCGCTCACGGGCTGCGGCGGCGATCCGGACAAGATCGTCGTGGTAGGACGACAAAACAGCTCGGGCACCTACGGATATTTCCTTGAGGAAGTCGTTGGGAAAGACGCGCATTTCCGCCAGGGCATCAGCGCCCAAAACGGCTCGAAGGAAGTCGTCGAACTCGTGTCGAAGACGCCGGGAGCGATTGGGTATAGCGGAATGGGCTACGCATCGGATGACGTCAAGATGCTGCACGTGTCCAAGAAAAAAGGCGAAACCGGCACGGAACCGACGATCGAAATGGCGCGGGCAGGAAAGTACCCGCTGTCTCGGCCGCTCTACATCTATACGGCCGGCGAGCCGAGCGAAACGGCCAAGCACTACATTGCGTGGATCAAGTCCTCCGAAGGGCAAGAGATCCTCAAACAAGAACATTACGTGCCGTTGACGGAAGCGGAAACCGGAGCAGTTCCTTCCGGCAATCCGCCCGATGGACAGATCAAGGTCGCGGGCTCGGACACGATGATCCAGGTCGCCGGCAAGTGGGCCCAGGTCTATATGAAGAAATTCCCGAACGTCAAAATCGTCGTCGAGGGCGGCGGCTCCGGCAAAGGGATCACCTCGCTGATCGACGGCCAGACGGATTTGTGCAACGCCAGCCGCGAAATGAAGGACAAAGAAAAGGCGGACGTGAAGGCGAAGTCCGGCAAGGACACGGTGGAGAACAAGGTCGGCATGGATGCCCTTGCCATCTACGTGCACAAGGATAACAAGCTCAACGATATTTCCATCGAGGAATTAAAGGAGATTTACGGCGAAGACGGCGCGATCACAAAATGGTCGCAACTCAACGGGGCGACGAAGGCCGAGTGATGATGCAATTCATAAGGCATGCGCGCAAGCGTGCAATTCGAAGGGAGTAAGTGGATGGCAACGGCGGAAGTAGTCGAAACGGGCGTAACGGTCGAGCGCGACACCGGCTCGTTTCGGCTCGGCGAGTGGCTTATCGTCGCCCTGATTCACGTGTGCGGAATCAGCGCGATTCTGTTCGTGTTGGCGATCTTTGCGTTTGTGTTCGGCGAAGCCGCGCCCTTGTTTTGGGGCGACTATGGGTTCAGTTTTGCGGAGTTCGCGACCAGCACTCACTGGTCTCCCGCGCATCCGACGAGCCCTCACTATGGAATCGTCGCGTTGTTCGTGGGGACGCTGGCCGTATCGGTGCTGTCGATGGCGTTGGCCGTTCCGCTGGGATTGGGCGCCGCCGTTTACGTGAGCGAGTTTTGCGAAGGAAAACGGAAAGAGACGCTGAAGATCGTCATCGAACTGCTTGCGGCGATCCCGTCGGTCGTGTGGGGTTTCATCGGCGTGATGGTGATGAGCCCGATCATCATTCATGGATTGGGAGCTTCGATCGGAACGAACATTCTTAACGGCGGCGTGATTCTGGCGCTGATGAGCGTGCCGGTAATCGTATCGGTCGGCGAGGATGCGCTCAAAGCGGTGCCGGATTCATTTCGCGAGGCGGGCCTGGCCTTAGGCGCGAGCCGCTGGGAAATCGTGTACCGGGTGCTGTTTCCGGCCGCGAAGAATGGCCTTCTCGCCGCGGTTTTGCTCGGCGTCGGGCGGGCGATCGGCGAAACCATGGCGGTCTTGATGGCCACGGGCCATGCGGTTCAGATTCCCACGAGTGTGCTCGATCCCGTCCAGACCCTAACCGCAACGATTGCCGCGGAGATGGGCGAGGCCGAGCAGCACGGAACTCAGTTCCGCGTGCTGTTCTTGATCGGGGTTGTGCTTTTTGCCGTGGCCTTCGTCGTCAATCTGACCGCCGACATTATCGTTAAGGGGATTCGGGGGAAGCAAAATGACTGAGCATCACATCGATGCCCACGTTTGTTTTATTTCGCCCAACGTTGTCCGTGGCGGCGACGGCACGGTCGAGCGCCCCTTTGCCACGATGCGAGCGGCGTTGGCGCATTTGCGTGCCACCGGCGATGGCGCGACGACCGCACCGAGCGCGGCGGCCGGAGTGAGCGTACCGGGCTTTGAGGTCGCGTG
This sequence comes from Planctomycetota bacterium, assembly GCA_003576845.1. Taxonomy (GTDB): domain Bacteria; phylum Planctomycetota; class Planctomycetia; order Pirellulales; family PLA5; genus PLA5. The sequence continues at coordinate 4,812 of QEVJ01000095.1, forward strand.
CGTGGCGGCTCCCGGCGCTCTCGGCGAGCGGAAGCGCAAATCGCGGTTCCGCTTTTACATCGACGAACACAGGCATTCCGACGCGCCCGATGGTTCGGAGTCGGCACCTTGGATCGACCGTGTGACGGCGATCGACGGCTTATTGGGCCTCGACGAACGCGGGTCGTTGCGTTTGCGGCCCGGCGAACGTTTGACGGTTTGTCATCACGAAGTCTTTACCTCGACCTCGCTCGACCGGATCAAAGCCCGAAAGGAACGCTGGGCAAAGTACGCGTTCATGGTCGCGGCATTCCTGCTCGTCCTGCCGGTCGTCGCGATTCTCGGTTATCTAACCGTCGAGGCATTGCCGGCGCTGTCGCTCGAGTTTCTGTTCAAGAATCCGACGGACATGGGCAAGGCGGGCGGAATCTGGGCTCCGCTCGTCGGCACCTTCCTGCTGGTTTTCGTATCGCTGTTGATCTCGGCCCCGATCGGAGTGATGGCGGGCGTCTACTTGAACGAGTACGCCCCGGACAATTGGTTCACCCGGATCGTCAGCCTTGCGGTAGTGAACCTGGCAGGCGTTCCAAGCATCGTACACGGACTGTTTGGGTTCGGGGCGTTCGTGCTGTTCGCCGGGATCGGAAAATCGGTGCTGGCGGCCGCCTGCACGTTGGCCGTGATGACATTGCCCGTCGTGATTACGAGTACCCGCGAAGCGCTGGGCGCCGTGCCGATGTCGTTTCGAGAAGCGTGCTGGAACATGGGAGCCAGCCGATGGCAAACGATCCGCACGATCGTGCTTCCCAATTCGATCAGCGGGATTCTCACGGGGGTCATCCTTCAGGTTTCCCGGGTCGCCGGCGAAACGGCGCCGATATTATTTGCGGGCGCCGCGGCGGTGGTTTCCTTGCCGGACTCCGGTTTCAAGGCATGGGTGCCGTTCGGGCTGAACGAGCCGTTTATGGCCTTATCGTATCACCTGTTCTTGATTCGGACGCAAATCCAAGGCGTGCCGGAGGCGACTCAATTCGCCACGGCGATCGTGTTGATTGGCCTGGTCTTGGCCGTCAACAGCGCCTCGATCGGCGTGCGGATGTACTTGAGATCGAGGAAGAAATGGTAGCTCACCCGCATTCCAACACGTCGACTACCGGCTCGGCGCCAATTTCCGTCCGAACGGGCGCGTCCGGACCGCACGTAGCGTTTTCGGCGAACAAGTCTCCTCAAAGGGGCGCGAGAATGAACGCCACGTCGGCGAATGTTGCGGCGGTGGAAAAGGTCGGGTTTCGAGACGTCGATGTCTACTACGGCTCGAAGAAGAAGGCCATCCAGGACGTCTCGTTATCGATCCCCAAGAATTCCATCTTTGCCATCATCGGTCCGGCCAATTCCGGAAAAACGACGCTCCTCAAGTGCATCAATCGCACGATCGACTTCGTGCCGTCGGCCAAGGTCGAGGGGCAGGTCGCGGTCGACGGAGTCGACGTCAGCCGCTTGCGCAACGTATTCTCGCTCCGCCGCCGCATCGGCATGGTCTTTCCCCTTCCCGTCGGCTTGCCGATGTCGGTTTACGACAACGTGGCGTACGCGCCGCGGATGTCGGGTATGCGGCGGGGCGCGGAACTCGACGCGCTCGTCGAAAAATGCCTGCGGCAGTCGGCCTTGTGGGACGAAGTCAAGGACCGTCTGCACATGCTCGGCACGAAGCTCTCCGGCGGGCAGCAACAGCGGCTCACGCTCGCCCGGGCGCTGTCGCTGCGGCCGGAGATCTTGTGCCTCGACGAGTTTTCGATCGCCATCGACCCCGTGACGACGATGAAGATCGAGGACGTGCTGTTGGAACTGAAGAACGAGATGACGATCGTGCTGGTGACGAACCTCGTGCAACAAGCGCATCGTCTGGCGGACTACACGGCGTTTCTGAACGACTCGCGGCTCGTCGAAGTCGACCGGACGGAAAAGATTTTCACGGAACCGGCCCAACAACTCACCTACGACTATGTCTCCGGTCACTTCGGCTGATAGCGCGGTCCATCGTCGCCGCGAACCGCATGGCGCGGCATCGCCGGTCGCCGATCCTCGCCCTTCGAACCCTGGCGCCCGCCCCATGACGGAAGTTGCCCAGATAAGCATCAGCACTCGCGGCTTGAATCTCTGGTACGGAGATTTTCAAGCGCTCAAGGACGTGAGCGTGAACATCCCGCGGGGGAAGATCACGTCGCTCATCGGTCCGAGCGGGTGCGGCAAGACGACGCTGCTGCGGTGCTTCAACCGCATCAACGAGCGCTACGGCAACGTCACGACGACGGGCGAGATCACGATTCTCGGCAAGAACATCTACGACGAGGATGTGTCGCTCGCCGAGCTGCGCAAAACGGTCGGCATGGTGTTCCAGCGGCCCAATCCGCTGCCGATTTCGATTTACGAGAACATCGTGTTCGGCCAGCGTGTGCATTCGCGCCGCGGAACGATTACCCGCGCCGCCGCGGATGCGATGGTTCAGTCGGCGCTCGAAGAAGTGCAGCTTTGGAAAGACGTCAAGGATCGCCTCAAGAAGAAGGCGACGTTCTTGACGCTCGAACAGCAGCAGAAGCTGTGCATCGCCCGGCTGCTGCCGCTCAAGCCGCGGGTGATTCTGATGGACGAGCCGTGTTCGGCACTCGACGCCGAAGGGACCGAGGCGATCGAGACGCTCATCGAGGGCTTGCGCGAGAAGTACACGATCCTCATCGTGACGCACAACATGGCCCAAGCCCGGCGGGCGAGCGAAGAGTGCATTTACATGCTCCTCGGCGAGATCATCGAGCACGGTCCGACCACGGAGATTTTCTTGAGCCCGAAAAACAAGCAAACTGAAATGTACATCGAAGGGCGTTACGGGTAAGAGTAATGCTGCGGCGACGCTCCTGGCACGGTCGGGAGGTCGTGCCGCAACACAGTACAGTCGCTTCATTCCTCCAGCCCAGCGCCTCCGGTCTCCGGCCCGCTCCCATGAAAAAATTCGAACAAGAACTCGCCGCCCTCCGCACGCGGATCGTCGACATGGGCGGGCTGGCCCGGTCGATGGTCGACCTGGCCGTTTCGGCGATCGACCAGCCGGTGGACGAGGTCTATCAGAAGGTGTTGGCGTCCGAAGAGCAGCTCGACCAGATGCAGCTCGACATCGACCGCGAGGCGATCCGCTTGCTGACGGTCTACGGTCCCGTGGCGAACGATTTGCGGTTCGTGCTGATGGTGGCCCGGATCAATTCGGAACTCGAACGGATCGGCGACCAGGCCATCAACATGTGCGAAGACTTGCAGCTCATGGCGGCCAAAATCAAGGCCTCGCCGCTGCCGGAAATCCACAAGATGGCGAAGGTCGTCTCAGGCATGGTCCGCGATTCGATGGCCGCGTTCATTCAGGAGGACGTCCGCAAGGCCGAGGAAGTGCTCGCCAGTGACGACGTCGTCGACGCCCTCAACGACCAGATCGTGCGCGAGTTGCTCAGCGATCAGGTCGTTCGCGAGGCGATTTCGGCCGAAGACGGACCGGCGCACATCGCCGACGCCCTGGGGTTGATCCTGCTTTCGAGAAGTTTGGAACGGATCGCCGACCAGGCCACCAACATTTGCGAGGAAGTGATCTACATGGTCAAAGGGGCAGACGTGCGGCACAAGCACGTGTAGCGCACGACGTTGACGTAGGGTGGTTCGAACGAAGTGAGGCCCACCGCGGATCGGTGATCGTTCGCGAAGATTGTTGCGACTCACTTCGGTCGACTCTTCGTTCGGCCCACCCTACGCTCGCGCACCAACGCCAATCGCGCCGCGTGCGACGAGCAGTCACTCGACGAACGTAAGTCACTCGACGAACGTAATCGTCAAATAGTGCGATTCGCCGGTGTACTTCTTGCCGTCCAGTTCGCCCGGGCTTTCCTTGTCGACGTAGCCAACGAGCAAGCCGTTGAGGCCCGCTTCGACTTCTTTCGACGTGAACTTGACGATGCCGTCGGGATTCGTCGTGGCCGAGCCTTCTTCGTGGCCTTCGTCGCAGAAGAGCTGGACCTTCGCGCTGGCCAGCGGCTTGCCTTTCCACAGCACTTGAAGCGACACGCCGTCGTCGGTTTTCTTGAGAATGCCTTGAAGATCGACGTCGGCGACGGGCTTGGTCGGCCAGGCCGCGGAGTCTTTGCCGAGCACGTGCTGCGTGTAATACGTCAGCTTCGTGCCGGCGTAGATGCCATACACGGCCACCGAATGCAGCGAACCGGCGTCCGCGACTTTCTCGGCCGAGCGATTCCCGACGTACTTTTCCGACTCGACGCTTTTGAACGCGACGTCGTGCTTCTTGCCCTCGCGGTCGATGAGTTGCACCTTCGCCGCCTTGATCTTTTCCGGCATGTGATACGCGCGGTCGGCGATGTGCTCGCCGAAGAAGTAGAGCGCGTGGCCATCCTCGTCGACCGCGAGCCACGGGAAATGAGCCATCGCCGGAGCCGCGACGGCCATGCAGGCGAGGAACAAGAAAGCACGGCCAATCAAAGACGAACGGCGACGCATTGGAATGACTCCGCGGTGGAAAGGGATGCTGGTTTCGCGGCTCGACAACCTAATCGAGCTTCGTCGGTTTGCACAACAGGCGCTTGTCGTTCGCGGCGCGGCCGCATTTCTGACAGACGTGCGTGGGGTCGCGAATCAACTGCATGTACGCCTTGAAATCGGCTTTGAGCGATTTTTTGAGTTCACAAAGCGGTTTCGACACGGTTGCTGCTCCTTAACATGGACTTGCGTCGTCGTCGCAAGAGCGCTGCGCCGCACGGTCGCGACATTCGGCCGCACGGGCGAAGTCGCCGGCGCTCTCGAAGATCGCGGCGATCCGCTCCAGGCAGCAGCGGCAAGAAACGGTTTCAAGTTGCTCGGCGGTGATCGAACCAACGATCTCGTGGGCTTCGTCGAGCCGTCCGTGCTTAGCCAAAAGCGATGCCAGGCCAATGCGGTAGTTCACGCGATTCGGATCGAGCGAAATCGCCCGGCGGGCGAGGGCTTCGATCACGTGCACCGGATAGCCGCAGCGGGCGGCGTAGTAGCCCATGTCGTAGTACGGCTGCGATCGTTCGGGGTCGCGCTCGGCGGCAATCCGACAAGCCTTCATCGCCAGCCGCGGCTGGTCGATCGCGTCGAGCGCGGCGGCGACTTCGATCAGCAGGTCGACGGTCATGGCGCCGTCGCCGAACAGCGCAACGAACAGATCGCGGGCCAGATCGCGGCGGCCGGACTTGCCGTAGGCCGCTGCCAGGCAAACGCGGGCGACGGCATCGAGGGGCACGAGGAGGCTCGCGCGTTCCAACGCGTCGATACACTCCTCGACTTCGCCGCGGTCGCGGTGAATCAGGCCGCGCAATTGCCACATCGGGCCGTCGTTCTCGCAGTCGGCGAGGGCCGCTTCGGCGAATCGCAGCGCCAGGTCGAGCTTGCCGGCGGCGTAGGCGTTCCAGACGGCCGTGAGTTCGTTGGTGATCGTGGACACGGGGGAAGTCCTTTTTCCGGGGAACATGGCGAGGTGCCGCCATCTTATCGACATTGAGACTTAATGTCAACAACGTGGCGGTGCGTTTTATGGGGCTAACCGTCGCCAAGCGGGAAGTTGGCGGCCCCGTCAAGCTGACCAGTTTGATCACCGACGCGCCGCGACATTTTTCTCGCGTTGCGGATAGTCCGTAAAGGTCGTCAACAAAACGACTTGCGGCAATAGAAAAAGAACTCGCAACGAACGAACGCCCGTCTCATTCGCCCCTAATATCGCCCCGGTAGACTTCAGTCGAGAACAATCAAAGAAGACGAATGAGTGGGTTCTAGGAGTCGGATTAACGGGAGTATTCAAAGGATGATGGCAGTGAGTTTACCGTCAGGAGCGTGGTGGAAGCAGCTTTCGAGTCACCTGCACGAGCGGACCCATAACCGGCTGCGTGGGCTGCAGATTCGCGCGGTCGGCGGGCGCGTCTCGATTCAAGCGTCGGCGCCGTGCGACCGAGTCCGTTCGCAGGCCGAAGCCGCGGCGCGCGAGATCGTGCCGGACGCCTTGCTGGCGATGCGAATCAAGGTCGAGGGCACGGAGCAGCACGGCCGCTCGACCGCGCCCGATCAACTCGAGCGTCAGTCGCCCAAGGTCGAGGATCGTCGGGGAGCGCCTTCGCTCTTCGCGGGGCAGGTGCTGTACCGACGAATGCATCGGCTAGTCAATGGGAAAGGGAACGGCAACTGACGTTCCGGACGCTCCGCGGCGTCGGACGAAGACCGGTCGGACGCCAAGATTCGGACAGGCAGCGCTGGATGGGCATGTGCCGGTTACCCGGGGACCGAAAGCGGCCGGCCGTTGTCGTTGGGCCCGAGTTTCAACAGAAACGGCACGGCCCGCGCGGCCCATTCGCTGGCGCTGGGATACGACTCCGCGGCCCCGCCGAAACAGCTCCGCAACATCTCCGTATTGATGACGCCCGGGTTGAGCCGAATGGCGGCCATGCCGGCGGGGAGTTCCTGCGCGAGCGCTTGCGTGAGGCCCTCGATCGCCCATTTCGTCGCGCAATACGGTGCGACTTCCGGCGACGTCGAACGGCCCCAGCCCGACGAGAAGTTGACGATGACGCCCGAGTGGCGTGCGACCATCGCGGGCAGAAAATGTCGCAGGACATTGGCGACGCCTTTGATGTTCACGTCGATAACGCGGTCGAATTCTCCGGCGGGCACCTCCCACAATACTGCGTTGGCGTTGACCACCGCGGCGTTGTTGAGCAGCAAGTCGACCGGGCAGTCGGCCAGAACGCTTTTCGCCCAGGCGGCAACCGCGCGATCGTCGGTTACGTCGAGCGCGTCGAAGCGATGCGGCGCGGGCAAGCGGCGACGCAGGTCTTCGACGTGCGACTTGCCGCGGCCGCAGCCGATCACCGTGTGTCCCGCGGCGACGAAGCCCTCGGCCATCGCCCGGCCCAAGCCGCGGGTGGCGCCCGTGATGACGATGCGTTTTACGGTCGTTTGCTGCGTATCGGCCATGATCGGTTTTTCGTATCGGATTGCAAGGTCTCCGTGCGCCGCGACGGCGTTCGGCGACTATGATAAGCAAGTCCGGATATGCATGCCACGGCCAAACGGCTGTCGAACCAGCGCGCCGCGATTAAGGAACCAATTTTGATGTCACATGTCCGTCGATTCGCGTTTTGGGCGATTGTGGGCGCCGCGCTCGCTCGTCTTGTTGCGTTGCCGGCACATGGAGCCGATCCCGACAATGACGCGGGCCCCAAACCGCTCGCGAGCGCTCACGCCCACAACGTCTACGAGCACGACCGGCCGCTGTTCGACGCGCTCGACCAAGGGTTTTGCAGCGTCGAGGCGGACGTGTTTCTCGTCGAAGGCGAACTGCTCGTCGCCCACAGCATTTTCGAAGTCCGCAAGAGCCGCACGCTCAAGTCGCTGTATCTCGATCCGCTCGCGGAGCGCGTCGAGAAGAACGGCGGGCGCGTTTTTCGTGACGGGCCGGAATTTACGCTGATGATCGACCTCAAATCGCAAGCCGAACCGACCTATCGAGCGCTGGCCAACGAGCTCGCGGAATATGCCGACATGCTAACCCACGTGCGCGACGGCAAGGTCGAGCGTCGCGGCGTGAATATCGTCCTCTCCGGGAACCGTCCGCACGCGCTCGTTGCCGCCGAGAAGGTCCGCTATGCCGGGCTGGATGGACGGATCGGCGACTTGGAATCCGACGCGCCGGCCCATTTGATGCCCTGGATCAGCGACAGTTGGGCAAATCATTTTTCGTGGGACGGCCGCGGTGAAATGCCGGCCGACCAGCGGGCGAAGCTCGGCGAGTTCGTCAAACGGGCGCACGCGCGCGGCCGAAAGCTGCGGTTTTGGGGCGCACCCGATCGCAAGGAAGCCTGGCAAACGTTGACCGCGGCGGAGGTCGACCTGATTAACACAGACGATCTGCCGGGCTTGGCCAAGTTCTTGGGCGCACGCGCGACGGCCGAGAATAAGCCCGCGGAATAGCGGAATAATCATTTTCGCATGCCACCGGAAGCGGCTTTGCTCGCACGTCCGCGATCGCTCCCGCCGCGAGCTAGACTTGTGCGGACCGGTTTGCGCGGTCTTGCGCGGTCGTATCGCGCCAATTCAGCTTGGGGTTCGATCATGCGCTCGCTGTTTCTGTCTTCCGCTAACTTCGCGGCGTTCCTCCGCTGGACGCTCACGGTCGCCGGTTGTCTGGCTGCGGTCGACGCCGCGGCCCAACCGAAACCGCCGGTCGAGTTCCCGCCGTGGACGTTTCGCACGAAGATCGACGGCGCGTGGCTCGAAGGAATGCCGCTCTCCACGTCCGGCAACGAAGTCGAGTTCCTCTGCCGCGATGGTTCGCTCCGCACGTTCCGTTCGTCCGACGCGACCGAGACGAGCAAGGTCTCCGAATCGTTCACGAGCTACGGCGCTGGCGAGATGCGGTCGATGCTCCAGCGCGAGTTCGGCGGGAAGTTCGACGTCAGCGGCACGGGACATTACCTCGTCGTCCATCCTGCCGGACAGCGCGACTATTGGGCCGAGCGGTTCGAGCAACTCTATCGTTCGTTCGTGCATTACTTTTCGGTCCGCGGCGTGAAGGTCGGGCGGCCCGAGTTTCCGCTCGTGGCGATCGTCGTGCCCACGGAACGCGAGATGTACGCCTACGCCGCCAAGGAAGGGACTCGGCTCGGCCGCGGCGTGCTCGGGTATTACTCGACGCGCTCCAACCGCGTGATTCTCTTCGACCAGAGCGGCGGCAAGGCCAGCAAGAAAGACTGGTCCGAGAACAGCGACACGATCATCCACGAAGCCGCGCACCAGACCGCGTTCAACACGGGCGTTCACCGCCGCTGGCCCGCGCCGCCGGCGTGGGTCGTCGAAGGTTTGGGCACGATGTTCGAGGCCCCGGGCGTCTGGAACAGCGAAACCCACCGCAACCGCGAAGACCGCGTCAACCGCGGCCGCCTCGACGGCTACAAACGCATCGCCACCCAGGTCAACGCGGCCGTGATTGCCGATATGGTTGCCACCGACCGGCAGTATCAAACGAATCCCGGCGGGGCGTATGCCCTCGGCTGGGCACTGACGTACTACCTCGTCGAGACGCAGCCCGGCAAGTACCGCGACTACCTCAACCGCGCGAACGCCCACGCGAAGCGCGAACCGACGCCGGAGCAGCGGCTAGCGGACTTTCGCGCGGCGTTCGGCGAAGACCTGGCAATGTTCCACGCCCGATTCCAACGGTTCATGGCCGACGAAAAGTGAGCGATCACGGCTAACCGGCCGACTTCGCGGCATTTTCGGTTTCGCCCGGGCAAGTGCCGATGGGGCAATCCGAATCGCCGCGGGCGTCGAGTTCTGCGGCACGACTCTCATCCACGTGGCTTGCGATGCCCAAGACGGCCCAGGCGGTGGCCGCATACGCGATCGGATTGAGATTCCGCGCCGGACGGCCGGTCGTTGGATCGACCTGCGATTGCATGGGCCACGTGCCGTCGGCGTGTTGCGTACGCACGAGAAACGCGACGGCACGGCGGATTGTTTCGTCGCCGGCGTCGAAATTCGCGCGGCTCAGGGCAAACAACGCCTGGCCGGTCGCGAAGGCGTCGCTCGGCAAGTCGTTCGTTTGTCGCCAACCGCCGTCGGGTTGCTGCGACTTGCGCAGTCGCGCCATCAAAGCGTCGACAGCGGCACCGCGGGAACGTGTCGCCGCCCAGATGTCTAGCACAAGCGCCTGATGATCGTCGCTGAGCGGTTGCGTCGCCAACCACGCGCGGGCACGTTCCGCCGCACGCCGCAGGGCATGGTCCGTTTCAAACTCGCGCGACTCCAGAATCGCCAGCCGGGCCAGGCGCGTCGCAATCGCATCGTTGCCGAAGAACGGTGGGCGACCCGCGGGGCTGGGCCACGAGCCGTCGCTGCGTTGCGACGCGACGAGGTGCTCGGCGACTCTTGCCCGGCCCGCGGCGGCAAGAGTTTCGTCGGACGAAGCGGCATTGAGCGCGTGGTTCACGAAGACTGTGGCCAGCGACAGCGTCGGCGGCTCGTTCGCTGTCGCAGGCTCGCGTGGGAAAATGCGGGCCCTGGCGTCGGTCGTGAGCCAGCGGGTGACTTCGTCGACGTCGGACGGCCGCACGGCATAACCGTTCGCCGCGGCGACATTTGCAGCCCAGACGAACATCGGCCCGTGGTGACAGGCGGCGCACTTACGTTGTTCGCGCCAAGCGAATGTGTCCTTGGCCAGAAAACCGAGGGCGCTACGAACGGCGCTTCGCGCGGCTTCGTCGCTCGTCGACCCGCGGGCCGATGTTTGTGCGAACGTCGTGCCGCATACGAGCGACACCCAGGCAGCGACAATAACGGTGACAAGCGTTGATTTCATGATGAACCTTGTTGGGCGTTTCGAGATGGACGCTTCGTACTGACCGTGGCGGGCGAGGGTTTCTTGGCGGCGGCCGGCCGGCGGAACGGGCCAAGGGTGACGCCGTTCCGCCGACTGTTCCGCGCCGCTGGCCTGGCTAGTTCACGGCGAGGCCCGTGATGTTCTGGCCGCTCGGAACGACGACCGGCGAGAGGCCGCGCGGCAGTTCCGTGAGCAGACGGTTCTCGCCGACGCGGAAGATCGAAATCTCGCGCTTCCCGCTGCCGACGACATAGACGAACCGGCCGTCGGGCGAGATTTCGATATCCTTAGTGTCCTTGCCGTTCGCTCCACGGCGCGGGATGCTGCCCAAGAGCGCGAGCTTGCCGTCGGCGGCGACGTCGTACACGCTGACCGAGTTGCTCACGAAGTTGGCGACGTAGAGCGTGCGGCCGTCGCGGGTGATGGTGGTCCAGCAGGCGGCTTGCTGGTCGTCGCCGATCGGCGGACCGGCTTGGCGGATACGGGCCGTCGCTGGATCGACTTCGAACGCAATCACCGCGCTGCCTTTGAACAACGAGGCGAACACGCGGTCTCCCTTGGGCGACCACGAGAAGCCCACCGTGCCGCTCGCGCCCTCGGGCATAATCGGCGAGTTTTCGCCCATCTTGAGCCGGCCGTCGGTCATCACGGCGAACGAATAGAGCCGGCTGCCGTTGTCGGCTTGAAAGCCGGCTGTGGCGACGAGCGTGCGGCCGTTCGGGCTGAACTCGACTTGAGCCGGGCCTTGGCCTGAGGGAAACGCGACCGTCGAGTTGGCGAGCGGTTCGAGCGCGCCCTGCGAGGTGAGGCGAAAGCCCGTGATGTTCGGCGCGGACTTCGGATTGGCGAACGCGGCGGCTTGATTGGCGACGTACACGATGTCGTTGTGTGCCGTGAGGCTCAGCGGCGTGTCGCCGCCCGAGGGAAACGGCGAACCGGGCACGTGCATCAGCCGGTCGCCTTGGCGACGCAACACGGCAATCGTATTGCTGCCGGGATTCGCGGCGAGGACGAATTCGCCGTGGATGCGGATCGCGCCTTGCTCGTCGATGTCGCCGCCCGCAAGGCCCTTGCCCTTGAGCGCGACCGGTCCGGCGGCGGCGGGCATGAGCGAACCATCGCCGGCCCTCGTGTAGACAGCGAGCATGTTGTTCGCCGGGTCGTTGTTGAGCGTGTAAACGTGGCCGACGCTCTGCATGGCGGCGGCCTTCATGGCGACGCGACGCACCGGTTGCTGCGCGGCGGGCGCTTTGGACGCCGGCGTTTGCAGCGCGGGCATTTGGCGAGCCGGCGCTTTCGCCGTGGCGGACCGGGCGGAAGGTGCCGCGGCGGTCGGGTGCTGCTTACAGACGGCATCGCAACTCGCCGTGCATTCCGCAGCGGAGACGCTGGAAACGAAAGCCGAGCCGGCGACGACCACGGCAATGCCGGAGAGCATCAGCCGGCGAAGCAGGGAAGGAAGCAGGCGGTGACTCATCACAATCTCCTCAAGGCAAATGGGTCAAAACGGGTAAAGACACAATGACGTTACGAGGACGTTGCGTAGTTCCTCCGCCTGGCGGCGCGCACGACGAGCCGAGAAAACCGCAACGGGAATCACCGGCGCAGCCGCGCCGGTGGGAACGACCGAGATATCGCGCCGCGCCGTTCCCCATCGGGAACCGGGCGGCGAAGCGTCATTCCAAAAAGTTCGATGCCGACTCGGCGCCGCGGTTACGGCGGGTCCGAAAAAATTGCAGAACGCGGCAAAAAGCGGCACATTCCGGCGTCGTCCGCGACGACGACGATTGCCGCGGCGCAAAGGGCGTGATAGCGTAATATGAGACGATACGCGGCCGATTTGGCGGCGAATCCGCGGACGGCCGTGTCGGAAGTCGAGTTCGCAGCGTATGGATGGCGTCATTACGGCTAACGAACGCTCGCGCGACGAGCTCGCTTTCGTCGCGCGGCTGCAATCGGGTGACGGCGCGGCGTTCGAAACGCTCGTCCGCGAGCACGGGCCGCGGATGCTGGCGGTCGTGCGGCGGTTTTTGGGAAACGATGAGGACGCCCAGGACGCGCTGCAAGACGCGCTCGTTTCGGTGTATCGCGGCATTCACCGCTTCGAGGGTCATTCGCAACTTGCGACGTGGCTGCATCGCGTCGCGAGCAACGCCGCGCTGATGCGGTTGCGGAGCCGCAGGCGGACCGACGAAACGCCGATCGACGACTTGCTTCCGACGTTCATCGACGACGGACATCAGACCCGCGCAACGGTCGCCTGGTCGCGCCCGGTCGAGCAACTGCTCGAGCGGCAAGAAACGGCCGAACTCGTCCGCCGGGCGATCGACCAACTTCCCGAGAGCTATCGGGCCATATTATTGTTGAGAGATATCGAAGAGCGCGACACGGAGGAGACCGCGCAGCTTTTGGGAATCAACGCGGGAGCAGTGAAAACGCGGTTGCACCGCGCTCGGCAAGCTTTGCGAACGCTGCTGGACTCGAAGATGCGGGACGAGACGCCATGACTTGCCGCGAAGCGATCGAGTTTCTGATGGAGTACCTCGACGGCGAATTGCCGGCCGAGGTGCGGGCGGAATTCGACCGCCATCTGGCCGTCTGCACGAGCTGCGTGGCGTATCTCGAAACGTATCGGGCCACCGTGCAACTCGAAAAGGCGGCGTTCTGCGAAGGCGAGACCGCCGTGCCGCCATTGCCCGAGGAATTGGTGCAAGCGATCCTGGCGGCGCGGACGTGCGAGAAATAGCGTGCCCCCGTTGCGCGGTTTGCCCAGCTTGTCGGCATTGCGGCAACGCGTCTTGACAGCGGCGGCGGGCATTTGCTACATCGCCGCTCCTTTCTCACATCCCGTCGCGGCCTAGTCACGTCGTTGCCGCGTCGCGCTTTCGAGCGCGAACCAATTTTGCGCGGAATGGAATCATGCGCCGAATGCTAGCGTTTGCGATGGTTGCCGTCGCGTTGTCGGCGGTTCCAACGGCCGCGGAAGAGGCCGGCAGCGGGTGGAAGGCCGCGAAGAAGCGCGATCGCCCCGCGGCCTCTGAGGGTTCGCTCGCGTACCGGCCTTCGACGAATTACGAACCGCCCGTTGCGCCGCCGAAAGTCGTCCGCACCGGCACGGCACGAGTCACGCACTTCCCCGCCAACAAGCAACAAAACGTCGCTCCACGTTCGGCGAAGGCCGATGCGGCGGTGCAGCCCGTCGCCGCGCGCGCGCCAGTGTCGGCGGCGCAAACTGGGCCGCATTCGGTCGACATCGCCGGCACAATCGCCCGCGCGCGCAACGCGCGGGGGCAATCGGGCTTCGTGCTGCTCGACGACGCGGGCGATCCGCGCTATATCCTGGCCGGCAATCGCAATCTCAATCTCGGACCGCACGTCGGCCGGCACGTGCGGGTCCGCGGCGTCTTGACCCCCGCGGGCGAGACGGGACGCTTGCCGCGCTTGTCGATTCGCGCAATGACGGCGATGTCGCCGCAAGGTGCGGGTTCCGCTGCGAATGTACGACCCGTGACGCTGCTGCAAGTGCCCAGCAACGCGGAAGCGGAAGCGTCGAACGGCCCGGCGCTTGTTGCCGCCAGCCAGGAAGAAGTCGCGCCGGACACTGCGGCGCCGCCGGCCACCGAAGACGTGCCGCCGCCGCGCAAGGTCGAGCGGATGCAGCCTTCGAGCAATGGCCAGACAACCGCGAAACCGTCGCCCGAAGAAATCTATCCCGGCGAAGGTGCGAAGGACGGCGAAGTCTACTACGCGCCCGAAGAATTCGGCGACGAGGGCGGAGAAATGATCGTCGAAGGCGCGCCGATGGCCGGCGGGCCTTATGGACGCTATGGACGGCCGTATCCGCGCGGGCCGATTCGCGGAATCTTGAGCACGATCGACGGTGCGTGGGTCCGCGCCGACTACTTGCTGTGGTCGACCGAAGGCATGGACCTGCCGCCGCTCGTGACGACCAGCCCGACTCTCACGCCGCGGTCGATGGCCGGCGTGCTCGGCGAGGATGGCACGAGCGTGCTGTTCGGCGACGAAACGATTTTCGACGATTCGCGCAGCGGGGCACGGATTCGCGCCGGCATCTGGTGGGATCCGTGTCACGTCTGGGGACTCGAAGGCGAGTATCTCGCGCTCGAGGACGCGGACGTCACGTACCGGGCCGCGTCGTCCGGCGATCCGATCATCGCCCGGCCGTTCTTCGATCCCGTCGCCGGCCAGGAAACCTCGCAGCTCATCGCGTTTCCCAATCTCATCAACGGCGAGATTGCCGTCGACGCGATGACCCGGTTTCAATCCGCCGGCGTGCGGCTGCGGCTCAACGCGGCCAACCAGACGTTCTGCCGCGACACGTGCAGCGCGGGCGAGAGCAGCTATTGGGACGAGGAATGGAGCAGCAGCGGACTGCCGGGGGCGGATTACGACTTCAATCGGTCAAGTTACCGGCTTGATCTGCTCGGCGGGTATCGCACGCTACGGCTCGAAGACCGATTGCGAATCCACGAGGACCTTACGTCGCTCGACACGACGACGCCCGGCACGTTCGACATCACCGACAGCTTCGACACCGAGAACCGCTTTCACGGCGGCGAGATCGGCCTCTTGTTCGAAGTCCAGCGGCGGCGGTGGTCGCTCGAGTTGATCACGAAGATCGCGCTCGGAACGACTCAGAAGAAGACCACGATCGACGGCACGACGACCAGCGACGAAGGCGGCGACGTCGTGACGGAGACGGGCGGGTTGCTCGCCCAGCGAACCAGCATCGGCACGCACGAGCACAATGCGTTTTCCGCCGTGCCGGAGCTGGGCATCACGCTCGGATATCAACTCACGCGGCACACGCGGTTGTCGGTCGGATACTCGCTGATCTACTGGAGCAGCGTTGCGCGGGCCGGCGACCAGATTGACCTGGACGTGAACCCGAACTTGATTCCGCCGGAAGTCACGCCGTTTGCGGGTCCCGAACGGCCGCGATATCAATTGGTCGAGTCCGACTTTTGGGCCCACGGTTTGACGGCGGGCGTGGACATTCGCTGGTAACGCGGTACACGTTACAGCTCATAAACCGAAAAGGCGCTAAGACGCAAAGGCTACATTCTAGGCGGCTAACGGCGCTTTGCTTTGCGTCTTCGCGCCTTTGCGGTGTATCGCCACGTCCATCGAATCTGTCTGCTGTTGAAAGCGGTAAACGATGAGCAAATCTTGGAAACTGTCGGGCTGGTGGCGAAGTGCGGGGCGGCGGGCGGAAACGGCGCGGGGCAGGAAACGCAGCGCGATTGCCTTCGAGACGCTCGAGAACCGCTGGCAGATGGCCGCCACCGACATGGCGGCGATTACCGGCCGCGTGTTCGTCGATGCGACGGGTAACGGCTACACCGCCGGCGAGGAAGTCGCCGGGGCGACCGTCAATTTGCTCCTCGACGACGGCGACGGACTCTTCGAGCCGGGCGGCGACGACGCGCAGGTGCAAACCGACGCGACCGACGCTGCGGGCTTGTATCGCTTCGACGGACTGGTGGCGGGCAACTATTGGGTGCAGCAACCGGCGCAGACCGTGGGCGCGGTAACGCTCGCCGCCGACGTGAGTCCGCTCGTGGCGATCGACTCGACCGACGTGATGGGCATCGCCGGCACGACGATCGACACCTTCGACACGACTGCCCATGCGGCAACCGCGATATCCACGGGGCCGGTGACGGACAGCTCGTTTGCGGCGACCGCCGTCGGGGAAGCGCTCGGCGGCGAACGCGATTTGTTTGCCAGCGTGACGAGCGGCGCCGGCATGGTGCAACTCGACGCCGATGCCTTTAACCAGAACCTGCTCGAATTCATGGCGAGCGCCACCGCCAACGGCGAACGTCGCGTGACTTGGGATGGCGCGGACGGCGACGGCGCGACGCTCGACGCGACCGGATTGGGCAGCGTCGATCTCACCGACGCCGGCGCGAGCAACGCCCTGCAATTCGTCATCGGCGCCGATCAGGCCAGCGGCGTCGTGCGCGTCCGCATCTACACCGACGCCGGCAACTGGTCCGAGGCCACCGAAGCGATTCCAAACACGGGCGGCGCGGCCACGCAGACGATTACGATGCCGTATGCGTCGTTTGCCGCAGGTGCGGGAGCCGGCGCGACGTTCACGAACGTCGGCGCGATCGAACTATTTATCGAAGGCGTCAACGCGGTCGACGGCCAACTCGATTTGTTCGGGGCGCTCGGTCCGACGCTGTTTACCGAGAACTTCGACAACTTCACGCCCGCCGATCTGTCGCTTACCAAAACGGCGAGCAGCACGACGCCGCAATTGGGCACGAACGTCACGTTCACGGTGACGGTCAGCAACGCCGGTCCGAATCCGGCGACGAATGTTTCGGTCGCGGATGCGTTGCCGGCCGGATTGACCTTCGTCAGCAGCACGCCCAGCCAAGGATCGTACAACAGCGGCACGGGGCAATGGACCGTCGGAACGATCAATAGCGGCGCCAGCGCCACGCTCCAAATCACGGCGACGGTGGCCACGGCCGGCGCGAAAGTCAACACGGCCCAAGTCTCCGCCGCCGATCAGTTCGATCCCGACAGCACGCCGAACAACAGCAACGCCGGCGAAGACGATCAGGCGAGTGTCACGATTACGCCGCAGTCGATCGACCTTGCGCTGTCGAAGAACGTTAACAACTCCGCGCCGCAGGTCGGCGACAACGTGCTGTTTACGATCGCGCTGATGAATACCGGAGCGCTCGGCGCGACGAATGTCGCCGTCACCGATCAGTTGCCCGCTGGATTGACGTTCGTTGCGAGCACGCCGACGCAAGGTTCGTACAACAGCGGCACGGGCATCTGGTCGGTCGGCGCGGTCGCGGCGAGCGGCAGTGCGACGCTGCAAATCGTCGCCCAAGTGGCGAGCGTCGGGGCGAAAACCAACACGGCCCAAGTGAGCGCGGCCGACCAGACCGACGCCGACTCGACGCCCGGCAACAACGACGCGAACGAAGACGACCAGGCGAGCGTCGTCGTCGTGCCGCAGGCTTCGGACTTGTCGTTGGCAAAGGCCGTCAATACCAGCACGCCGACAGTTGGCCAGAACGTCACGTTCACGCTGACGTTGTCGAACGCCGGACCGACCGCGGCGACGGGCGTCATGGTGCGCGACCAATTGCCGGCCGGATTGACGTTCGTCAGCAGTACCGCGAGCCAGGGTTCATACACCAGCGCAAGCGGCGTATGGAACGTCGGAACGGTCGCGGCGTCCGCATCCGCGACGCTGCAAATCGTGGCCACCGTTGCCACCGTCGGCGACAAGACGAACACCGCGCAGGTCAGCGCGGCCGACCAGATCGATCCCGACAGCACACCCAACAACAGCAACCCGAACGAAGACGATCAGGCCAGCGTCGTGGTGTCTCCGCAAGCGGCGGACCTGTCGCTCGCGAAGACGGTCGACAACGCGACGCCGATGATCGGGCAGCTCGTGTTGTTCACGCTCACTGTGTCGAACGCGGGTCCGCATTCGGCGACGAATGTGGCCGTAACGGATCTGTTGCCCGCGGGGCTTGGCTTTACTTCAAGCATGGCGAGCCAGGGGACTTACGACAGTTCGACGGGGGTGTGGATGGTCGGAACGATCGCCAACGGCGCGTCGGCGACGCTGCAAATCGCGGCGACGCTCACGACGGCCGGGCGAAAAACGAACGCGGCACAGATCACGGCGAGCGATCAGTTCGATCCCGACAGCACGCCGAATAACGGCATCGCTGGCGAGGACGATATTGCGTCCGTGCTGTTGACGCCGCCGCGGCGATTGACGAAGCGGCGGTTCTTGGCGCGATAGCGCGCAACGAAACGCCGCGGGGGGACAACTCCAGCCGCGGCGCGTTCGATGGTTGGCATCGCTTCGATGCTATCTGCGGAGCGGATTCGTCGGCGCGGCGCCGCCGAATTGGCTTACGACTTTGGGTTCGCGGAGCGGCGATTCGCCTCGCGCGCCCCAACCGCGGCGAAGCGGGTTCGCGCCGTCGGGGGCGACGGTTGCCGCGGGCGGACTCGGCTTCGGCCTGGCCGGCGCGAGTTCCACACGCGGCGTAGGTTGCGACGTTTCGATGAGCCTCAGCGCCGATTCATTCGAGGTCCGGGCTACGGCGGGAGGTGCGTCCGGCGCCTCGTCGTAGCGCGATGGAATCGCGTGCTCGACCGCGGGCATTTCGTCGATCAAGCCATACGCTTCGGCCGGATCGGAGATCGGCGGGATTAGGATCGACGTTTCGCGGCGGGAGTTGCCGGCGTCGGCCGGATTGCCGTTCTGCACCGGATCATCCTGGAAGGGGTCGGGCTTGTCGGTTTTCGGCGGGAGTTGTTCGTCGCCGGTCGCCGGCTTGACCGGAGGTGTTTCGCCCATGTCGCCCGAAGAAGCCGGCGGACGCGGGGCGTTGTCGAGGTCTTCTTGCGCGGGCGGTGGCTCGACTTGCGTCGGTAGTTTCGTTTCGGTGCTGGGGACCCGCGTCGAAACCGCGAGCGGCTTCGGCCAGGTGCGCCATTGCGTCTGGTAATAGCCGTAGGTCGTCGCGTTCGGAATACACACGCCGTCGGGCGCGAAACGGCAATCGACGCAGTTGTGCGGCGGCGCGCCGATGACGCCGCCGGTCGCGGCGGCAAGCGCAGTTGACGCCGCGAGCACGGCGGGCAAACGCCGCAGGCGTTGCCAGTAAGAGGTCCGTCTCTTTGCAGTCATGGCGAGTCCCACTGATGAGTCGCGAAACGTGGTTTGCTGTGTTGTTGGTCGGAATTGGCTGAATTGCGGTGCCACTGCTGGCTCGTCCAGCAGTGCGATTCGCGAGGCAATGTCGAACGGCAACTCTCACTGCTGGACAAGCCAGCAGTGGCGCCAACCCGAGAATCAAGATTTGACAATGCAATAGTGATGTCAGACGCGATTGCCTGCCGTCGCATGGTTGCGAACGCAGGTCACACTAAAATCCCGCCTGGTTGAAGCCTTTGGGGAAGCGTTGGAATTGTTGGATCGTTTGGGCGCCCAAGGCGCTGAAGCCCAGCAGGCGTTCGAATGGGCGGAGCATCTTTTCGAGCGTGGCGTCGAGGGCGACGAAGCGGTCTTCGCTGATGAAGATGCGGTCGCCGGGCAGCACTTGGTAGTTCGTGGCGGTCGAGCCGCCGCGGGTGATGTCGCGCCATTTGACGGGCAGGATCTGATCGCACTCGACGCCGGCCGGAGCGGGGCGGGCGACC
>QEVJ01000256.1 GCA_003576845.1 Planctomycetota bacterium
CGCGCGGGTAATGTGTGGAAACAGCCGGTGCTCGATCGGATTGTACTTCGAGCAGCCCGGAGGGTAGTGTGCAACGTGAATTGCCAAGTTCGTGCGATCCGCCACGCGTTGTAATTGCTCTTTGAACACAATCCGCCGCGAACCGTTGCTGCCGCCGCCGTCGCACAACAATAACATCTCGGCCGCGCGCGGGTAGCGCTTACTGCCATAACGTCGCCACCAATCGAGCAACGCATCGGCCGCGAACTTGCTCGTGTCGTGACTCTCGCCCAAGTGCATGTAACCTTCGTTGCGGGCCACGTCGAACAGGCCATGCGGAATCACGACGCCCGGGCTGTGCGTGGCGAAATCGTGATCCCAAGCTTGCAGTGGCGCGGTCGCCAGCACGCGTCCCGGCCGGGCATAATCGCCAAGGATTTCCCGCTTTTTCGTGTCCATCGAGAGCACGGGCAGCCCGGCGTCGAGATATTCCTGCTTGAGCGCGGCGATGTGCTCGAACTGTTCGTTGCGGTCCGGGTCGCGGCGCATGGTCTTGTTCTTTTGCGCTTTGCGAAGCCGCATGTCGAATTCCTCAAGCAGGCGGTCGACCACGGTTACGCTTACAGGAAATCCTTCACCGTCGTGAACGCTTGGCGAATTTCCGGAGTGCTATCAAGACAGCACTTACGTCCCCCCTTTTTTACGAACCCGTCCCGGCGGCAAATCCGGCGGATGGTCGAGCTCGGCCAGTCCGCGCCGCAACGTCTTGTAATCCACACCCAACAGCGACACCAAGTAAGCCTGCCCTCCATAACCCAGCTTGGCCGCCTCGATGGCCGCATACTGCCGCCGATCCTTTTCGTTGAGCGCCCCATAGAGCGTCTTCATCCGCTCCTCGATCTCCGGTGGATAACGCGTGACGAGCATGAGACTTACCTCCAACACAAAAAAATTATTCGCAGGCGGGCACGGTCTGGGAAGTTATTTAATCCTCGGTCCTTAGCTCCAGGCGGAGAAACAGGCCATGAAGAGCGCTGCGCTGCAACTCAATCCGCTGGCATTGACCGTCGAACGAGCCGCCCGCCTGCTTTCGGCGGCCGGTCCTAAGCCGGTAACGCCCGAGATGGTGCGCGACGATCTCGACGACGGCGCGCCGACGAACGCCGACGGCACGCTATCGAGCCCCGACGAGGCGCGGCGTCAAATTGTTGTCGCCGAACACGTCGGTCAACCGTCGCTCTCGGCCGCCGAAGTAAAAGGGCAGCTTCGTGTGCTCCAGGCCGAGCAGGCCAAGAATCGTGGCGTGGATGTCGTGGACGTGAACGGCGTCTTCCACCGCGCGGAAGCCGAGTTCGTCGGTCGCGCCGATCGCTTTGCTGCCCGCGATGCCGCCGCCGGCCATCCACGTCGTGAAGCCGTACGGACTATGGTCGCGGCCCAGGTTGCCTTGCATGACCGGCGTGCGCCCGAATTCGCCCGTCCACACGACGAGCGTATTGTCGAGCAGTCCCCGCTGGTGCAAATCGGCCAGCAGTCCGGCGATCGGCCGGTCGATCCGCTGGGCGTTGCCCTGGTGGTTTTTGGCGCATTCGCCGTGGCCGTCCCAATCATTGTTGAATAGTTGCACGTAGCGCACGCCGCGTTCGACCATCCGCCGCGCGAGCAGACACATCTTGCCAAAGCGATCGGTCGGCTGTTGCCCGACGCCGTACAGTTCGAGCGTGGCTTGCGACTCCTTCGACACGTCGATCAATTCGGGCGCGGCGGTTTGCATGCGGTAAGCCAACTCGTAGTTGGCGATGCGGGCGTCCAACTGGCTGTCGCCCGGCCGAGCCTGGCGATGGCGTTCGTTCCAACGAGCGAGCCGATCGAGCATGAGCCGCTGTTGCCGCGGCGATACGTCGCCGGCCGGCCGCAGGTTTTGGATCGGTACTCCCTCGTCGCGGAGAATCGTTCCCTGGTACACGGCCGGCAGAAAACCCGACTGATACATCACGTTTCCGCCGCGGAATCCGCCGTCGCTGAGCACGATGTAAGCCGGCAGTTCGTCGCTCTCGCAACCCAGGCCATACGTCACCCAGGACCCGATGCTAGGATGCCCCAGCAACAGCGAACCCGTTCCCATCAGCGTGATCGCCGGACCGTGAATGAACGATTCGTGATGGCACGAACGGATCACGGCCAGTCGGTCGGCATGTTTGGCCAGATGCGGAAACAGATCGGAGATTTCCAGGCCCGACTGGCCATGCTTGCGAAACGCGAACGGCGAGGCCATCAGTTTGCCGTGTTGCGCCTGCATGAACTGCAGGGCCAGGCCGTCGGTCTTGTAGCTTTCGGGCAGCGGCTGGCCGTCGAGCCGTTTCAGTTCCGGCTTGGGATCGAACGTGTCGAGGTGGCTGGGGCCGCCGGTCATGAACAGAAAGATCACGCTCTTGGCCTTGGCGGGAAAATGCGGTGGCTTTGGGGCGAGCGGATTGACGCCGGCCACAGGTTGGGTTTCGTCCGACCAACCGTCGCGGGCCAGCAACTCGCCCGCCGCCAAGGCGCCAAACCCGAACGCCGACCTGGCCAAGAACTCCCGCCGCGAAGGCGCGGCCGCGATTCTGCCGCAGTGAAATCGAGAGGGCATGCGTCAGCTCCTATCGCGTCGCGGTATGGGACCGCGCGCTTGGCGTTAATCGACGTAAATGAATTCGTTGGTATTGAGCACGGTCAGACAGAGCTTCGATAGCGCTGCCGCGCGGGCGACCCCGATCTCGGCGAATGCTTTAGGCAAGGCGTCCGCCCCCGTTTCACCGCCGGCCGTTTCCAGCGCCGAGAGCAAGGCGGTCGCTTCCTTGACTTCCTCCGCCGTTGGCACGCGACCGTAGGCCAACCGCCACAGCCGCTCGATCCACGCCGACGGTTCTTTTCCTGCCTCGCGCACCAACCGCGCGGCGAGATGCCGCGACTGATCGAATGCGGTGCGATTGTTGAGCAACCACAATGCCTGTGGCGCCACGGTCGACACCTCGCGCCCGCCGCAACTGATCGCGTTTACCGGCGCGTCGAACACGTCGAACAGCGGGAAGCGGAAATTCCGCCGCACGATGATATAGATGCCGCGGCGCGTGTGGTCGGCGGGATCTGCCGGCACGACCCATTCCGACTTGTTCGTCAATTCCTCGGCGACGAGCGGCGGCATTACCGGCCGGCCGTTCATCTTCAAGTTCAACGTGCCCGCTACGCTGTGTATCGAGTCCCACAGCGCTTCCGCCTCCAGACGGCGGCGGTTCATGCGCCACAACAGGCGGTTCTCCGGGTCGATCTGCGCGGCTTGCGGCGAATCGAACGCGCTCGACCGCTGATAGACTCGCGACGTCATGATCAACCGGTGCATCGCCTTGATGCTCCAGCCGCGGGCGACGAACTCGCTGGCCAGCCAGTCGAGCAATTCGCGATTCGACGGCGGCACGCCCATGTGGCCAAAGTCGTTGGCCGCGCGACGAGGCCGCTGCCGAAATGTCCCTGCCAGATGCGATTGACCATCACCCGCGCGGTGAGCGGGTGGTCGGGCCGCGTAAGCCAGAATGCCAATTCCTTGCGGCTGCCGACCGGACCGGGCAGCGCGGCCGGAGTTTGCGTGGCGGCCGCGAGTTCGGTGGGGAGCGTCGGCAACGCCTCGTCCTTGGGACGCGACAAATCGCCGCGACCGAGCACGTGGACCTTCGGGACGAGCGGTTCGCGTTCCGGACCCAACACCGTAGCGGTCGGCACTTCCAAGAGACCGACGAATGGCGAATTCGGACTCGAGCCGGCGCGCTCGGGCAGCGCCAACACCGCGTCGGCGATTGCGCCGCGAAGCTGCTCGCGCCGTTGCTGCTCCTCAGCCGAAAGCGCCCGGCCGGCGACCGACTGTTCGAACGGCCGAAACGCCCCCCGGGCTTCGTCCACCGCCAACAACCGTGGGTAGAACTGCTTCTGATCGGCGATCTCCATGCCGTTGACGAGCGGGATTTCCACTTCGCGACTGGAGGCGAACGCGGCTTGCAGGCCGTAATAGTCGCGCTGCGAGATGGGATCGAATTTGTGGTCGTGGCAACGGGCGCAGGCCATCGTCACCCCGAGGAACGCCGCGCCGGTCGTGTCGACCCAGTCGGTCAACCGCTCCAGCGTGAGCTTCTTGGCGTCCATGTTCGATTCGTGAATCTGCGGCCCGAGCGCATAGAACCCCGTGCCGATGCGGGCTTCGAGATGCGCGACTTTCGCCGGCGACATCACGTACGTGCCGCCGAGATCGAGATTGTCGGGCCACAGTTCGTCGCCGGCGACCTGTTCCTGCACGAAGCGGTCGTACGGCTTGTCGTCGTTGAACGACTTGACGACGTAATCGCGATACAGCCAGGCGTTTTTGAAGTAGATGTCCGTCTCGTAGCCGCCCGTGTCGGCGTAGCGGGCCACGTCGAGCCAGTGCCGTCCCCAACGCTCGCCGTATTGGGGCGATTGCAGCAATTCGTC
>QEVJ01000257.1 GCA_003576845.1 Planctomycetota bacterium
GCATCCTCGACGACGAAGCATTACGGACTACGCTGTCGGCGGGAGCAGCGAGGCAATTCCGCGAACGCCATGCGCCTGGCGCAATGGCCGACGCCCTCGCCGCAGTCCTTTCTTGACGGACTCGTTCGCGCCGTCTGTCGGTATCGTGCACCATCGCGGTCCGCAAAGTCCGTGCAATCGGCAATCGCGGTCTCCTCCCCTAGAGGGCATAGAACCGAGCGACACGGCCCATTCGGCGACCGCACCGAATTCGCAAGCTATTCTTGCTGCGGACCATTGTTCCGCACGCGGCGTTTCCGCAACGCCACGCATTTAGCCCCCGGTGAACACACCGGGGGCAATCGACGCCGCGCACTGCGTGGATACGAACGTCCCCGCGACTTGGCTCGCCCACGCCAGCCAAACGCAACCGAGAGTTACCGACACGAGAGAAACGCCCGCAGAGGAAGGCACCAACGATCATGGCACTCAAGCCAGCATCCCTCGCTCACGGTTCCGCCGAACGGTCGAAAGAGGCCGAGTTCGAGAACCTCAAACGGAAAATCCACGGCAAGCTGGTCGACAAGCTCGACCTGACGAAGGTTGGCGACCTCGCGCCCGACGTGCTGCGCCGCGAAATTCGGCTCGTCGTCGAGCACTTGTGCGACACGGAAGAAACCCTGCTCAACCGCAGCGAGCGCGATCGGCTGATCGAAGAGATTCTCGACGAAACGTTCGGCTTGGGCCCGCTCGAAGCCATTCTCAAAGACCCGACGATCAGCGATATCCTCATCAATGGGCCGAAAAACGTCTACGTCGAACGCCGCGGCAAGATGGAAAAATCGAGCGTCGTGTTCCGCGACAACGACCACCTGCTGCAAATCATCGACCGCATCGTGTCGAAGGTCGGCCGGCGCGTCGACGAAACGTGCCCGATGGTCGACGCCCGCTTGCCGGACGGCAGCCGCGTGAACGCGATCATTCCGCCGCTCGCCTTGGACGGCGCGAGCATGTCCATTCGCCGTTTCGGCTCGAACCCGCTCAAGCTCGAAGACCTGCTCAACTTCAAGGCGTTCACCCCGGAAATGGTGATGCTGCTCGAAGGCGCCATCAAAGCCCGACTCAACATCATCATCTCCGGCGGTACGGGTTCCGGTAAGACGACGCTGCTCAATACGCTTTCGAGCTTCATCTCGAACCACGACCGTATCATTACGATCGAAGACGCCGCCGAACTTCAGTTGCAGCAGGACCACGTCGTGCGGCTCGAAACGCGGCCGCCGAACATCGAAGGCAAAGGCGCGATCACGGCCACCGACCTCGTGAAAAACGCCCTGCGTATGCGCCCCGAGCGAATCATCATCGGCGAGTGCCGCGGTCCCGAAACGCTCGACATGCTGCAAGCCATGAACACGGGCCACGAAGGCTCGATGACGACGCTCCACGCCAACACGCCCCGCGACGCCATCGCCCGCATCGAAACGATGATCATGATGGCCGGGTTCGAGCTCCCGCTCAAAGCCATGCGACAGCAAGTGTCGAGCGCGGTCGACTTGATCGTGCAAGCGAGCCGCCTCCAAGGCGGCGTCCGCCGCATCACGTACATCACGGAGGTCGTCGGCATGGAGCAAGACACGATCGTCATGCAAGACATTTACAAGTACCAGAAGTCCGGCATCGACGAGACGGGGCGCACTCGCGGTCACTTCGAGTCGACCGGCGTGCGTCCGACGTTCATGGAAAAACTGGAAGCGGCGGGCGTGCGCTTGCCGGCCAGTGCGTTCCGGCAACGGGTGATGATGCAGGACTAGCCGGGGATCAGGTTTCAGGGGCCGGGGGTCAGGGAGACACACTGTAGGAGGCGAATCC
Organism: Planctomycetota bacterium; assembly: GCA_003576845.1. Classification (GTDB taxonomy): domain Bacteria; phylum Planctomycetota; class Planctomycetia; order Pirellulales; family PLA5; genus PLA5. Next base: position 1,849 of record QEVJ01000257.1, read on the forward strand.
TTTCGCCGATGAAATCGCCATCGGACTCGCGTCGGCGAAAGGATTTGCCTCCTACAGTACCGAATTGCGTCAGGTCGTTAGCGCGAACAGAAAGAAACTGCGATGAGTCCGTTGATTATTTCCGCTTTGGCTTTCGTGGGTGTCGCTGCCTTGGTCGGCGGCTTGTTCCTCGTATTTCGCGGCGGCGGCGAAACCGCGGTCGAAGACCGGCTCGACGTCCTCACCGGCGCCGCCGCGCCCAAAGGCAAGGGCGCGGCCTACGGCGACAACGTCCTCACGTCGCCGCTCGACGAAACGCTCAATCCGTTCGTCGAGCTCGTCGGCCGATTCTTCAACCTCAGCCTGCTGCTCGAACAGGCCGACATGCCCGTGTCGGCTACGAAGTTCCTGGCGATCTCGGGCGGCCTGGCGATGGGCGGCGCGGTCATCCCGATCGTCACCCGCGCGCCGCTTTGGGTGGCTCCGCTGGCCGGCGTCGCGGCGGCGGTGCTCCCGCTGTTCTGGGTCATTCTCAAACGCAAGAAACGCCTGAAACGGTTCGGCGCCCAAATGCCCGAAGCAATGGAACTCATCGCCCGCGCGCTCCGTTCCGGTCACAGCTTGGCCTCCGGCTTTAACCTCGTTTCCACGGAGATGGCCGACCCGATCGCCACCGAGTTCACCCGCGTCTACGAAGAACAAAACCTCGGCATCCCGCTCGAAGAGGCCCTGCAAAGCATGGCCGACCGCATTCCCAACCTCGATCTCAAGTTCTTCGCCACCGCCGTGATCTTGCAGCGTCAGACCGGCGGTGACCTCGCCGAAATTCTCGACAAGATCGGCTACCTCGTCCGCGAACGCTTCAAGATCTACGGCCAAGTTCAGGCCCTCACCGGCGAAGGCCGGTTGTCCGGCGTCGTGCTCCTGGCCTTGCCGCCCGTCCTGTTCCTCGCCGTCTACAAGCTCAACCCCGAGTACATCTCGGTGCTGTTCACCGACACGCTCGGCAAGCAGATGCTCGCCGCCGCCGCCTTCATGCAGTTCGTCGGTGCCCTCGTGATTCGCAAAATCATTAACATCAAGGTCTGATCGGTCATGAACACCCAGTTGATGTTAGCCGCGGGACTCGACTTCGAGACGCTTCTGCCGATCGCGCTGTTTGGCATGTTTGCCGCGGCGGCCTGGCTGATCCTCGAAATGTTCGTCGCCAAGAAACCGCGCGCCGAAGAGCGCCTCGAAGAATTCAAGAACCCCGCGCTCCGCCGCGCCAACGAACGGCAATCGCAAAAGCGGGCCGAGAACTTCTCCAAGATGCTCGAACGCGCGACGCCGGCCCTCGCCCGCCCGCTCACGCCCAAGAACGAAGCCGAAGCCAGCAAGCTCCGCATCAAACTCGCCAACGCCGGTTTCCGCAGCGAATCCGCGCCGAGCATCTTTCTCGGCGTCAAGTTCGCCGGTCTCGTCGCCGGCTTGTTCCTGTTCGGCGGCGGCTCGCTCATCACGCAAGGCTTCTCGCAAAAGGCGCTCATGTACACCGTCTTCGGCGCGGGCGGTATGTTCTACCTGCCCGAACTAATCGTCGGGTTCATCCGCAAGAGCCGCCAGCAGCAAATCTTCCTCGGCCTACCCGACGCGCTCGACTTGCTCGTGGTCTGCGTCGAAGCCGGCCTCGCCCTCGACCAGGCGATGCGCAAGGTGAGCGAAGAAATGTCCGGC
>QEVJ01000096.1 GCA_003576845.1 Planctomycetota bacterium
ATCGCCGTGCGGTCAGCTCCCCCATCACGTCCACCCCAAACCGATACCCGATCGCCTTGAGCGGCGTGCCGTTCAACCGCCGCTCGACTTCCGACGCCGACAACCGTCGGCCAGGTAGAGTTTTGCGCACGCGATGTGGTCGTCCATCGTACCCGTCACCGACCGGTCCACGGCCTTGGAAACCTGAACTCGCTCGCGCCCGGGCAGCACGCTCCGCCGAAACGCATCGGTCTACCGATCGCGGCACATGCGCTCGCCGATCGCAGCCAGCGCCGGCCCGACGCTTATCGGCGTCGTGTTGTGCGTTGCACGGGACTTTCCCCTTGGCCTCTGGCGTCCACGAATCCGGAATCTTCGAAACCCGAAATCCGGGTCCCGAATCCGGACCCCCGCATCTTCCACCACATTACCCGCGCGAGAAACACGACGTTCCCGCACACATACCGCCGCCAGAGCCGGCGCGGTTCCTGTGCGAGCCGAAACGCCCATTCCATGCCGATCTCGCGGACCCATTGCGGCGCTCGCGGAATCCGCCCGCTGTAGTAGTCGAACAGCCCGCCTACGCCCATTGCCAGCTTGACGCCGGTCGCCGCAAGATTCTCGGCCGCCCACAAATCCTGCCGCGGCGCCCCGAACGCAACCAGCAGCACGTCCGCCTTGCTCGCCGCGATCTCCGCGATCACTTGCGGCTCTTCCTCGGCCGTGAAATAGCCGTGCCGCGCCCCGGCGACGCGGGCGTCCGGATACCGCTCGCGCATCCACGCGTGCAAGTCGTCGACCACGCCCGGCTTCGCGCCCAGCAGGAACAGCGACTTGTCCGTTCCGGAAAGCGCCTCGCACAGGAACAAGAACAAGTCCGTCCCGCAGATGTTCTCGCGAATCTCGCGCCCGAACGCCCGGCCCGCGAGTTTCATCCCAATCCCGTCGGCGAAATTCATCCACGACGTTCGCAAGCACTCGCGATACGCCGGGTTGCGAAACGACAAGTTGACACAGTCGGCGTTGATGAAGCACGCCCGCCGCGGCTCGTCGGCGTCGAGCTGCGCGACCATCCGGCGCACGGCTTCGTCCATCGCGACGTTCGTAATCGGCAGACCGAACAACTCGATGCGTTCGGCAGTCTCGCCGCGTCGCGCTCCGTACAGCCCCGCCACGAGCGCCCGCAGCAAGATTCCGAAATCGCCGCTGAGCGATCGCGAAGCCACATACTCGTTGTCCGCAGCCCACTCGCTTCCGAACGCGATGTTCGCCCGCTGCCGGATCCACCACAAACAAACGAGCCCCGGCTTGACCAAGAATCGCCTTCCGCCCGCGTCGGCCAGCCCCGGTTCGTCGACCGCAATCGCCCGCGGCCCGACGAGCGTCATTTGCCCGGCGAGCACGTTCAGCCAAACGAGCGAATGATCGAGGCCCCGCAGCCGAAGCCAAGTAGCAAACCGCGACGCTCCAAGCTCGACTCGCAACGCGCGAAACACCTGCCGCCGTTTGCCCAACCGAACCTCACGTGCAACCGGCCTGCCGTAGATCCCCCACCAGGCCAACAGCGGCATAACGACGGGCAACAGGACGACCAAGACAACGACCGCGACGACCAAGTCAACGCCGCGCCGCAGCGCCTCTGCCGCCAACCGCCGCACGGCACGGCGCTGCCGCGCCCACCGCACACGGCTCTCGCGCGCAATCGAGCGCGCATTACCGGATAAAGCCGACCTCGCAGGCATGGCCACGGCCGCAAAGGAAACCAACGAAAACGCAATCCCTCGCGCCTATCGACACAACCTAAAAGAATAGGTTGGCGTTCGTTCCCACATTCGCCGCCAAATTGGACGCAAACTCGTATTCTCTGCGTCCTCTGCGCGACCTCTGCGCCCTCTGCGTTAAGAAACGAACCAACCCGTTTTTTCGCCCGGCGCCGACACGCTCAGAAGCCGTCAAAATCGACAACTCCCGCTCGACCTATAAAACCGGCAGCGCCGGCGTCGGCGGCTTCCGCCGCCGCTCGTCCGCGATGCCTTTGACGAGCGAATAGCAGATCGCCTCGAAGTGCGGCGCCGTTTCGCTGTCGTCGAACGTCCGCTCGGCCTGTCCTTCGTCGCCGTTGACGCGAATCTTCACGTTGATCGGCACCTCGCCCAAGAACGGCACGCCGAGCTCTTCCGCTTTGGCCCGCGCCCCGCCGTGCCCGAAGATGTCGTACCGCTTGCCGTTATCCGGGCACAAGAAATAGCTCATGTTTTCGACCATCCCGAGCACCGGAATGTTCACCTTACGGAACATGGCGATCGCCTTCACCGCGTCGAGCAAGGCCACGTCCTGCGGCGTGCAGACAACGACCGCCCCGGTCAGCGGCAAGAGTTGCGAAAGCGTCAGCGCGATGTCGCCCGTGCCCGGCGGCATGTCGATGATGAGGTAATCGAGATCGCCCCAGGCGGTGTCGCGCAAGAATTGGGTGATCGCGCCGTGCAGCATCGGCCCGCGCCACACGACGGCCTCGCCCGGCGGAACGAGCAAACCCATCGACATCATCGCCAGGCCGCCCACGTCCGCCGGAATGATCTGCCTCGTCTCGGGATTTACTTCCGGCCGCTCGCTCACGCCGACCAGATGCGGAATGCTCGGGCCATAAACGTCCGCATCCATCAAACCGACTTTGCAGCCGGCACGCTTGAGCCCAATCGCAACGCTTGCCGCGATCGTGCTCTTTCCGACGCCGCCTTTGCCGGAACCAACGGCGATCACGCTCTTCGCCGAAAGGCCGATCTGGCCGATCCGCTCAGGGCGGCGCACGTGCTCGACGACGTCCACGACAACTTCTCGGGCGTCCGAAAACTTCCGCTTCAAGAGTTCGACCGCTTCGTCGCGCACGGCGCTCCACAAGGGCGCGGCATAGCTCGTCAACGCGAGCGTCACGGCCAAGCGCCCGTCGCTCGCCTGCACGTCGCCCACCTGCTCCATCCGCACCACGCTCCGCCCCGTCTCCGGATCGGCAAGCGGCTCGAGGGCAGCAAGAACGTCGGCGCGGCTGGGAACGGACATGGCGGAACCTGCATCCATCGGAAGGAATGTGGCGAGTTTTCCGCAATTATAGCGCTTGGTCCCCGGGACGGTAGGGCGACGCCGCGCTACGGCGCCTCGATCTGCCGATTGAGCCTCGAAATGTAGTACTTTTGCACGGCCGCCGTGCAGCTTCGACCATTCGCTGCCGCCGTTTCGCAGCGTGCCTCGGCCGAGTTTGCCCTGGCCAGATGCGCCCGGACTCGCGTCGGGGCGCCGTCGGCCAAGTCCGCTTCGATGTCGTCCTCGGCGAGCCCGAAGCACCCGCAAATGGGCGCGTCGCGGTCCTTCGGATACACCGGACGCAGAAGCGCGTCAACCGTCACGACGCGATCGAACACGTCGAAATACGCCGCGGCACAGTTCGCGGTCGGACAGAAGTACGCCGTCTCCGCGATCGTGCCGAGCGCTTCCGGGCGAAGCTGCGCCTCAAGCGTCGCCCGCCCGACCTGCTCGCCGAGCGCGCCGCATTGCGGACAATACCGTTTGCCCGTGTCCTCCGGTTCGCGCACGAAGGCCTTATTCATCGCTCGTCTCGCTCGTCCGTTTTTCGCTCGTAAACGACCTTGCCGCCGAGAATCGTGTAGTCCACCCTGGCGACGCGAATCTTCTCCGCCGCCGCCGTCATAATGTCTTCGGACAGCACGACGATATCCGCCAGTTTGCCCTCGACGATCGACCCCTTGAGGTCCTCCTCGAACGCCGCGTATGCCGCGTCAAGCGTGTAGCTTCGCAGCGCCTCTTCTCGCGTCATACACTGTTCGGGAAAGAACTCCGCTCCGCCCGCCATGCGCCGCGTCACGCTGGCGTAAAAGCACGCCACCGGATCGAGCGATTCGACCGGCGCGTCGGTGCCGTTGATCACCCGCGCGCCGCTCTTGAGCAGGCTTTGCCACACGTACGCCCCGCTCTTCGCTCGCCGCTGTCCGAGCCGAGTTATCACGAACGGCCCGTCGCTCGTCGCGTGGCAACCCTGCATCGACGCAATCACGCCCAACTCGGCAAACCGCGGAATATCGTCCGGGTGCAAGTGCTGCGCGTGTTCGATCCGCCACCGCAATTCCTGGCCGCGCTGCCGAATCCGATCCGCGTTGCTCTTCATCGCGTCGGCCATTACGCCGAGCACCTCATGGTTCGCCCGATCGCCGATCGCGTGCACGCAAAGCTGCCAATCGAGCCGCAGGGCAAGCTCGGCCGACGCCCGCAGCGACGCGAGCGGCGTCACGTTGTGCCCCACGCTCTGCGGCAAGTCGTCGTACGGCTGCAACAACCAGGCCCCGTGCGTGCCGAGCGCGCCGTCAATCATCCGCTTGATGCCGCCGACGGTAAACTGCGCGTCGCCGAACCGGTGAATCCGATACCGCAACAGGTTCTTGGCGATCGCCGCGTCGCTGTCGTTGGTCATCATCCACATCCGCACGGCGAGATCGTCCGTCCCGACGCAAGCCCGAAGCGCCTCGATCTCCTCCAGGTTCGACCCGGCGTCCTGAAAGCTCGTCACGCCCAGCCGCAAGCATTCGGCGTTCGCCAGCCGAATCGCCTCGCGCCGTTCCGCGTCGAGTTCCTCTCGCGGCCGCTTCGCGCGTTCGCGGGCGTAAGCCTCGTCGACAAGCGTGACGGCCATTTCGCGCAGCGCGCCCGTCGGCCGACCGTCCTTGTCGCGCAAAATTCGCCCGCCCTTGGGATCGCGCGGAAAATCGGCGATTCCCGCCAGATGCAGCACCTTGGCGTTGACCATCGCCATGTGTCCCGTTGCGTGGACGAGCAATACGGGATGGTTCGGCGTCGCCCGGCTCAGCGCGGCGTGGACCGGATAGCCCTCGACGTTCGGCGACGGCTTTTCGGTCCATTTGTCTTGATGCCACCCGCGCCCGACGATCCACCGCCCGGCCGGATACCGCTTCGCATCGGCAGCCGCCTTTGCAACGCGGGCAACGACTTCGTCCCACGTCTTGCAGGTCGACAGGTCGAGTTCGAGCTTCGTCCGCCCGAGCGCGATGAAGTGCCCATGCCCCTCGATAAACCCGGGCACGGCCAATCGCCCGGCGAGATCGATCACCCGCGTTTTGTCTCCGGCGAGCTTGCGGATCGCGTCGTTTCCGCCGACCGCCAATATCCGGCTGCCGCGAATCGCGACGGCCTGAGCCAGCGGCACATCGCGTTCGACCGTCACAACCTTGCCGTCGACGAGCACCAGATCGGCCGATTTCCCGTCGTCCGCCGCAGTGTCCTGCCCCAGTGCCGTCGAGCCGATCGCCGCGAACGCCACCGCGAAGAGAGCGACAAGCAACACGAAGAATCGCCCCATAGCGCACCCGACACGGCCCGCGAGAACCCATCGCCGCGAAACCCCGTCGCGGTTCAATCACTCCATCATAGCCCAAAACCAAATCCAACCCGGATCGGGAATGTCGAACTTGCCCACTGTCCACCGTCCTCCGCGCACTGCCCACTCCTACTTCTCTCCCACCACGCCCATCTGATCGCGCGTGAACGCGAGAATATCCGCCGCTTCCTCGATCCGCTTCGAGGTCGGCTTGCCCGCCCCGTGCCCCGCGCGGGTTTCGATCCGGATCATCACCGGCCGCTCGCCGCCGTGCGCTTCCTGAAGCGCGGCCGCGTACTTAAAGCTATGCGCGGGCACAACGCGGTCGTCGTGGACTGCCGTGGTGATGAGCGTCGCCGGATATTTCGTGCCCGGCTTCAAGTTGTGCAGCGGCGAATACTTGAAGATGTTCGCGAATTGCTCGGCATTCTCCGACGAACCGTACTCCGGCACCCACGCCCAACCGATCGTGAACTTGTGAAACCGCAGCATGTCCATCACGCCGACCGCCGGCAGCGCGACGGCGTACAAATCGGGCCGCTGCGTCATGCATGCCCCGACGAGCAACCCGCCGTTGCTCCCACCCTGAATCGCCAGCCGGTCGCTGGCCGTGTATTTGCTCTCGATCAACCACTCGGCCGCCGCTTGAAAATCGTCGAACACGTTCTGCTTGCGGTCGAGCATCCCCGCTTCGTGCCACGCCCGGCCATACTCGCCGCCGCCGCGCAAGTTCGCGACGGCCCAAATCCCGCCCTGCTCCATCCAAACGAGGCTCGTCACCGAAAACGCCGGCGTGATCGGAATGTTGAATCCGCCGTAAGCGTACAGAATCGTGGGATTCCGGCCGTCCTTCTTGAGTCCCTTCTTATACGACAGGAACATCGGCACCCGCGTGCCGTCCTTGCTTGTGGCGAAGACCTGCTCGGTGACGTAATCGTCGCGGTTGAACGCAACCTTCGGCTCGCGAAACAGCGTGGACTTGCCCGTCGCGGGATCGTAACGATAGATGGCCCCCGGCGACGTGTAACTCGTAAATGCGTAGAACGTCTCCTTGTCGTCGCGCCGCCCCGCAAATCCGCCGACCGTCCCAATGCCCGGCAGCGCCACGTCGCGCACGAACTTGCCCGATAGGCCGAACACCTTCACGGCGCTCGACGCATCTTTGAGATAGCTGACGATGAACCGGTCGGCCACGAGGCTCGCCGTGAGCAGCGTGTCCTTCGACTCTGGCACGACTTCCGTCCACCGATCGCGCGCCGGGTTGGCCAGATCGATCGCAATGATTCGGCTCCGCTCCGCGCCCGCATCCGTGCGAAAGAAGAACTTCGCCCCGTCGTTGCCCAAGAACTCGTATTCGGCGTCAAACTCGTTGAGCAGTTCGACGACCTTGCCGTCCGGCTTGGCCAGGTCCCTGTAGAAGATGCCGTTCTTCTGTTCCGAGCCGCGCCACACGTGGATCACGAGATACGCCCCGTCCTCGGTCACGTGGCCTTCGAAGCCCCACTCCTTCTGGTCCGGCCGCTCGTAGACGAGTTGATCCTTCTCCTGTGGATCGCCGAGCTTGTGATAATAGAGCTTTTGGAAGTAATTCGACCCGGTCAGGACTTCGCCTTCCTTAGGCGCGTCGTAGGCGCTGTAGTAAAAGCCTTGGTTGTCCGTCGACCACGACGCGCCCGAAAACTTCGACCACTTGATGTGGTCGTCCAAGTCCTTGCCGGTCGCCACGTCGCGGACCCGCCATTCGCGCCAGTCGCTGCCGCCGCCCGACGTCGCGTAGGCCATCAGTTTCCCGTCGTCGCTGGTGGCCGTGGCGGAAAGGGCGATCGTTCCGTCCTTCGACAGCGTGTTCGGATCGAGCAACACCCGCGGCTCCGCGTCGAGCGAATCCGCGACGTACAGCACGCTCTGGTTCTGCAAACCGTCGTTCCGCTCGTAGAAATAGCGCCCGCCACGCTGCCGCGGAATCCCGTAACGCTCGTAGTTCCACAATTCGGTGAGCCGCTTGCGCAGCGTCTCGCGCTCCGGCAGCGACTCCAAATACCCGAACGTCGCTTTGTTCTGCGCCTCGACCCACGCCTTCGTTTCGTCCGAGTCCGGTTCCTCCAGCCAGCGATACGGGTCGGCCACCTTCGTGCCGTGATAGTCGTCGGTTTGGTCTCCCTTTTGCGTCACGGGATACTCGAACTTGCCGGCCTTCTTCGTCTCCACGCTTTTTTCTTCCTTTGCTCTCGATACCGCGGTCGTGCGAATCGCTTTCGCACCCTGGATGTAACCGTTCACGTTCTCTTCGAGCACGGCCAGCGGCACCGACCCGCTGCCGAGCACGACGCGATGGAATTCGCGCACGTCGAACTTCTCGCCGAGCCCCTTCTCCGCCTTCGCCCGCAGCTCGCGAATCTTGAGTTCCCCCGTCTTGTACGCGACGGCCTGCCCCGGCCAGGAAATGTACCGATCCACTTCCGCCACGATGTTGTGCAGCGACAACGCCGTGTTCGTCGCCATGAAATCGATGGCCTGCTGCCGCTCCCAGCCGAGATAGTGCATCCCGGTATCGACCACGAGCCGGCACGCCCGCCACATTTCGAACGTCAACCGGCCAAAATCGGTGTATGGATCCTGATAGAAACCGACTTCCAGTCCCAGCCGTTCGGCATAGAGCGCCCAACCTTCGACGAACACCGTAAATCCCTGGTGCCGGCGAAACTTCGGCAAGTCTTCCAACTCTTGCTGCAGCGCCAGCTGCAAATGATGCCCCGGCACCGCTTCGTGCAGCGACAACGCTTCCATTTCATACAGCGGGCGGCTCTTGAGATTGTACGTGTTGAGATAGTAGAACCCGGCCGTTTCGCCGCTGCCGCTGGGGATCATGTAATACGCCGAGGTCGTCTGCGGCGCGATGTACGCCGGAATCTCGCGCAGGCCATACGGCGTTCGCGGCAACTCCTTGAACAGCCGCGGCAACTCGCCGTCAATCCGCTTGCAGACATACCCAACGTGCTCAAACAACTCCTCGGGCGTTTTGGCGTAGAACTGCGGGTCCTTGCGCAAGAACTCGATGAACTCGGCGACCGAGCCGTCGAACTTCGCCCGCCGCACAACTTCTTCCATTTCACTGCGAATCCGCTTCACTTCGTCGAGTCCGCGCTGGTGGACTTCCTCAGGCGTGATGTCGAGCGTGGTAAAGCTGCGAATCCGATGGCGATACAACTCGCGTCCGTTGGGCCAGGCCGACGCCCCGATCTGTCCTGGCGCGGCCGCGACGTATTCCTTCTCCATGAACGTCAAAAACCGCCGATACGCCGGCACGACGCTCTCGCGAATCGCCTTCTTCGCGTACTCGCGCAGCCGCACTTGATCCGCTGCCGACACCGTGCCGGGCATCGCCAGAAACGGCCGGTACGTCAGGCTCTTTTCCGGATCGTCCACCACGTGCGGCTCGATGACGTCGCGATAGCCCTTGAGCACCACCGCCGGCAGCACCAGTCCCTTTTCGATCCCGGTCCGCATCAACGCGATGTTCTGATCGGCATACGTTCCGAACGCCGCGAGCCGCGCGATGTAGTTCTCGTAATCCTTCGCACCGACCAGCTTGAGCCGCTTGTACAACTCCGGGAACTCGGTGTGAAACCCGCCGCGGTTCGTGATCGGCATCAAGTACGTCTCGAACTTCGCCTCCGCCAGATCGTCGGCCAGCAGCCGGGCAAAAATGTCGTAGTTGATCTGTTCCGCCCGCGGCAAGGCCTTCCGGTCGATCGCCGAGAGCCGCGCCGCGAGCTTTTCCTTCGCGTCAATCCGCCGCTTGACCGCCTCGATCGACAAATCCGGCAGCTTATCGTCGAACCGATGATCGCCCACCTGCGTCGCCCAAAGCGGATCGGCCACAAGATCGGCCTCCCAGGCGTCGTCGAGCAACTTCTGAAACTCCGTTTTGGCATCGGCCCGAGCGGTGGATGAAACAGAACCGGCAAGTCCCAGGACGACGAGCGCGGCGACCGCGCTCCAACTTGACGAAGCAAAACGCATGGCGATCCTCAATCGAGGCTAGAAGCGCCGGCCGCGGAAACCCGAGCTGAGTTGGCCGACGAAGCTCCCGGCATGGTAACGGATCGCTTGCGCCGCCGCAAAGCGCCGCACGTATCTCGCGGACATTACTTAACCGCACGCGCAGCGCGAGTCAGGTCGCCCGAGTCAAGAAGATTTGCGCGCCATGGCGCTGTGTTATGCCCGCCGCTTGCGAAACCGCCACGCCGCCAGCCCCAATCCGCCGATCGCTGCCAACGTCAGCGTTCCCGGCTCGGGCACGGGGTTCAGGTGGACTTGAAAGTCGATGAGGTCCGTGTACCCATCGACGACCGTTCCGCCGGCCGACTTCGTCCCCACGATCTCGATCAGCACGTTGTTCGTTCCCGCCGGAACGAGTCCCGACGTGGCATCGCTCGCCCAATCGCGGGCGTCGACATAGGTCCCGTTGTTGACGATCGGCAGCGACGCCACGAGCGCCTCGCTGCCGACGGAAGCCTGGCCCAAAGCGGCGTTGCCCGCGTCGCGGAACGTCGCAGTCACGACGGCATAATCGTTTTGCAGCCGGTATGAACTAAAGAATGCGCTGAGGTCGTAAGTAACGCGCCCGGCATTGATCTCCGCCGCATTCGCCGAAAGATCGATCGGCGCTTGCGACGCGCTGATCGACGAAACTTGCCCGCTCACGCCCGCGCCGCCAAACCAATATCGGTCGCCGGATCCAGCCGGCGCCGCTCCGGTGTAGTTCTGCGAATAGGCATATGTGTCGACCAGCCCGCTCCAGTCCGCGGCGAAACCGCTACCGTCGACGTTCTCGAAGCTCGGGTTGAGAACCAGATTGGTGTCGTAAGGCGCGGCGGAAGCAGCCGCCGGCGCGAGCAAGCCCGCCGCAACGAGCGTTTTGATGAAACTTCGCAACCAGTTCGTTCTCATGAGCGTGACCTCGAAGCGATGAACGCGGATCGATCCCCGTTACTTCGCCCCTTAGAATAATTGGACGCTCAAGCGAAATCCAGCCAAACCGCGCAGAAATCACGAAAGCTCAATCCAGCCGGAGAATTTCACGGCCGGTCAGAAATGGCGTTTTTTCACCGCGGTTTCCGTCGCGGGCACGAAAGCACCGCCAATGACGCGGAAGTTCCCGGCGGACGTGTCCGCAGTCTATAATCCTCCCGCGATCTGCGTTCGCCTCGTCCCCAGCCCATCGTTTCCAACCCCCCGGACTTCTCATGTTGACTGCCAATCGCGCGATCTGGCTTCTTGCCGCAGCCCTGTTCGTCGCTGGCCCGATTGGTACGACAGTAACCGCCGCAGACACAGCGCCGCCAAAATTCTCGGACGCCGACTGGCCCGGCTGGCGCGGTCCCCGCCACGACGGCCATGCCAACCCCAATCAGCAGCCGCCGACGGAATGGAGCCGCGGCAAAAACGTCGTCTGGCGAACCGAAATCCCCGGCCGCGGGCATAGCTCGCCCACCGCGCTCGGCGATCGCATATTTCTCGCGACGGCCGACGAAATGGAACAAATCCAATCGGTACTGTGCTACGACCGCGCCACCGGCAAGCGGCTTTGGAAGACTGACGTTCATCGCGGCGGCTTCGAGTTCAAGAACAAGAAGGCGTCCCTCGCGTCCTCGACCGTCGCCACCGACGGCCAGCGGCTGTTCATCAACTTCCCCAATTCCGGCGCGCTCACAACCACCGCCCTTAGCCTCAATGGCGAGCAACTCTGGCAAACCAAAATCACCGATTACGAAGAACACCAGGGCTACGGCTCGTCGCCCATGCTGTATGACGCGCTCGTCCTCGTTTCGGCCGATAACAAGGCGGGCGGCGCGATTGCCGGCCTGAATCGCGAAACCGGCGATATCGTCTGGCGGCACGAACGTCCCAAGAAACCCAACTACGCTTCGCCCATCGTCGTCCGCGCCGCCGGCAGGGATCAAGTCGTCATGACCGGCTGCGATCTCGTGTCCGGCTTCGATCCCGCGTCGGGCAAGAAACTCTGGGAGGTCGACGGCGCAACCACCGAATGCGTCACCTCGACCGTCTCCGACGGAAAGCTCATTTTCACCAGCGGCGGCTACCCGGAAAATCACGTCTGTGCCGTCCGCGCCGACGGCTCGGGCGAGATCGCCTGGAAGAACAACACCCGCGTGTACGTCCCGTCGATGTTGCTCAAGGACGGCTATCTCTACGCCGTCACCGACGCCGGCGTGGCCGTCTGCTGGGAAGCGGCCACCGGCAAGGAGCAGTGGAAGAGCCGCCTCGGCGGCACGTTCAGCAGTTCGCCCGTCCTCGTCGGCGAAAGCATCTACGCCGTCAACGAAGGCGGCAAAGCGTTCGTTTATCGAGCGGACCCAAGCGAGTTCGAGTCGATCGCCACCAGCCAACTCGGCGACGAGGTGTTTGCCACGCCGACCATCTGCGGCGGACGCATCTACCTCCGCGTCGCCGAGAACACCGACCGCGGTCGCCAGGAATTGCTCTATTGCCTCGGCAGTTCGCCCGAAAACGCCGCGGCGAAATAACCGCTACTTCGCGGCCGCTTCCCATGCCGCCCGCAAATCGTCCACGGTCGCCAAAAGAATCTCGCGAATCGCCTTGCGATCCTCTGCCGAAAGTTGTTTGTAAGCCGGATCGGCATTCGTATCGGCGAGGACATCGCCGAGCTTGCGATAGACGATCTGTTTGACGTCGCGGCTCAATCCGGCGAAGGCATCGGAGTAGATCAGGTAGCTGCACGGGTAGCGAAACAGCCGCGTCTTCAAGTCGAAGTCGCGAAGCGACCGTCCCGAGGCGTCGCGCGGCCCCGCTTTGACGAATTCCTCGGCAAAGCTCGATGCCCCGCGAATCGGTTCGGCCAGCGGCGCTTCGTCGACGAACAGCAGCACCTTGACGAGCTGCGCCGCGATGTTGTCGAGCCGCCGCTGCGACGAATCGCTCCGATAGTCCGCCGGTCGCCCCAGCGCCTCGTTCATCACCGCCTCGTCCCGCAGCGCCAGCCGGCCCTGATAGTACGCCTGGGCAATCGCGTTGTGGGCCATCGTCTGATGTTCGATCACCAACAGCGCCACCAGGTCGCTGTGCGGCGACAAATACGGCGAAACGTCGAACCGGCTCCGCAAATCCGTCACGTTCGCCCGATCGCCCATGTCGAAGTCGCCCGATGCCAACCGTTCCGCGTTGTCTTCGCCGCGCACGAGCAAGTTTCCGAGATGCTTCTGCGAACCGTGCTCGCCCGAAACGTACCAACCGCCCCAGCGCTTGCGGATCGGCGTCGTGTGGTCAACCACGAAGCTGCCGTGCTTGAGAATCGGCGTTCCGTCGGGCGCGGGATAGACCGACCGCACGATATGCCCCGGCACCCCTCCCGTCAGCGCGGAAGCGTGGCACTGCGTGCAATCGTATGTCTGCCGCGCGAATTGCGGGCGTTCGCTCGGCCGCTGATCCAGCGTATAGAACACCGCCCCCAATTGCGGATCGACCGCGGAAGCCTCTACCACGTCGCCTCCTTGCACCCAGCCGATATACACGTCGTCGGCGAAGTACAGCGCCCGCGGCGCTCGGGGATGTATCCGCTTCTGCTGAAAACTCGTCTTCGAGTACACGAGCGTCTGCGACGACGCCGGCACGTCGAGCAGCTTGAGCACGGCGGCCAGATAGCCGTGCTTCTCGTCGAAGTCGAGCTTCGCCTCGCCGGCCGCAAGCCGCGCGTTGAGCCGGGCCACCCGATCGGTCGGCGTCGCCTTGTTGTAATGGAACGGCTCCTGCTCGAACGAAAACTGGGCCCCCGCCGGCCCGGGCGTCACTGCGAACCAAAGCGTCCAGCAGGCCGCAGCCGACGAAAATATCTTCCCGAGCTTCATAGCGATTGCTCCCCGACGTAGTCGACGGACGAGCCGCGTACGAGCCGCCGCGGCGCTAATCGGATGGTCACATCCAATTTACTCGGTTGTCGCCCGCATGAGAAGCCTTTCTCGGGTCGCGCGCCGGTCCGTTTAAGCGCGATTTGCCGATTTTTCGTCCGGCAAACCCCCTATTGGCGGCAAAACTTCGCCAATTCCCGTGAACATTTCGCGGCGAGCGTTTATTCTGAAGACTATCCCCGCCCGCCGCGTTCCCTTCCGCGACGGTCTCATGTCTCTCGGCATCGATCATCTCGTCCGTCCGGCAACCTTTGCTCGACAGCCCCACGCGATAACCATGTTCCAACGCACCTCGAAACGCTCGTCCTCCGCCCCCTGCTCCCCGATCACCCCGCGCCGCCTTCGCTGCGAATCGCTCGAACCGCGGCAAATGCTCCACGGCGGCGTGCTGTCGGGCTTCGTCTACCTCGACGCCGATCAGGACGGCGTCCGCGACGAAACGGAACAGGGCGTCCCCGGAGTCACCATCACGCTCACGGGCAACGAAACGGGCGGCGGCACGGTCAACAAGTCGGCGCTCACGCAATCGGACGGCGGCTACTCATTCGACGACCTCAGCCCCGGCACGTACGCCCTGAACCAGACTCAGCCCGAGCCGCTCCTCGACGCGCAGGAATCGACCTCCGCCGCGGGCGCATCCATCGGCGCAGACCAGATAACGAACATCGTCCTCGGCGACGAGCAAACGATCGCCGGCAACAATTTCGGCGAACGCGGCTTGCGGCCCGAATTCGTCAGCTTGCGGCTGTTCCTCGCGTCGACGCCCGCGCCCGCGACGATGCTTCGCGAAACGATCGCGGATAGCGTCGAAGCGGCGGGCAATACGGAACTTGCCACGACGATCCGCGCCGGCGACACGACGCCCCCGAGTCAAAACGCCGCGCCCGTTGGCGTCGCCGATTCGTACACCGTCGCCGAAGGCGGCACGCTCACCGTACCCGTCGCCACCGGCGTCCTCAACAACGACACCGATGCCGACGACGACCACGACGAGCTCTCCGCGCAACTCGTCGCCACGACGCAGAACGGCACGCTCACGCTCGACCCCAACGGCTCGTTTACCTACACGCCGAACAACAACTTCAGCGGGACCGACACGTTCACCTATCGCGCCAGCGACGGCGAAGCCACCTCCGCCGTAACGACCGTCACAATCACGGTCACCGGCGAAAACGACGCGCCCACCGCCGCGAACGACAGTTACTCCACCGGCGACAATAACACGCTCACGACCACGGCCGCCAATGGCGTCCTCGCCAACGACACCGATCCCGAGAACGACGCGCTGACGGCCCAAATCGTGACCAACGTCGCGAGCGGCACGCTCACGCTCAACGCGAACGGCTCGTTCACCTACGTCCCGGCCAGCGGCTTTACGGGCAACGTCACCTTCACGTACCGCGCCAGCGACGGCTCGCTGACGTCGAACACGGCGACCGTCACCATTACGGTCACCGACCAGAACCAGGCTCCCGTCGCGGTCGCCAACAGTTACTCGACCACCGAAAATACGACGCTCACCGTCAACGCGGCCAACGGCGTGCTCGCCAACGACACCGATGCCGACGGCGATACGCTTGCCGCCCAACTCATCAGCAACGTCGCCAGCGGCACGCTCACACTCAACAACGACGGTTCGTTCACTTACGTTCCCGCCAGCGGATTCACGGGGAATGTCTCGTTCACCTACCACGCCAGCGACGGCACGACCACCTCGAACACCGTCACCGTAACGATCAACGTCACGAGCACCAACCAAGCGCCCGTGGCGGTCGCGAACAGCTACACGACGAACGAAAACTCGCCGCTCACGGTGAGCGCGGCGAGCGGCGTCCTGACCAACGATACCGACGCCGACGGCGATACGCTCACGGCCCAACTCGTGAGCAACGTTACCAACGGCACGCTCGCGCTCAACCCGAACGGTTCGTTTACCTACACGCCGGCCAGCAACTTCAGCGGCACGGCCACGTTCACGTACCGCGCCAGCGACGGTACGACCACCTCGAACACAGTCACCGTGACGATCACGGTCATCGACTTGCCGCCCAACTCGCTCTTCGGAACCGTCACATCCGGTTCGTTTACTCAGTCCGGTCTCCTCGGGGACCGCATGGACCTCGTCTCGGGCGCTCCGGCGATGTCGCAGGCGCATCAGAACGGCGACATCGACTACACTGGCTACTCGAATCCACCCACTTACGGCCCGCACCACGGTTCCGACCCCAACGGCACCGATACGAACCCCGGCATCACGCCGCGGCCCACGGGCGTCTACACCACCGAACAGCCCGAAGAAGATTTGATCCACAATCTCGAACACGGGCACGTGTGGATCAGCTACAACCCGAGCCTGATCAGTGCCGGCGACCTGGCCCTGTTGGAACAGTTCGTCCGCGACGGCAGCCCGAACGCCAATGGCAGCGGAGTCGGCGTGATCCTCACGCCGCGGGCCGCCAACGACGCGATGATTGCCGTTGCCTCGTGGGCCCGTTTGCTCAAGATGAACACTTACGATCCGGCGACGCTGCGGCAATTCATCGAAACCAACCGCGGAAAATCCCCGGAAGGGTTTCTAACGCCGTAATCGCAAACGCGAGTTACGGCACGGTCTCTCGACCGTGCCGCAGGGGCGTGAGGCGCGTTTGCGCTGCCGGCGTTTCTCCGCGTGCCAACCGCATTGCCGCCGGTGTATTCACCGGCGGCTAAATGGCGCGGCGAACTCAGCGAATCTCCGCCGCCGCGGGATTGCTCATCGTCGGCAGCAGCGATTGATTCTCAAGCGCCACGAGTTGCACGTAACGCTGCCAATGCTCGCTCGATCCGCCGGTTTGTAGGTTTCCGGCGATCGCCACGTCTTCGAGCAACCGCAACAGCCGCTGACTTTTGGCGTACCGCCGGTCGTGCGTCCACCGCTCGTCGGCGAGCCGCTTGCGCTCGGTTTGCAGCGTCCGCAAGTCGGCAAAGTCGCGATGCGCTTCGATCGCGTCGGCGATGACCTCGCCTTCGTCGGCCACGAGTTCCGCTACCTCGGCGCTCCACGGATTCGCCAGTTCCGGCCAGCGATTGACGAGCGCCGCGCGAATGCTCTTGCACGCCCGTTCATATTGTGGCGCGAGAGCCTTGAGCTGCGCGTCGCACTGGTCGCGGCTCTCGATGGCCCGCGCGGCCACTTCGAGCACTTCGCGGCCGCGATCGACGCTCGCCAATTGCAACTCGGCGGAGAGATTATCGAGCGCCGCCAGTTGGCCGGCGTCGGCGCGTTCGCGGATCCGCTCGTACGGCATGTGAATCGAAAACGGCCCCACGAGGCTCGATGCTCCGAACGGAGCAATCCGCTTCAAATATGCTTCCGACGTCCGCAGCGGAATGTCGATCGACTGGGCGTGGATCACCGCGAACGTATGCGCTTCGGCCAGCGACGTCCGACCGTCGCCGTCGTAGTCCACCGGCGGCAACGGTTCGCCGTCGCGGCCCCGGCCGCGCAATGCCGCCCAAAAGTAGCTGCTGTATTCGTGCTCGTTGTCGCCGTCCACGTCGGGCGTGCAACCGGCCGCCGGCCGATCGAACGAGGTCGAAAAGAATCCGCACCGCAAACCGCCGCCGTCCAGCGTCGCCATTTCCATCGGCGGACCGTCGAGCGCCGCGCTGGCAAACCCGCCGGCGTGGCACTGCGTCATCACCAACACGACGTTCACACCCGGCTTGAGAGTGCTCAAATAACCCTCGAAGTCCTTCGCCGACAACTTCTGGCTGTTCCACAGATAGAGCGTCGTGTCCTGCGGATCGCTTTTGTTCGTCGAGCCGCCGCCGTGCGCCGTCGCATAGATCAACACCCGGTCGCCGGCCGCCGCCGCCTGCGCCACGTCCTTGAACCAGGCCGAGAGATTTTCGAGCGTCGCCGCCCCGCGCACGCCCGGCACCGCATGAGACCGATAGCGCATGCCCCAGTTCTTCTCTTGCTGAAAGACCTGGGCCAGCAACCGCCACGACCGCGGAATCGAACCCGGCGCCGCGCGATACTGTACGTCTCGCCCCGGCGAGTTGCCGTCGCTGAACAAGATATCGTGCCGCGCTTCGGGCAAACGCTCCGCGACTAACTCACGAAAGAAGTTCGCGTTCCGCTCGATCGACGCTTGATTGCCCAGCGGAGAGTACCCGCCGCCGATCGTCAACACGAAGTCACGGGCGAGCGCGCTCCCGTCGAGCGCCGCCGCCAGCATCCCAATCGCGATCCCCGCGCAGCCCAAGCAAGTGCGTCGCATGGCCGAAGACTCCTCGTTGCTCTCTTCCACGCTGCTTCGGCGGCGACCCAAACCGTTCAAACCTGTGAATCGCAACCGCAAAGCGAAGGGTGTTCCGCCCCACACAGCAGGCTAACCGCCGCCACCGCGCAGGTCAAGCAATTCAATCGTCGCGGGCAGCGGCTTCTATTCCTGGTTTATGTTGCCGCCGGGCGCGTTTCCTTCGAGAAATTCCGGCCAAAAACGTGGGCCGCACGCCTGTTGCGGGCGCGACGTTCATTGCGCAACGACTTTGTAACGGCCGCGTCGCTCAGCTAGCGAATCCCAATTCGCGGCTTCTCGTGCCGGTAGATCAACCATTCGCCGTCGATCTTCCTCAGCTTGACCGTCGCCTGAACGAGCGTCGGTTTCGTAAAACCGCTCGTCATCGCGACCGTTACCGAACCCGACGCTTCGGCCGTCGGCGGATTGTCCTCGGCAACCACGTCGATCTTCAGATCGTTGTTGATCCGCACTTCGGCGAACGGCAGCCGCGCCGCCTGCCGGGCTTCGGACAACGTGTGCGGCGACGCCTTGTCGATATACTTCTCGACCGCCGCCACATCGTTGCGTTCCATCGCCGCGGCGACTGCGTGGAGGTTCGTTTCGATTTGCTCCCGATCGGTGACGATCGCCCGCTCAACGAGCCAATACCCGCCCACGACGGCCGCGGCGACCACCATCCACATCACCATCTTGAGCCGCCCCGTCGTGAACAGCTTGACGACGAGAAACAACTCGACCGCGATGCCGGCGGCGACCACGGGCCACGGGTTTTCGACGATCCACAGCATGACGGCTACACGGCTCAAGCGTTCGGTTTGACGACTTTCGTCCGCATCAACATCGCGCACGATCCGGCCGCCACGGCGAGCAAGATCCAAATCAGCGGCCCGGTCGTTTTCAACAACTCTCCGCCCTCCTCCGCCGTGCTCGAATCGAGATCGTTCTCGTCCGATCCTGCCGCTTCAACTTCTCCTGCGTTGCGCCGCGCCAAGTGCTCGCGCATCTGAAATGTCGATTCCAAACGCGCTTCGCGCTGGCGATATTTCGGCCCGATCGCCACCAGCGCGACCGCCGCGACGCTCGCAAACAAACAGATCCAAAACCACGGCGAATCGAGCGGCCGCTCGCGCGGCGTCGCCTCGACCGGCGCCGGCGGCGATTCCGGCGCCGTCGCTTGCTTCGCCGGCGATGGCGATCTCTCGGGCGTCATTTCGGCACCGTGCGCTTCAACCATTCCTCGACGACCCAGCCCACCTTCGCCAGCGACAAGGCCGAGCAATTCTCCGGCACGTCGCTCGTCGTGTGCCAATAGGTCTCGTCGCCCGGCCGCGGATAGTCGAAGTCAATGATGTCGATCGTCGGAATCCCGCCGAACTCGTTGAGCATCAAGTGATCGTCCTGCACGAGATGCCCCTTGGCGTCGATGAACTCGCGGACCTCGAGCTCCGCCGCCAGCTTCCACACCTCCTCCACGATCGGCCGCGCCGCGGGAAACGCCAGACTGTGCCGATCCTTGTACAGGTGCAACTCCGCATCTGCCACCATGTCGAGCAGAATTCCGGCCCGGTACTTGTGTTTCGGCGGCTTCCGCTTGTACTCGTTGGCGAACCAATAGGAGCCAATGAAATAATCGCCCCGCTTGAACCCGCCTTCCTCATACACCAACTCCTCGGCGTCGAAGAACACGAAGTCGACGCCGACCTTGCCTTCGACCTTGGGCATCGACTTGCCGAGTTGCATCAACAGCCCGACGCTGCTCGCCCCGTCGTTCGCCCCGATGAAGTCGCTCTTGCGTTTGGCGGGATTCGGGTCGTTCTCGGGATACGGCCGCGTGTCGTAATGGCAGCACAGCAAGACCCGCTCGCGCCGCTCGGGATGCCACGTGACGATCAAATTCGCGAGCGGCACGACGGAGCCGTCCAGCGGATGCCGGGTCTGAAACCGCTGCAACTCGATCTTCGCGCCGAGCTTCTTAAAGTGCGCGACGAGCAGTTCCTGCTGCTTGCGCATACCCGCCGAGCCGCTGCGCCGCGGTCCAATGGCACAGACTTGCTTGAGATACTCGTAAGCCGCCGCGCCGTCGAACGGAATGTCCTTGAGTTCAAGGTCCGACCGATCGTTCGCCGTCGGGCGCCGTTCCGGCTTCGTCTCGCGGAGCGCGGCATATTCGGCGCCCGTATCACTCTCGGCCGAACGATCGACGGGCCGCCATTTCTCCCAGACGGCCTCGTCACCCGATTGGTAATCGCTCGATCCTCCCGAAGAAAACACGTTGGCCCCATATTTGGCAAACAACCCCACGATCGCCGCCACGAGCAACAGCGATATCGCCCCCAACCGCCACGTCGCCCGTTGCGCCGGCCCACCGACGGAACGACTTCTCACCGCAGATGATCGGCTCGCACTCATGCCGCCATTCTAGCGCCCCGCCAACACGCGGAGAATAGCAGCCGGCCGAGCGAATCCAGGGCGGCGGGAATTGGCGCTATGCCGCCCCATCGGCCAGAATTCCCCCGAGGCAACACGCCATACCGTCGCCGTGCGATTTCCCGGTCATTCCAGCAATCACGCCACGCCATGTCGAAGTCCAAGCAATACTGGCTCGTCAAGACCGAACCCGAATCGTTCTCGATCGCCGATCTGGCGAAGAGCCCGAACCAGACGACCTGCTGGGACGGCGTGCGGAATTATCAAGCCCGCAACTTTCTCCGCGACGAGATGAAGCTCGGCGACGATGTGTTGTTCTACCACTCGAACGCCGAGCCGCCCGTGGTGATGGGCACGTGCGTCGTCGTCCGCGAAGCCTATCCCGACCACACGGCCTGGGACAAAAAGGATCACCACTACGATCCCAAAGCGTCGCCCGACAACCCGATTTGGCAGATGGTCGATCTCAAGCTCGTCGAGACGTTCGACCACCCGGTGACGCTGCCGGAATTGCGGGCTGTCAAGTCGCTCGCGAAAATGGAATTGCTGCGACAAGGCTCCCGGCTCTCGGTACAACCGGTGAAGCCAAACGAATTCAAGACGGTGGTGGCGCTGGGGCGGAAGAAGTGACGCTCAAAACTCGTCGTTCTGATCGACCAGACGCCCGGCGTTATTCGGCACAATCCGTCCGGTTGGCGGATGATAGAGCCAGCCAACTCGCGGCACGGTCTTCTTTGGCGGCCACTGATCTACTTCGGCCACAACATGCCCCGTCTTCTCGTAAGCAAGCGGATTCCTGGGCATCGTCAGCATGTACGGTCCCAGCGCGTACTCCGGCCCGGTTCCAATCTCTCCCTTGGCATTCGTCGTTGCGAGCAACTGAGGCAGTGTGAGGTTGCCGTCGTCGTCGGGCTTCACTTCGGGAAACCGCCCTCCATGCTCATTTCGGTAAAGCTGGATTTGTGAACGCAGCGTATGTAGGTTGTACGCGAGCGCGGCCTCGGAAACGGAATAGTCAACGTTTGTGTTCGCGACCGATTGCCGGATCTGACGTGCCTCGTCGCGAAACGAGCGCGCATGCTCGAATAGTTCGTCGGCATCGCTATACAAATCCGCTTCTTCCAGATTGGCCGCGACTTCGTCGAGCGCCCGCGCGGCTTTCCGAAGTGCGGCAGCGCGGTCCGCGAGTTCGGCGTCGTATCGCTTTTGCCATCCGTAACCGAGCAGCGCAAGCCTCAAGAGCCATGCATCGTCTTGAGCGGTAGGATTCGGTTTGTTCGACAATTCGCTAATGACTGCATACGCTTCGGCGTAGCGCTGCGGCGGTTTCTCATCGCCAGCCTCTGACCGCGTGGTCGGATGCGAATCGTCCTGTTCCTTAACTTGTCGCAACACGTCGGCGAGCGCCTCCGCGTCGGGTCCGTTGCCCGCTTGCTCCCCGCGAAGCTTCTTCCAAATCTCCACGACTGCGGCCAGGTCCGGGTCGCCGTCCGCGTCAAATGCCTTTGGCGCAATCGGCTCGACGATCCGGGTCGGACCTGACTTCGCTGCCTCGTCCGCTGCTTCGGTCTCGCCCTCCGATGCATTCGCAGCACACCAGGTCGCAATGACAGCCGCGACGCCGGCTACGAGTGCGGCATATCGAAGCGAGCGACGCTTATGTGAAGTCGTGCCTTGCATTTCCGGTTGCTCCCGTGATTGTGAGGACCGCCCAACACTGGAAAACGCGGGTTCGGCCCGTAGGACTGGTATTCTATGGCGAGTTCGCCTGCCTCCCCAACGTCAGTCGAAGAATACTGCCGCGCCAGCGGTGCTATCGCGCTGCGGGATCGTCGCTGTCCCGAGATCATCCAGCCGGCGCAAGAAAAACGGGAGGTCGGACATTCACCCAACCTCCCGAGGAAGCCATACCTGCTCTTTTCGAACCGCTGCGACTACTTCTCCGCCTTATTCACCCGCACCAGGTTCCAATTCTGCGTCTTCCCGCTGGGCAAGTGCAGCGTTACCGGGCCGTTGTCGCTGGTCAGCGTTTCGATCGTCGTGGCGAACACGTTCTTCGAGTTCGGGCCGACCGTCCAGGCCGCCCGCTGCGTCGTCGTGTCGACCTGGCCGCTGACCGGCGTGCCATTGTCGCTGACGAGGTCGTAGTACGAGCCGTTGAGCTGGCCTTGCTTGTTGACCGCAAGCTGGATGAGCGTGGTCGGCTCCGTCTGGCCAGTTTGGGCCAGCGCGAACACGCCGATCGTCATCCACTCGCTCGGATCGTTCGTGGCCGGAACGCTGGTCGGCGTTGTCGTACCCGTCGCCGTGGCGTCTTCAGTCGACTTCGGCGTCTCCTCGCTCGTGCCCGACTCGACGACGACCGTGTCGCCGCTGCCGGCATACGCCGCCGCGTTTACCCACGCCGCAACCGAAGCGGCCGTCGCCACCGCCCAGGCGTCGGCGTGCGGATGCGTCGCCTGCCAGGCGTTCGGATGCTCGGCGTACCACTGCGGCGTGAACAAGTCGTCCGCGCGGGCTTGCACGTTCGACTGAATTTGGCTCGCCTGCGCTTGGAACTGCTCCTTGCCCTGGGCCGCATTCTCGCCGCGGGTAAACTCGCCGTTCTTGAATTCGCCCGCCTTGAATTTCGCGTCGCCGCCGAGAAACTGCTGCAACTGCTGGCTATTCGGACGCTGGCCGTTGAACTGGTTCTTGCCGAACTGGCCGCCGAGGTTGCCTGGGCTTCCGGCGTTCTTGTTGAACCCGCCATTAAACTGGCCGCCGAGATTGCCGCCCGGCGCGGTCGATTTGGAACCGCCGGCATTCGGCCGGGCCCCCGAGCCGCCGCCGATATTTCCGCCGCCAGGCCGCGCCCCGCCGCCCGCTCCGCCCGGCCGCGGACCACCGCCGCCGCCACCGCGCCCTGGTCGCCCCAGAGCATCGGCCGCGATCCACGCCGTCAGAACGCTCGCCACAATCGCAATCGAAAAAATGCGTCGCATCTCGTTGGGTCTCCGGATGTCTTTGTTTAGGATATGAAAAGGCGCGGCAAACGCCGCTGGACCGCCGCACGGCGCTCCGTGCGAGTCTACGTCGCCGAAATCGCCAGGGTGGCGGCGGAAGAGTCCCGCCCAACGTAGGACGGACTTGAAGTCCGTCCTAACGGTTCTTCGCGCTGTAGCAGGCCTCCGTCGGCAAACCCCTACCGGGTCGCCTCTCGCCGTAGATGCCCTAGTTCCGGCAGAATCAGCTTTTCCATCGCCAGCCGCACGGCCGCGGGCGAACCCGGCATGGTCAGCACGATCTTCGCCCCGATCAGCCCGCCGACCGCCCGGCTCAGCATGGCCGCGGCGCCGATTTCCTGGAAGCTGAGCAACCGGAATAACTCGCCATAGCCGTCGATCCGCTTGGTAAAGAGCGAGGTGACCGTCTCGAAGGTCTGGTCGCGGGACGAAAGGCCCGTTCCGCCGGTGAGCAGAATCGCGTCGACGTCCGAGCGGCCGGAGTACCGCGAAATCACGTTCCGGATCAGGTCCGGCTCGTCGCGGACGATTTCCCGGCCCATCACCCGATGCCCGGCCGCTTCCAGCAGGGAAACGACCGTTCCGCCCCCGGTGTCGTTCTCGAGCGTCCGGGTGTCGCTCACCGTCACGACCGCGCACGCGACCGACGCCGGAGCCGCAGCACGGTGGGTTTCGGGGATGGTCGACATCGGCGACAAAGGAGAATCGAGCGAAAAAAGGGGCGTCGGCACGTCTCGCGGGCCGGAATCTGGCGGCTTTTCCGCCCGTTTGGCGGTAGAATTGTTGATCGAGTACGCCCGCGGTCCTTATATTTTACAGAGTCGGCCGCCGCATCGCACGAGGGTGCGACGGCTGGCTTGTCCAGCAGTGCGATTCGCGAGCGGACGTCGAACGGCGATCCTCACTGCTCGACAAACCAGCAGTGGCACCCGCTTAGAATTGAGATTTGAGTAACAGTTTAGCCGTCTGAAGTTCGTATTGTCGGTTTGTGGGGTGTTCGTTTATGACATGGCTCATTGACAGAACTTGGTCGAGTGAGCCGTGGTATG
>QEVJ01000097.1 GCA_003576845.1 Planctomycetota bacterium
CCGCGCGATCCTCGACGCGCCGCCGGCCGACACGATGCACGGCATGCGCGATCGCGCGCTGCTTGCCGTCGGGTTTCAAGTTGGGCTGCGGCGGGCAGAGATCGCCGCGCTATGCGTCGGCGACGTGCATCAGAACCGCGGCTTCGACGCGCTGTGGGTCACTCGCAAAGGCCGCAAGCGCGATTCGCTCGCCGTTCATCCCCAAGTCGTTCAGCGCATCCGCGACTATCTCAACGCCGCGGGCCACGGCGCCGACCTCGATGGGCCGCTGTTTCGCCCGGTCCGTGGCAACGGCGAAGCTTACGACTCCCGCCGTCACCTGGCCCCCGACGCCATCGACCGCGTACTCCGCCATTACGCTCGGCGAATCGGCCTCGACCGCGGCTACTCGGCTCATTCGATGCGCGCGACGTTTATCACGACCGCCCTCGACAACGGCGCGAGCCTGGAAGACGTCCAGCGCGCCGCCGGCCACGCCGACCCATCCACAACGCGCCTCTACGACCGCCGCGGCTACAACCCCGAACGCTCGGCGTCGTTTTTTGCGAACTACTGAGCCGCGCGAGAGCAAAGTGGCAAACGCCCGCTCGCAGTTCCTCTTCACAACCGGCGCAGCATAAAAAGACTTCTTGGCCATCCACGGTCACGGCAGCGGCGTCGGGGATCGCGAGCGGCGCTGGCGTCAGCATGCACTCCTTGTCGGGCGCCGGTGCGGAACCGATGACGACAGCGCGACAGACACGGACACCGGCGTGACCGCGCTACTCAGCGTCAATAGTTCGACGCTCTTACATCGCTCGGCGCGATGCCAACAGCCTTTTGCATTGGATATGGCACTATCTTTGCAATGCATTTCACTTGCTCGTGGGCTCCAGAGATGGCTGGTTTTGCGCCGAACATGAGCGTCGCACGTTCGATGTCCCCCGGCTATCGCCCGGCTTCCGTCGGTGCGACGACGGAACTGGGGAGTTCTCTGTTTGCCGGAGATACAAAACAATGGTCGCGCTCCATGAAAAAACGTTTGCGAACAGTCTTCGCGCGATCCTTGCATTTTCGGCGTTTCTTCTGATTGGACCCCGTTCGGGAAATGCGCAGCAAGACGCAGAGCCGCCTGATGGTCAACAGCGACGCGAAGCTGCGAAGATGGAACACATGGCCGAAGCGATGGCGAGCATGGCCGAGACATGCGACACGATGATGCAACAGGAAATGGCTGGCTATCCGTGGAAGATTGCGGCGATCGCCGTCCTGGTGCTCCTCGCGGCGATATCGCTCGCTTTGTTCGTCGTGCTTGAGATTCTCTGGATTCGGCTCTTTTACTTCCGAATCACGCAAATAAAGAACGAGTCGCGCCTGCCTCCACCGTGACCTCGGCGGATGCCGTGTTTCGGTCCTCGCGGACTTCTTAATGCGGACGACTCAGGCGGGCCGTCTGCCCTCCGACTCGAACTCTATCTCACTGCCGAGTAGCCGCAAGGCATTTCCGATCACAAGCAGCGACATACCCATATCCGCTGCAATTGCCGCCCAGAGCGATGCGTGGCCCGCTAGGGTAAGAATCACAAAAGCGCCTTTGACGGCGAGCGATGCGAAGATGTTCTGTCGAATGACGGCCAGGGTGCGCCGCGAGTGTCGTACCAGCCATGCCAACTTGGACAGGTCGTCGGTCATCAAGGCGATATCGGCTGTTTCCAACGCAGCATCCGTTCCCATTGCGCCCATCGCTATTCCAAGGGTCGCGCGGGCCATCGCGGGCGCGTCGTTTACACCGTCGCCGACCATCGCGACGTGTCCGTGCTGCCGAGCCAACTCTTCGATCGCCGCGACCTTGTCCTCGGGTAACAATTCGGCTTTTACCTCATCGACACCTGCCGTCTTGCCAATTGCCTCGCCGGTTGGACGGTTGTCGCCCGTAAGCAGGACGAGGCGAGCAATGCCCGCCGCGCGCAATGCAGCCAGTGCGGCCGGCGATTCGTCCCGCAGTGCATCCGCCACGGCGATCAGTCCGCAAACGTGATCCTCCTCGCCAACGACGATGACACTGTGCCCGCCGGCAGCGAACTCTTCGAGCATGGCATGCATTTCGGGCGTTTCCTGCCCGCGCTCTTCGAGGAGTCGATGTGACCCCAACCAAAAGTCGCGGCCATCAATTCGGGCCGTCGCGCCCTTGCCCGTAAGGGACTGGAAATCGTCTGCCGGCCGCGGAGTGATTCCGGCAGATTGGGCTGCGCGCATGATCGCTTGGGCCAGGGGGTGTTGCGACCGGCTTTCGATCGCCGCGGCAATTTCGAGCAATTCTCGTTCGTCGTGACCGGACAACGAAATCACTTTGCGAACTTCCGGCCGCCCCCTGGTCAGCGTGCCGGTTTTGTCGAAGGCGATCGCCCGCAACCTGGCGGGTGCCTCGATGTATGGGCCTCCTTTGATCAGAACGCCTTCCCGCGCCGCGGCCGTCAGTGCGGCCACGATACTCACGGGCGTCGAGATCACCAGTGCGCACGGACACGCAATGACGAGCAGCACCAGCCCTTCGTAGAACCACCGGGTCCACTCTCCATCGAACAAAAGCGGCGGCAGAAGCATGACAGCGATTGCGAGTGCCATGACGGCAGGCGTGTAATAGCGAGCGAACGACTCCACCCATTGTTCGCTTGGCGATCGCTTGCTTTGGGCGTCGCCCACCAACTTGATGATCTTCGCCAGCGTCGAGTCGGTAGCCAGCTTCGTGGCGATAATCTCAATCGCGCCATCGTGATTGATCGTGCCCGCGAAGACTTCGCTGCCGGGAGCTTTGTGAACCGGCATAGATTCCCCGGTGATCGGCGCTTGATTGACGGAGGTCTCACCCTTTACGACCTGGCCGTCCAAGGGAATCTTCTCGCCGGGCCTGACGATCAGGGTCATGCCCAACGGGACATCAGCCACCGGGACCGTCGTTTCGACGCCATTCTCGCCTCGCACGCAAGCTGTATCGGGAGCAAGTTGCATCAAGGACTGAATCGCACGCCGGGCCCGTCCAACACTCCACGCTTCCAGCGCGAGCGAAAGTGCGAATAGAAACGCAACGGTTGCCGCCTCGAAGAATTCGTCGATGAGCAGCGCCCCAACGACCGCCACCGTCATCAGCAGGTTCATGTCCGGCCGGAGGCGTTTGACGGCAAGCCATGCCTTCCCGAGCACGAACCACGCGCCGGCAAGCGTCGCCGCCACGTAGAATGCGCGAGACAGCCACGGCATCGTGCGATTTTCATCGCCGCCGATTGCCGCCGACCATCCGACGACGGCCCCATGAACCAGGAATCCCGCCACGACGAGCAGGCCGCTTGCCGCGGTTAGCATTGCGCGCGCCGAGCGCCCACCGCCGGCAGCAACCACATCTTCGCTCTTCGCGTCGTAGGGAACGGCCGACAGGCCCGTCCGAGAAACGGCCGCCAGAATCTTGTCGGTCGAGAGATGGGCTTCGTCAAACGTCACGGACATCGTGCCGCGCAGGAGGTCGAACGAGACGTCCTCAACCTCGGAAAGCGTTGTGATTTCGCGTCGCAGCACGGCGATCTCTTCAGCGCAGTCCATTCCGGCGACTTTGACGACGAACGTCTTCATGGAGGCAACCCTTCTAGGGGGAGTAGATCGTCCTTAAACGCGATTAGGCCCGCGGAACAGCCGATACGCAAAACCGCTTAATCCCGCGAACTTGGACTCACTGTGATAAGCTGCGCTTCCGATAATAACGAATACGATGATCATCCCGTGGTCCCATCGGCTTTGGTCGTTTCAATTGACCGGCGGCATGGACCGCACTACAATCTAGGCAGTTTGGGTCGATTCTCCCTCGCCGCTAGGCTTTCCCGCATCATGATCTCACGCAAAATCACTGCCGTGGTTCTGATGCTGGCGGTCGCCAGTTGCCCCTTCGTCGGCAGCTTTTCGGCGGCGGCGGCTGTGGGCGGTGGGGCGTCACCTGAAATTGCGCCGTGCTGTTGTCATCGGCACGATTGCTCGCCCCGCGAGCCGGGAAAGCCGAGTTCGCCGTCGGACGAGAATCCGTCTCAGCCGACTCATTCCAATTGCATCTGCGGCGGAGCAATCGCGACGTCGGAGGTCCGAGTTCCCGACATCCAAGCCGATTGCTCGTCGTCGCTTTTGGCGGTCATCGACGACCTGACCTTGAGTCAGCCATGCATTTTCACCTTGGTTGACGGTGGCCATCGCGGCAACTGTCACTTTGCACCACTTTCTTCCGGACGCGACGTGCGCATTTTGCGCGCTTCCTTTTTGATCTAGTCGCGCGCATCTTTCCGCCCTCTCTGGGCGGTGTGGTTTCGCCCAGTTGCGAGACCCGTCGCACTTCGCCGTGAGTAGGGGCGCTGTTATTGGCCCGCACCTCACGTCGCCGCTCCTTGAATCATCATTTTCGCCTTTGTTAGCGGATAGGTTGCACCATGACGCAAATTACTTCCACCATGCCCATTGCGACTCCGTCACCTGCGCCGCCTTCGCCAGCGAGTGCCCCGGCGGAATCGAAGTCGAAGTCAATCAACGCGATTCTGGAACACGTTTTCGGATCGTTGCCGACGCTCGCCGTGTTGGTTATCCTTGGCGGGCTTGCATTTTGGGGCCATCACACGGGATGGACGGTCCCGAAGTTCTCGTCAATCGTCGGCGCCACGGAGGCGAAGCCCGACGACTGGTGCGAATCGCACGGCGTGCCCGATTCGCAGTGCGTGGAATGTAATAAGTCGTGCATGGCTCCCGTCAAAGATTATGGCTGGTGCCGCGAACATCGCGTGCATCAGTGCGCTTGGCATCACCCGGATATTGCCCAATTGGACAACCCGCGTCAGCCGACCCAAGAGGACTTTGAGCGGGCCAAGCAAGCACTCGCGCTTACAGCGCGCCCTCTCAATAACAGTCGGTGCCAGAACTACCAGCGCCGGCTCCAATTTGCCACGGCCGATGCCGTTGAGAAAGCCGGTATCGATGTGATGCCCGCGCTTCGGGGGCCAATCGTCGAGTCCGTGGCCGCCAGCGGCCAGCTCGCCTACGACACGACTCGCGTGCTGCACGTCGCGTCGCGCGCCGCCGGTACGATTTGGCGCGTTGAACGTCAAATCGGCGATCGGGTGCGGCCGGGTGACGTACTGGCTCTCGTGGACTCGGCGGAGGCCGGCAAAGCAAAATCCGACCTGCTGCAGGCGATTGCCGGCTTGGAACTGACGCAATTGACGCTTGCAAGAAAGCAGTCTGCCGCGAGCGGCATTCCCGGCCGCGAACTTCAGGAAGCGAAGGCAGCCGTGCGTGAAGCGCAAGTGAGACTCAAAGCGGTTCAACATGTGCTCGCCAACCTCGGCATTGTTGTCAACCCTGTCGAGTTGGCAAAGCTGCCGGAAGACGAGTTGAACGTACGCATCTACTTCTTGGGCCTGCCCGCCGAGATCGTGCGAACTCTCGATCCGCAGCAGACGACGGGGAACCTCGTGCCCATTCGGTCGACGATCGAGGGTGTCGTCACGAACCGCGACGTCGTACCGGGTGAAGTTGTTGACACGGCCAAGGAACTATTCGTCGTAACCGACGCCCGCCAAATGTGGCTCACGCTCGATGTGCGGGCGGAAGACGCACGGACAATTCAACTTGGCCAGACCGTCCGGTTCCGGCCAGATGGGGGCGGCGACGAGGTCGTCGGCAAGATTACCTGGCTGAATCCGGCCATCGACGAAAAAACTCGCACACTAAAGGTTCGGGCAACGGTCGACAACTCGGCCGAAACGCTCCGCGCGTTCATGTTTGGAACCGGGCGTATCGTACTTCGCACGGAGTCGAATGCCGTCGTCGTGCCCAACGAGGCGGTGCAAACGGAGGGATGTTGCCGTGTGGTGTTCGTGCGGGACAAAAATTTCCTTAAGGACGGCGCACTCAAAGTATTCCACGTCCGCGAAGTCCAGGTGGGCGCACAGGACGAGGCCAACACGGAACTGATCGCTGGCGTGCTTCCTGGCGAAATCGTAGCCACCAAGGGCAGCGGCGTGCTGCGGTCGCAACTGCTTAAGAACAACTTAGGCGCGGGCTGAGCGGACCATCACTAACGACCCGGTCGGGTCGACAGGCTGGTCCTTAAGAGATCGTTAATTCGACGGAATGGAAGCCAAAGTTCACTGCGGAAGGGATCGAACGTGCTCAACTGGATTATCGACACGTCGCTGCGCTATCGCGGGCTCGTGATTATTGCCACGCTTCTGGCGGGAGCGGTTGGGCTGTATTCGCTGGCCCACATCGATATCGACGCCTTTCCCGACACGACGCCGGTTCAGGTGCAAATCAACACCACCGCGCCGTCGCTTGCCCCCGCGGAAGTCGAGCAGCAGATCACGTTTCCGATCGAGCAAGCGCTGGGTGGGCTGCCAAAACTCGATGTCCTGCGTTCGGTATCCAAATTTGGCCTGTCGCAAGTGGTCGTGACGTTTGCGGACGGGACCGACATTTACTTCGCCCGGCAACTCATCAGCGAGCGGCTGGGGACCGTCGAACTTCCGCCCGGCATCGAGCGCCCCAAGCTCGGCCCCGTCGCCACCGGCTTGGGCGAGGTATTTCATTACGTCGTTTCCGCCGAAGGCTATGACTTCTCGAAAATGACGGAGGAGCAACGCCAGGAGAAGCTCACGGAGCTGCGCACGATCCACGACTGGATTGTGAAGCCGAAGCTGCGCACAGTCAAAGGCGTCGCGGAGGTCAATAGCTGGGGCGGATACGAGAAGCAGTACCAGATTCGCATCGACCCCACGAAGCTGGTGAAGCACAGCTTGACCTTCGACCAAGTCGTCGAAGCGGTCGAAAAGAACCACCGCAACGTCGGCGGCGGCAGCATTCGCCAGAAGGCCCAGATGCTGCTGGTTCACGGTATCGGCCGGACGACCAACGAGGAGGAGATCAGGCAAATCGTAATCGACGCGAAGGCGGGCGTGCCCATTCGGATCGCAGACGTAGCCGAGGTGACGATCGGCCACGAAATCCGCCGCGGCGCGGTGACGGCCGACGGCAAAGGCGAAGCCGTTTTGGGGCTCGGCTTCATGCTGATGGGAGAGAACAGCCACGATGTGACGTGGTCGCTGAAGAACAAACTGGACGAACTGAAAACAAGCCTGCCGCCGGGCGTTCAAATCCAGACCGTCTACGATCGCACGGACCTCGTCAACCACGTCATCGACACGGTACGCAAGAACCTTTTCGAGGGTGGGCTGCTGGTCGTTGCGATTCTGTTTCTCTTCTTGGGCAACCTCCGTGCCGCCGCGATCGTGGCCTTGGCGATCCCCCTGTCAATGCTTTTCGCGTTCTCCGGCATGCTGCGATTCGGCATCGCGGCCAGTCTGCTCAGTCTCGGTGCCATTGACTTTGGGATGGTTGTGGACAGCAGCGTCGTTATGGTCGAGAACTGCGTCCGCCATATCGCCCACGGCGACAATCGACGACGCACCATGCTCGAAGTGATCCGCGACGCGGCCGTCGAAGTCCGCAAACCGACGCTGTTTGGCGAGTTGATCATCATGATCGTCTACCTGCCGATCCTCACGCTCGAAGGGATCGAGGGCAAGCTCTTCCGGCCGATGGCCTTGACGGTCATTTTCGCACTGGCTGGTTCGATGATCCTATCCATGACGCTCATGCCCGTGTTGGCGAGCTACTTGCTTCCGCGCCGGATCAATGAGCGAGAACCTCTGTTGATGCGGCTGGTAAAGTGGTTCTATTCGCCGGTACTGAACGTCGCCATGCACCACAAGGGCGTCGTGCTCGGATTTGCCGGCTGCGTATTGCTGGTGGCGTTTGGGTTTCTCGCGCCGAATCTCGGCACGGAGTTCGTTCCGCGACTGTCCGAAGGAGCAGTCGCTATCGGCGTCGTGCGTCTGGCGGGCACGGACCTGGAAGAATCGATCCAGATGAACACACAAATGGAGAAAGCGGTCCTGAAAGCGTTTCCAGACGAGATCGAACACGTTTGGAGTCGCATCGGCACCGCAGAGATCGCCACCGACCCGATGGGTGTCGAGTTGACGGACTTGTTCATCGCGCTTAAGCCGCGCGAACAATGGACCAGGGCCGCCACGCAGGCGGACCTGACCGAACTCATCAACAAAGAACTGCGGTTGATCCCCGGCCAGCGCATTGCTTTCTCGCAGCCGATCGAGTTGCGGATCAATGAAATGATTTCCGGCTCGCGGTCGGACTTAGCGATCAAACTGTTTGGCGATGATTTCCAGGTTTTGACGCAGAAGGCTCAGGAAATCGAGCGCGTGCTCAATACCATTCCGGGCAGCGCCGACGTGAGCACGGAGCAGATTACCGGCCAGCCCGTCCTTCAGATTCGCATCAAGCAGGGCGAAATCGCTCGCTACGGCATTCCGGCCAAGTCGGTCTTGGACTTGGTCGAGTCGATCGGCACGCTTCCGCTTGGCGAGGTTGTCGAAGGGCAACTGCGATTCCCTCTGACGGTTCGCCTACCGGAGCATCATCGGGCCAGTCCTGCGGCCATCGGCGCGATGCTCGTTTCGACGCCGGACGGACAGCATATTCCTTTGGCGCGATTGGCTTCCATCGACATCGTGGAAGGCCCCTCGACCATTACCAGGGAATGGGGCCAACGCCGAATCACAATCACGACGAACATCCGTGGCCGCGATATGGGGAGCTTCGTCGCCGAGGCTCAGCGAACGATCGCCGAGAAGGTGCGAATGCCCGCCGGTCGTTATCACATCGAATGGGGCGGTCAATTTGAGCATTACCAGAGCGCTCGGCAGCGCTTGATGATCGTTGTGCCGCTCGCGGTCGTTTCGATTTTCGCACTTCTGTATCTCACGTATCACAATCTCACCGACGCCTTGCGCGTATTCACCGGCGTGCCCTTCGGTTGGGTCGGAGGCATTATCGCCTTGTGGCTGCGCGACATGCCGTTTTCTATCTCGGCGGCAATTGGCTTCATTGCGCTGTCGGGCGTCGCCGTCCTAGACGACATGATCCTGGTCTCGTACATCCGCCAGCTTCGTGACAAGGGGCTAGCCTTGGAAGACGCCGTTTCGCAAGCGGCCATGACGCGCCTCAGGCCGGTGTTGATGACGACCTTGGTCGCGTGTCTGGGCTTCGTGCCGATGGCGCTCAGCACCGGTGTCGGCGCGGAAGTTCAACGGCCGCTGGCCACGGTCGTCATCGGCGGCGTCATCAGCGCGATGGTGATGTCGCTGTTCGTGCTTCGCGTGTTGTATGTCGTGTTCAAACTTCCAACTCGAAAATCAAAACCATCCACCGCCGCAGCCGACGTCCAGGAAGAACCTGTTCTCGCTGGGGCCTAACCATCGAAGGGCGTTGCCCAAAGGAGTCTTGTTTATGAGTCAATTCGTTCGGACAGCGGCATTCGGCGCTAGCCTTGCTGCCGTCGCTCTGTTCGCCGTTGGCTGTGGCCAAAATGCGAAGACCGGCGAGGGTAAGCCGGCTGCCACCGAGACCGCGCATCATGACGGCGATGGTCATGACCACAAGGAAGGCGAGCACAAAGAAGGCCACACGCATGGCGAGTGGTGGTGCAACGAGCATGGCGTGCCGGAGGAGATCTGCGCCCAGTGTAACTCCAAGGTGGCGGCCGACTTCCAGAAGAAAGGCGACTGGTGCGAAAAACATGATCGCCCCGACTCGCAGTGCTTCATCTGCCATCCGGAACACAAGGCCAAGTTTGCCGCCCAGTACAAGGCAAAATACGGAAAAGAACCGCCACCGATCGAAGAAGAAGAAAAGAAAGAGCCGGGCAAGAGTTAGCGAACGTCGTGGCGGAAAACGTCTGCTTGCCGGGCAACTTGAACCGCTTGGTAGAGGAGCCGACCATGAGCCGATTAAAAGAGATCGCCAAGTTCGCATGTGGAGTGGAGGCGCTTCATGCCTTTATCCACGCATACTTGTGGTCCTCCGACCAAACATTAACGGCCTTCGGAATCACGGCGACGCCGACGTGGAACATCGTAGCTGCCATTGGGAACGCAATTGTTTCCATCGCCCTTGGCATTTACGCATGGGGACCATACGGACGCCAAACGGGGTGACTGGTCCGTCGCTACGAGTGACCGCCATGAGCAACAGGCTGCAAGACGTTCAGGATTGGAAGGAACCAAGCAAAAGCTAGGTTCGTGGCACACGGACGTTGCCACGGACGAGGAAATGACACGCCTTTTCGTCACCGCGCTGTACGAGACGGCGGAGACTGCGCGCCCAGTCAGTCGCAGCCGCTGGAATGGAGTCCAAATCATGTACCGCACCGCACATAAACTCGCTCCGCTTGCCGCTGCGCTGTGCTTCGTTGTATTCCCGGCCTGTCGCACGCCACAAGCGGAACGACTGCCCGAAGTTCCGGTGGCGGCGAGCACCGCGCCTAGCGAAAAGGAGGTGGTACAGCGCGTCACTTATGACGTCGAGCAGCCGGCTCAACGTCCCAAGCCAGAGCCTGTCAAGCCGGACTCGGCTACACCGCCATCCCCAGCGCCGACGCCGCCGGATCAACCAGCGCGTCCCGTCGAAACGGTCTTGCCGGAGCGATTAACGCTCGGCGAACTGGAATCGCTGGCGTTGCAGCGAAACCCAACGCTCGCCCAAGCCGAAGCTCG
This sequence comes from Planctomycetota bacterium, assembly GCA_003576845.1. Taxonomy (GTDB): domain Bacteria; phylum Planctomycetota; class Planctomycetia; order Pirellulales; family PLA5; genus PLA5. The sequence continues at coordinate 10,638 of QEVJ01000097.1, forward strand.
AATCAACGCGGCCCGCAGCGAATGGCTGCAAGCCGGCCTCTGGCCGAATCCCCGCATAGGCTATGACGGCGGTGAAATCGGGAACGACGGACGTTCCGGACAGCAAGGCGGATTCCTCTCTCAGGAAATCGTTACGGCCGACAAGCTCTCGTTGAGCCGAACCGTGTTGAGCCGCGAAATCGAACGGCTTCAACAGGAGGCTTTAGCCCAGCGGCGGCGAGTGCTAACCGACGTGCATCGCTCGTTCTACGACGTGCTGGCCGCGCAAAGCGCCATCGACCTGACTCGCGAACTGGCGGACGTCGCCCAAAAAGCGTACGAGACGTCGCAGAGATTGTTCAAGGCGGGAAACGTCAGTGAGGTCGACGTGCTGCAATCGGGGATCGAGCTCCAGCAAGCAAGAATCCTGCTAGAGAACGCAAGTAATCGTTACCGAAGCGCCTGGCAGCAACTTGCGGCCGTGATTGGCGACCCGTCTACGCCGCCACGGCCACTTGACGGCGACCTGCGCGGCGCCGTACCCGAGTTGACGTGGGAGGAAGCCTCGCAGCGCTTGCTCGCCGAGAGTCCCGAACTCGCTGCGGCCGCCGCGGCGGTAGCTAGGTCACAAGCGAGTCTTGGTCGAGCCTATGCAGACCGTTACCCGAACTGGGAAGCCCAAGCCGGCGCACAGTACGACAACGCGTCCCAAGACACGATCGCCAATGTTCAGCTTTCGGTCCCTTTGCCGATCTATAACCGCAATCAAGGTGGAATCCGTCAAGCACAGGCGCAGATCGCAGCGGCTCAGGCAGACGTCGCACGCGTCGAGTTGCTCCTACAGCAACGGCTCGCCAAAGCGTTTGAGCCCTACCGCAATGCTCGCGTGCAAACCGACGCCTACTCCAAGCAGATTCTGCCGGACGCCAAAAAATCTCTGGATATTGCGGTCAAGTCATACGATAGCGGCGAAATCGGCTTCCTCTCGTTGCTCACCGTGCAACGGACTTACTTTCAAACACAATTGGCCTACCTGGAAGCGCTTCGCCAACTCCGGGATTCGGCCGAATCGATCGAAGGTCTGCTGTTGACTGATAGTTTGCAAACAGAACGATGATTCACGAAAAAAGATCGCCTTTAGGCATTACTGCCCTCACACCTCCATTGACGAAAGGATGCGTCATGAACAAGCCTCACTCTCTGGTCGCGCTGGTTGCGATCCTGTCCGCCGTGGCGGCGGGTTCCGTTGCCTGCGCGGCGTCGCCAACCGCCGCGGAACAGCAGATCGCCCAGGCGGCTGCCGAACAGAAGTACGCGTTCATTCTGTTCTACAAGCAGAACGATGCCGCCACTCAGGCGGTCGCCAAGACGCTGTCGCAAAGCACGGCCAACCGGAAGGACCAAGCCGTCATCGTCTACGTCAACGTTGCCGACGCGTCCGAGAAGGCGCTCGTCGAGAAGTACAAGACCGCCCGAGCGCCAATGCCGATGACGCTGGCCGTGGCTCCCAACGGGGCGATCACGGGCGTCTTCGCCCAGAAACTCTCCGCCCAGCACGTCGAAGAGGCATTCGTCACGCCGACGACGGCCGAGTGCATGAAATCGCTCCAAGGCGGCAAGACGGTGCTGCTCTGCGTTCGGCCGGCGACGGAGACCGCCACGCCCGCTGGTGTCCAGGACTTTCAAGCTGACCCGCAGTTTCAGGGGCGTGTTTCGCTCGTGTCGATGCGACTCGACGACAAGTCCGAGGCATCGTTCCTCGCCGAATTGCAGATCGACGCCGCGAAAACGCGCGGGACGACCGTCGTGTTCATGGCACCGCCGGGCGTGATGGTCGGGAAATACACGGCGCAAGTCACCAAAGCCAAGCTGGCGGCCGACCTCCATGCCGCCGGCAAGTGCTGCGACGATCCGAACTGCAAGCACGGCAAGAAAGGCAACTAACATGAATCTGTTCACTCTTGTTTGGAAAGAGCTTCGAGAGCGGCCGACGGCGCTGGTGACCAGCGGATTGGCCGTTCTGTTGGGTGTTGCGGCGCTCGTCGCAATTCGCCATGTCGTGTCTGCGTCCGAAGGCGAAGTCGGACGCCAAATGCAGAGCCTCGGCGCGAACGTGCTGATTCTGCCCAAACAGGCGTCGTTGCAGAACTACTACGCCGCCGACATGCAGCAGCATACGTTGCCGGAATCGCACGTTTCGCGCGTGCTGCTGGAAAGCCTGCCCGGCGTCGAAAAGCTGTCGCCGAAACTTTCGACCACGGTTCGTATCGGTGAGCGCGACGTGACGCTTACCGGCATCCTGCCGCAAAGCGAATTCCAAACCGCCGCCGCGTGGCAGTCCGTCAAGCTGTTCAGCACGAAACACGTCGGGTGCAAGAAGGCCGCGAGTTGCGGCCCCAAGACCCCCAGCGACTCGCCGGACACGCTGGTGACCGAGCGGGCGATCGAACAACTCAAAGACGACGAAGTCGTGATTGGCGCGGATGTGGCCGAAGCGACTCAGATCAAGCCGGGGACCAAGCTTTCGCTGCTCGGTGAACAGTTTCGCGTGCTAGGCGTTCTGCCGCGCACGGGAACTGTGGACGACAGCCGCATTTTCGCCCACCTACATACCGTCCAACGACTGACGAAGGCGGGCGAGGTCGTCAGCGCGATCGAGGTTCTCGGTTGTTGCGAAGACGCGGCGGGGCAGCTGGTTCCGCAATTGTCCGAGTTGCTCCCTGACGCCAAGGTCGTAACGATCTCCCATGTCGTTCAAGCCCAGGTGGGCGTCAACCGGTTGATGGGCAACATGTCGCTGTTCGTAACGGCGATCCTCGTCGTTGTGGGTGGGGCGAGCGTGGCAGGAGCCATCGCCGCCAACGTCCGCGACCGCCGCCGCGAAGTCGGTACGCTCATGGCGCTCGGCGCGTCACCGGGTTACGTTGCAAGTCTGTTTTTGATCAAGGCGCTTTGCGTCGGTCTGGCGGCCGGGACGGTGGGAGCCGTTCTCGGCATGGTCGCGGCCGTTTGGTGGGGACCGCAATGGGCGGCGACCGCCGTCGAACCACTTCCCGGACTCACCATCACTGCCGTTGGCGTGGCGCTCGTCGTGAGTCTGATGGCGGCCTATTGGCCTGCCCGCCGCGCTGCCAAGGTTGATCCGTGTCTTTGCTTCCAGGAGGTTTAGCACCATGTTCGTACTGGAAAATGTAATCAAACGCTACTCCCGCCGTGGCAAGGAGGTCGTAGCCTTCCGCGCCGATCATCTTGAGATCGCGGTTGGCAGTTACACGGCCGTCGTTGGCCCAAGTGGAAGCGGCAAAACCACGCTGCTGTCGCTCCTCGGCGGCATGCTGTCGCCGACGGACGGTCGCGTGCTGTTCGATGGGGCGTCGGTGTACGACCTGCCGATTTCCGGTCGCACACGACTGCGACGGACGAGGATCGGATTTGTCTTTCAGACGTTTAATCTCGTCCCGTATTTGTCGGCGCTGGAGAACGTTCAGGTTCCACTGTCGCTGGCGGGGAAACCGGCCAAAGTCCAGCGCCAGCGGGCAGGACATCTCTTGCAGCAGGTTGGCCTGAGCGACCGCGTTGATCACAAACCCTGCGAGCTGAGCACCGGTCAGCAGCAGCGGGTCGCGCTCGCGCGCACTCTGGCGAACGATCCTGAAGTCATCCTTGCGGACGAACCTACCGGCAATCTTGACCCCGAGAGTCGAGCCACCGTGCTCTCGTTTTTCGACAACCTTCACCGCGCCGGTAAGACCATTTTGATGGTTACGCACGACGCTGTAGCCACCATCCGAGCAAGCTCACGATTGTCTCTTCGGAATGGGCTGCTTTCACCGGAAGAGGAATTGCAGCGAGCAGCGTGACCTTTTGGCGACGAAGCAGTTGACATGCATGGTTCATGACGCTCGGCAGCGAATGCACCGCGAGCCTCCGGCACAGAATACGAGCGCGACTGATGAGAAAGCAGAGCACGGAACGTCAAGAAAATCGTGGGCGACCGAGAGTTTACCAGTATTCGGATCGTCGGCAGATGGCGGAACTTATTCGAGAACACGGCGCGCGCGGAGCGCGAGAGGTGTTATTCAAGCAGACCTGCCTCAACACATTGCTTGCCGTTGCCAGGGAGTTTGGCATCGCGCTAAAGAAGGGCCGCCGGCCGCGAAAGAATGCGGCTTGATTAGGCGGCGACGCCTTCCCGCCTATTGGCTTACGTCCACAGTCATCGCGTATCAAGTATTGAGAATTCCCTGTTGAATCCACTGGTCGTAGCGGAGATCGCATGTCGCCTTCCGCCTTCGACGTCGACCCCTAGCGCTGGACGTGGCCGTGCTGTCGAGTAGCAATCCGATGGCGACATTGCAGCGTTCAAACACGTACCGATTCGGGTCGGTGCCGTGCTAGTTCCGCGGCTGACCGCGGCCACGTCGAAGGCTCACGTTCCACGCGAGTCACGCCCACCAGGGATTGCTTGCCCATGCGAGAAACGCCCGGTGGTTTTCGGTATCCCAAATGCGCATGGCTTCCATGAGATCGAATTTGCCGGAGCGCCAAGCGTGGTCGGGGTTCCAAACCGCCAGCACAAAATGGGCGGAGCATCTTTCGCCGTGACTCGGTCCGCCGCTGGCAGCCCAGGTATCGAGCCGTTCGGCGTTCCACGGATCGATGCCAGGAGCGTGGCGGAGGCATGGGAAGGATTGCGCGAGGTTTGCGATCTTGGCTTCGCTGCGAAGAAGTTGGTCCGCCAAGTTTCCGCTCATTCCGGCACGGTAGCACGGCCGTGGACCACGTTTCAACGCGGCCTCGACTTGCGCAGCCCGTTACGACGCGGTATTGTCGCCCGATGTCCGATTGCCCAACGACAACTGCCACGGTCAGTGCCAAACCTATTGACGCGTCTACCTCCGCCGGCTCCGAAAGTGCGATCGCCATTTCGCCGCGGCACGACGAACTGGTTCGATTGCTCGCCGACGTTGCCGGCCGCGAGGACGCGCCGTTCCAGGAGTTGGCGATGCGGAGGATCGCGGCTTTCGTCGAAGAGCTTCGCCAACTTGCCGGAGGACGCATCGAGTTTGCGAATACCGAGACGTGGCGGGCCGCTTACGAGCGCGTGCTCGCTTCGCTCGACGACGCCCTCTATCGTTCCGTGTCGTGGGTCAAATCCGACGATTATTGGAACGACCTTCCGGGCCGCCAGAGCATGCAGCTCAACTTTGCCTTGCTGGCCCAAGGCCTAGCCATCGAACGGGTGTTGATTCTCGGCTGGAATCTCTGGCCGCCGGAATCGCGATTGCCGTCGCGGAGCATTCGCCAGTGGATCGAGGACCAGCATTTCGGCGGCATTGCGGTAAAAATCGTCCGCGAAAGCGACCTCGTGAACGAACCGGACCTGCTGCGCGATTTCGGCATCTACGGCGACCGCGCCACGGGTGAGCAAGAGACCGACAACGACTCGCGGACGATGCGCTTCGTCCTGTCGTTCAACGAGGCGAGCATCCGGCTGGCGCAAGACCGCTGGGAACGGCTCTTACTCTTTGCCCGGCCCTACGGCGGACTACTGGATCACGGACTGACCGTCGTCTAAGATCGGGGGCGACGCGGTTTCCGCGTTCCCTCATACATGGCGGCGCCGGCTTGGCTCTATCTCGACACGGCCAGGCTGGGCCTAATGTCTCCTAGCGCCCAACTGGCCGCCGGGGACTTCGCGCGGCTTGCCGGCGAAGGGGCCTTGGGGCTGTACGCCGAAGAGTTCTTGTCGCGCGGCACACGAGCGATTCCAGACGCCGACAGCCGCTATCCCACCCTCGCCTCGTGGCGCGGGCTTCGAGACTTCGCATCGCGGTTGCGGCGGTTCGTACAGGCGGAAGCCGGTTCGCCCGTGTGGTTCGCCAGCCGCACGGCGAGTTTCATGCGGTTCGCAGCCGAGTTGCTGGCCGATCGTTGCCGGCGCATCCTGACTGTCGACACGACGTGGCCGTCCTATCGCGGCATCTTGGAACGACAGTGCCGTCGCCGTGGGTGCGACGTGCTGACCGTTCCCATCCGACGCGACATCCGCCGCGGCGCCTCCGTCGAAGACATCGTCCGCCGCGTAACCGGCGCATTTCGGCGCCATCGTTGCGACGGCATGTTTCTGCCGGCCATCAGCAGCGACGGAATTCGCCTGCCCATTGCCGCCATGCTGGACAATCTCAGGCAAGGCGCAGACGTTCGACTTGCCGTCGTCGATGGCAGCCAGGCCATTGCGCACGTAACCGAGTGTTTGCAAATCTCGACTTGCGATCTCTACTTGGCCGGCTGTCATAAGTGGCTCGGCGCGTACCAGCCGCTGGGAATTGCGTTTCTCGGGCGAGCCGCATCGTGGCCGCTCATCGAACGACAGATGCAGCGAGCGATTCGCTCCGGCAGCGTGGACGATCCCCTACTCCGCTTCTCGAATCAACTGATGAACGGCATGTCGGACAACATCGGCGAAACGGCCAACGTCGCGTCCCTGTTTACTTGCCACGGTGCGCTACGCGACCTGCCGAAAAGCGCTGACGAACAGGCGTCAATCTTCCGGCAACGCTTGAACAACTCGCTTGCCGCCGCGGAACTTGCCCGACGCTGCGGATGGGCGCCGCTTGAACCGGTGAAGGAGCTTCGGTCGGGCATCTTGCTGCTTCGGCCAGAACGCTCTCGCGCTCGCAAGCGACCCGCGGCGATGCTACGCGGCCTCTTCCGGAAACTCGGTGTTGCCGTAAGCGCCTACGACGACGGCTTGGTCCGCTTGTCCATGCCCGCACGCCGGTGGCTGGACGGCGAACTCGATCAGCTCGCCGGGGCTTTGCGTCGCGGCGCATGACGGACAAGTACTCAGCCGTTGGACTCGCGGACCGAACGGTTGCACGACGCGGCGGCGGAGCCGCAAAGCGGTCGTCGGCACCGGCGCGAGGCCGGCCGCCTTTCGCTTGCGGTTCACCGCCCGCAGGATGTTGAGCAGTTGCCGGCGGATCGGCGCGTACGGTTCATAGGGCACGCGGCGAAACTCAAACGCAAGCTGGTCCACCGACTTACGGTTGGCCAACTCCAAAAAATACGCCCGCTCGGCCTTGTAGGCTTGCGGGGCGATCTGCACGTGGGCGTGCCACTTGGGATCGACGTCGCCGGCCATCGTCCGGCCGCCGGGCCGAAAGCTGATCGAATAGTCGCGGAACTTGAGCGGCACTTTGCGCAAATCGCGCACGACGTTCCCCTCCTCCTCGAATAACCGATGGCGGCCGCGAGACGCAAGCAGCACGAAGAACCGTTCGTGCCGCAAGTAATGGACGTTGGCAAGGCCCAGTTCCTTGCGCCGTGCTCGCGTCCGCTTGCTGATGTTCACGCCGTAGCGCTCGATCAATTTGCGGTCGATGGCCGCGGGATCCTTGTGCGCGGGAATTCGCCCGCTGACGTACCACCAGAATCCGTGCGGCACGTAGCAGCACGCAATCTGCTGGACGAAGCCTTCGACGCTTGTCGCTTCGTGGCGATATGCCTGCCTAGCGCTGGCGCTCAACGATTCACGCGGTAAAGGGGCTTGTTTGCGGCACAAGCCCGAAAGCCGTGGTCCTTGCAGCATCATTGCCTTGGCTTAGCGGAGGCACTTGCGGCGCGGCGCTCATGGGACAGCCACGCGGCTGACCGCGAAACCGCACACGCCGCTACATTCTTCTTGTACCTACGCCCAATCCATACCAAGTCGCAACTACCAACCTCAACCTATTCCCGCCCACGGCTATTCCGCGATTGGCGTCAGCCGTCGATTCATTGCCGCCGCAGACCGTTCTCCCGAACGGCCTGCGGCGACCGCTTGCGCCCTCCCAGGACCAAAACGGTCAGGGCCTCTTGCGAGGCCCTGACCTTCGGCACGCCGTTCTTGATGGGATCATCATCCCGTCGGCCCTTTCGTCGTTGCCTTCGAACAACCCGGAGCCACCGGGCAATCGGCAAACGATGTTTCCACTGCCTTGCAGAACCATCGCCGGTCCCACGGGACCGCTGCTACTTGAGCCACACTCCCAGTCTGTAGCGTTTTTCGTGTGAAGTGATTCTCGGAGCAACATCGGCGCTCGCGCCGAAGCCGCCCCGAGCGAACACGTCACGCAATTCAAGTCACCCGGCCGACCAAGCCGGGCACCGGATACCAATTCCGGCGGCTACAGACCTTCCCGCGTTATTCGCGGCCTTCGCCCAACGAGTCACGTTGCTATCGGGACCGACCCGATGACACCAGCGTCGTATGTGCGCCCTCCCGGACGCCATAGTTTCCGCGCGCCGCACCGAAGTGCGACGCGCGATTTCGGGGAACCGAACGTAGAAGCGCTCCCCTACCCGCCGACACGGGGTTTTTGCGGTTTGGCGCCGTCTCTCGTTGGACTCACTGGCAAGCTCTTTTCATGACGAGCCTTTCGTGGTTGAGCTCTTCATCGTCGCGCTTTTGACTTCACGCGATCGCCGGACCGGTCGGGTCCGATATCGCTCGTCGCCGAGCGACAACTCCCCACGCCAGCCGCGTTACGCGAACCTTGCATTTTTTCATGCGAAGGCCCTCGTCCCACGGACGGGATTTGCGGCCGACGGACCGCGCACCCGCTTTGAGCCGCGACGGCCTTGATGAGTTGCCTCACCAAGGGCTGTCCGCGTCGCCCGCATTCGAGCAAACCAATCGGATAGAAACCCAGGATTACTCGGCTGGCATACAAGACCAGCCGGATTACTCTGAGTAGCCTCCGTCGAGCCGAGCGAACACGTCTCCGCGTACTCGGCTCTACGGGTCCGGCGCTTGCCGACTGGTAAGGTCAGCCCCTTAGCCGCGGATGGCTAGTCCGCGGTTTACCGGGCGCGCCGGCCCATCAAGAACGGCGTCAGCCACGCTCTTAGGCCGGTCCGCCTTGACCGGCTTTACCGAAACGTGCGTTGAACATGAACGACGGCCGTGTTGACGGAACACGTCCGCCACCACGATCGGTGTTAGCGCAGGCGCCGTCGTTCCCCCAAGAAAAATGTTACGGCTTTGTCATGTTGGCGGGTTGGCTGAGGAGTCGGAGGACGTGCTGGCGGACGATGACCGTGCGATACGCTTCGCGCGCCGGCTCGACGCCCGTTTCGATGGCTTCGCGCAGGCCGTGTTGCAAGAGCGGCGACGCCGCCCGCTCGGCGTCGTGCTCGACAGCCATGCGCTCTGCGGCGGAAAGTCCCGCCAGATACGCTTGCACGCGCTCTTCGTCCGCGTCGACTCCCGGCTCATCCGTCGCGGTGGTCGGCGCGATGCTCGGTCTGGCGGCGCGAACGCGGCGCACATGCTGGTCGGGCGCGCGATGCCGCTTCGGCAAAGCCGGTTGCGCGTAGTCGTTGCGAATCGATTCCACGAGATACCCGGCTGGATTGCGCGAGACGCGCGTGTCCCCCGCGTGCAGCAGTTCGTCGAACACGGCGATTTTCGCCGCGATGGCTTCTTGCGTGGATTCCGCCGCCAGCCGCCGTGCCATCCGCGGCGACACGCCGCGCTGGACCAACTCATCCACGATGGGCGCGCTGGCCGCGTCCTGATGCGGCGTCCTCCCCCGCCGCCTTCCCTTCGTGAACACGACCCGCCAATCGCTCCGCGCCACGCGCCGATAGCGCGCCGCGTCGGTCAAACGCCCGATAACGCCGGCGGCTTCGAGTTCGGCAATGGCCGGCGCGAGCCGCCGCTTGAGTTGTCCCGTGTCGTAATTGCGGCCCAGGCCGATATGCTCGCAGGCGAATTCCACGAGCGGAAACTCCCAACGGGCGCGATGATAGAACCGCTTGTCGAGGAACCGCAGCATCCGCTTGGCGATCGTCGATTCGAGCGAGCGATACAGGTCCATATCGAGCCGCTTCAAGTAGCCAGCCCGAAAACTCCGAAACACCACTTCGTTCCAAGTGAACGTCGAACGGTTTTCGCGGTCGGCCGCCGCGGCGCCGGGCCGCGCGCCCTTCGGCCGCCGGGCGAGCGTGATTTGGTCGAGCAGGTGGAACGCGGCATCGATCCAGCAGTTGGCCTGTTTGTCCCACCACGCTTTGTCGTAATAGAGCGTGACGCCGAGCCAGCGGCGCAGCGACTGGTCGAGCCGGCGATAGCTTTTGCCTTCCTGCCGCCAGGCGAGGAGGTTGATGAGTTCGTAGCGGCTGAACGCCACGTGTCGGTCCGCGAAATGCGCCTGCCGCGTGAGTTGCACGAGTCCCAAAATCACTTCGTCGTCGAGCGCCGTCGGTAATCCGTAGCGGTCGGACGCCGAAATCGTCAGCCGCCGCACGACGCGCTGTCGAGCTTGGCGATCCCACACCGTGTCTTCGAACACGAGCGTTTTTTGGTCGTTGGGCACGCGATCGGCCAGCGCCGCGAGCGGAAACTCGGCGAGGTTCAGTTCGTCGCGTCCTTCGGCGGACTCGGTTTCGAGCCATTCGGCGTCGCCGCGCGGGTCTTTCTTCACGCTCCTCAATCCGGACAACATCGTTGTTTAGTTAGAAGGTTAAGAACAAAGAGTTGATCCGGCGATTGCCGAGTGATTTCGCCGACTTGCGTATCCGATTCCTGTCCCGGTTCCCGGTAACGAAGGGCCGTTTCCTGTCTCAAATCCCCGTATTCCCTGTCTCGTTTCCCGTGAGTTCGCTGTCTCGTTTCCCTGTCGGGTAACGGACCAAGTCGCGCCGCAACGGCGAACTCGCCCCAACGCGATGACCCGCCGGGCCGCTTTTGCCAGCCATGCCAGAATTCGGGCGTTTACGAAAGGCCCGAATGCCCGAATGTCCGAAAGGCCGAATGCCAGAATTTCCGTGACAGGCGAGGGGCCCCTGCGCTACAGGAATGGCAGGAGGCACATGCACGTTATCGCCGTCGCTAATCAGAAAGGAGGGACCGCCAAGACGACGACCGCCGCGGCGGTGGGACTGCTGCTGGCCCGCGCCGGCCGGCGCGTTCACCTAGTCGATATGGACCCGCAGGCGAGTCTCACGCACGCCTTCGGCCGCCGCGATGCCGAGGGGCGGTTGTTCGCGGCGCTTGCCGACGGGCGCGGCCTGCCCGTTGAACGGCTCGGCGAGCGGTTCACGATTTCGCCGAGCGACATCACGCTGTCCCGCGGCGAGACGGAATTCATCAGTAAGCCCGGGCGGGAACACTGTCTGCGCCGGGCGCTGGCCGCCACGCCGCTTGCCGACGACGCGCTCGTGATCGTCGACTGCCCGCCGTCGCTGGGCGTGTTGGCGGTGAACTGTCTGACCGCGGCGCGGCAGATTCTGCTGGTGGTCCAACCGGGCGGCTTCGAGCTACAAGCGCTCGTGCATTTCGAACAAACCGTCGCCCTCTTGCGAGAATGGGTGAATCCCCACCTGTCCGTGGCCGGTGCGGTGCTTACCAACTGCCACTCGCGGCGCTCGATCACCGAGCAAGTGGCCGGCGAAGTCGCCCGCGTCTATCCGCTGTTGGGCACGGTGCGGATGGACGCCCAACTCTTGTACGCGACGACGGCGGGCAACATGCTGGCCTTGCGAAAATCGAAGGCGCTCGACGACTACGACGGCGTCCGCATCAACTTGGAGAAGCGATTGTCATGGCCAAACAGACCGTTGCCGGAATCTCCGGCGTCCTGGGCGGGTTGATTTCGACCGGGCCGTCGGCAGCACCGGCCGAACGCCCGGTCTCCGTCGAGCATCGCGCCGAGCGCCACGTTGAACGTCCCGCGCCATCCGCGAACGTCGCCGCCGTGGCAGGTCCGCGCGAACCGCGCGCGAAGCCCAGCGCGCGCCGCGGCCGGCCGCCGGGCCGGTTGACCGGCTCGGCGCCGCACAAGGCGAAGGTGACGCTCCGCGTCGATGCGACGTTGATGGACGACTACCGCGAGTGGTCGTGGTCGGAGCGGTGCCAACTGGGCGAACTCGTCGAACGGGCGCTCGCCAATTACCGTCGGTTACGCGCGTGAACTTTCGGGTCACGTGTGGTTGCACCATCGCCGTGACGCGTTCGCGCCCGCTGTCCAGTACTGCGTATAATTCCCGCGTTTGACCAGTACGGGTTCATCGCGCGCGGGTCAGCCCTCGCGCGCGGCCGCCAAAGATCGCCGCGCCACGGGCAATTGCGTGCGTCTGGTGCGATGCGCCGGGTCGATGCGTGGAGTAGGTGAGGGAAGCACGGCGGTGCATTCCCTCAGATAAAACGTATCAATAATGCACGTCCGAATCGCCTTCGTGCTGACCGCCCGTTTCGGCCGCTTGCTGGAATATCCAGCTATGCGCGAGGTCCAACACCTTGGCCACGACGAGTAGGTCGTCGCGTCCAAAACTGTCCGAATCCTTCCACTCGGCGCCGTCCTTGTAGAGCCGCGTCACCTTGACGTTGTGCCGCGTGCCGTTCTGCGTCTCGTTCTCCCAGATCGCCGCCTTGATACGGCCGAGCCGGACTTCATGCACCGGGCGATTGCCCCGTTCTTTCGATTTCGACATCTCTCACCTTTGCGTTTCCTGGTGTCGAGTAAGCCGGTCGTCCGATCACACCAGAGACCGAACGGCCCAAACAATGAAACATCTCATACGGCCAGAGCTAGGAGCGAAGCCACTTTCTCATCGAGTTCGACACGATCGCCGGCGAACTGGACTTTTTGCGTCAGGCGGGTGAGGGCGTCTACGACCGAAAAGATCGTGAATCGCCCCTGAGTGCGGGCGATTTCCAGGGCGTCCTTGGCGATGCCCCGGGGGATGCCATGTTCGAAGAGCGCTTTGGCCGCCTCGTCGGCATCGTCGCCGAGCTTGGCCGCCATCGCCTTGCGAATCGCCCGCACGAAGCCGTCGCGCCGCGCGTCCCGCTTGGCGCTTAAAGCGGCAATGTGCCGTGCAATCTCGTCGAGACCGTCCTGCACACTCGCCGTGTGTTTGCGGCTGAACTCCACAACTTCCGTGGCGTCCCAGACGATATGGTTCTGGCAGATCGCCTGAAACCAGAACGTCTGAATGCCGAGCGACCGGCGCCCGACTTCGGAATTCCAGACGAAAAAGCCGGGGGCGAAGGCTTCGCCTTCGATTTCGGTCCAGCCTTCGGGATCGATCAAGAACGCGAACAAGTCCTGCTCGCCGCAATACAGTCCGCTGCCACCGGTGCAGCCAGCTTGCGGCGGCTGGAAATCGCCGGCGAAGTTGCGGACTACGTTGAGCAGGTCCGCGTTCCACAGCCGCGTGTATGCCACGCCGTGCATCGACCGCACCGATTGGCCCGCCGTGAGAAGCTGCACCGGCTTGTCGGCCCGCGGCAACGTTTCGCCGAGCGCGATGCTCGCCGTTTCGGCCGACAGCCGGCCGATCGTGTCCTTGCTCACACCGGAGAGCCGGCACAACTGGGTGAAGGACCAATCGTTGAGCCGGCACGGCTCGTCGTCGGCCGTCGTCAAGATGACCGTCTCGCCGTCGGCCCGCGGA
>QEVJ01000098.1 GCA_003576845.1 Planctomycetota bacterium
CGCGCTACACCTGCTGCAAGGACCGATCACGGTGTTCGACAATGGCGCGTATGCCGGCGACGCCCGGATTCAAGATTTGCAGCCCGGCACCGAGCGGCTCATCAGCTACGCGATGGATCTCGGCACCGAAGTCGCCCCGACGGCGAAGTCGCAACCGCAAACGCTCGTGAGCGTCCGGGTCGTCAAGGGCGTCATGCACCGCACGCTCAAGTACGCCCGCGGCGTCGATTACACCGTGAAAAACTCCGGCGAGCGGGCCAAGAACGTGCTCATCGAGTATGCCCACGATCCCAACTGGAAGCTCGTCGCGCCCAAAGACCCGGCGGAGACGACCCGCGATATGTATCGGTTCGCCGTCGCGGCCGAGCCGGGCAAGCCGGCCGAACTCAAGGTGAGCGAAGAGCGGACCGCGACCGAGCAAGTCGGCCTCGTCAATCTCGACGACAATTCGATCCGCTACTACATCTCGGCCGATGCGGTTGGCGAGGACGTCAAGAAGGCGATGCAAGAAGTCGTTCGCCGCAAGCAGGAGATCGCGGCGGTGGTCGCCGAGCGGCAGGAGAGCGAGCGGCAGGCGAACGTGATCCGCCAGCAGCAGGAGCGGATTCGCGAGAATCTCAAGGTGCTGCCGCAGGATTCCGAGCTTGCCCGCACGTACATCAAGAAGTTCGCCGATCAGGAGCAGCAGGTCGACAAGCTGCAAGCGGCGATCGACGCATCGGTGGCGAAAGAGAACAAGGCCCGCCGCGAGCTGGACGAGTACTTGGCGAACTTGAATCTCGGATAGTGGGGCGCGCGAGGAGCGCGGGCGTCGTGCGACGTGCAAAGCGCATTGCCCCCGGTGTGTTCACCGGGGGCTAAATGAGTGCGCGGGCCAAATTGCAAATTCGCCGCTTACTTGTTGAGCTGGTCGATCGTGTTTGCGCCGGAAGCGGCGTCTTCGGCGGCGGCTTGGGTGACGGCGGCGAGCTTGCGTTTATACGCCGCGCGGTCGCCGATCTCGCTGCGAATCACCAGATTGCCCTCCGGATCGAGCAACAAATACTCGACCGGCGGCGCCATCGCTGCGGGCGCGGCAGCGGCCGCGGGACCTGCCGGTTTGGCCGGGGCCTTGCCGCCGCGCATGTCCACCAGCGTGAAGCCCGTGTCGAAGCGGACGTTCTTGAGCGTTTCGACCTTGTTGAACAGCGGATGGGTGATCTGCGTCGCGGCCTTCATGCTCAAAAACTGCCCCCGAAAAACGCGGAACTCCAGCGCCGCCTCGACGTAGTCGACCTTAGCCCAGACTTCCTTGAGCGTTTCGAGCGCCTGCTGGGCCGGGGCCTTGAGCCGCGGAACCCGAATCGCGTTCACTTCCTTTTCATAGTCGGCGATCGCCTCGGCCGTGTTTTCCCACACCGACGCCGCGACCGTCGCCGCGTCTTCGCCTGTCCGGTTGCCGCTTTCGCCGTCGGGCACGATGCCGCCGACGACGATCTCCGTTCGACCGGGGACCTGCACGACGTAGCTCGCCTCGCTCACCGGGCGATTCGTTTCGGCCGCGTCGAGCGGCGATGCCGGTCGGAAATCGCCGACCGAAAGCTTTTCGTCCTTGAGGAACTGTTTGGTGTAGCCGCGGTTCGGGTTGCGGAGGACGAGCGTGATGCGATAGCGATAGCTGGCGCCCGGCTCGACGGCGAAGTCCCAGAACCGGCCGAGCTTGTAGGGCTGGGTGTCGACGAATTTCCGCATTGCTTCTTCCGGATCGGCTTCGGCCGGAGCATCGGGTCCCGCGGCGGCGGCGGCCGCTTTGCTCTGCTCGGTAAACTTGGTCACCATGTCGGCGATCACGCCGTGCCCCACTTCGGACCACGTCCACTGCGTCGTCGGCTCGGGCAGACGGGGCGGCAGCCAGGACGTTTCGTCCTCGGCGAGCACTTTGCCGTAGGTCAGGACCGGCTCGGTAAACGGGGTGGGCACGATGTCCTGCCGCAATACGGCCCATTCCGCCCGCTTGGCCAGCAGCGCCGGAAAACGATTGTCTTCTGTCACGCCCGCGTTGTCGGCTTCGTTGAGCGCGACCCACTGAAGCTGGTCGTCCGGCGTGCCCGGCGTGACTTGCGCCCGTTCGAGGACGTAGCGGAAATACTCGGGCTTGTCCTGGGCGAGGCGCTCGTCGCCGGGCATCTTTTGCGTGTCGGCGAACACGCGGTCATACTCGGCCCGCTGCTTACCGACGGGAATTAGGAATGTCCCGACGACGTAGAACTCGCCCTTGCTGGACGAGCCTTCCGGCGGGCCGCCCCCAGCGGCCGCGCCGCCGGCGGCGGGAACGCCCGGGGCAGTGGCGTCGGCGGCACCGCCGACGTTGAACGGCGCACGCCCGGCGATGACGCGGAGTTGCTCCGCCGGGAAGTATTTCGGTTCGCTCCGCACGCCTTGAAGCTCGAAAATCGGCGGGACCCAGGGATTGAGCGCCAAAGGCGCCGGCGGGATCTTCGCCGGGTTATCCGCCAGCTTGACCCACGTGGGATTCGGCATGGCCGGAGGCTTGACGTCGTCCATCCGCTGCTTGACGCCTCCGATCGCCGTTTCGAGCGAGGCGATCGTCTTGCTGTCGTCGAGTTTCGTCTTGCCGATAAATCCGAACACGACGCAAGCGAGGAAGATCGCCCCGGCGATGCCCAGGCCGATCTTCTCGCCGTGGTCCATCAGCATCTGCTGCATGCCGCCGGACGACGACTTCTCTTTCTTCTCCTTGGGCTTGGCTTTCTCTTTGGTCTTCTTCTCTTTTGCCATAGAGCACCTCGCGTTTCTTCCCTTGTTCCCGTGTTCCGTTTCGCTAACCCACGTAGGTCGGGCCAAGCAGCCAATCGACCCTGCCATTTGCGTTTTGCCCATCCGCGCTGGCCTGACGGCGCCGCGGTGAAGCTCGTTACCACTTCTGTCAGGCAGGCGCGGGCGTCGTCCTACGCGATGGTGCGTCGAGCGCCGCTTTGCCTGACCTACGAAACTTTGCCTGACCTACGCTTTATTAACCTCCGGCTGCGGCTGTGGCTTCTTCCGTGGCGGCGCCTTCGGCCGGCGGCGTTTCTTCCGCCGGCGCGCCTTCCGCCGCGGCCGCTTCCTGCGGCGGGAAATAAACCAAAATCGAGCCGGTGATATCCACCGTCATGTCGTAAAAGTTCTTCGTTTCCTTGGGACCCTCGTTCGGCCCCGGCGCGTCGTCGGCCGTGGCCGCGGCGCGGTCGGCATGACCCACGATGTTGAACGTGACGTCCTTGACCTCGACCGTCAGCGGCGAATTGGCGCACTCGACGAGCAGGCGGCCGAGAAACCGCTGGTCGACTTCGAGCCGCATGAACACCGGCGCCAGCTTGTATTGGGCGGAGCTGCGGTTGGGGTCGGCGTCGGGCGCATTTGGATTGCCCAGCGCGAGCAATTCCTCGCCCTTGAGCCGCTTGCCGCGTTCGTTGATGTAGCGGTTGGCGGCCCGCTTGAGCACATCCGGGATCGGAATTTCCGGCTCTTCTGGATTCGCGGCCGTTCCCGGCCGCGCCTCGTCCTCCTTGAACGGGAATCGCTCGCCGATCGAAATCTCGTGAATGATCTTCACGGGCGCGTTGTAGTGCTGGGCCGGTTCCTTCCGCGGATTGGCTTCCTTATAGCTCTCGTTCGTCGCCCGAATGATGTTGAACAGCGCCTGATAGGCCCAGACGTTGCCTTGGGCGTAGATGATTTCCTGCGTCGACGGGTTCGCGCCCTCGGGGAACGTGAGCATTCCGGCCGCCGCCTGTTGCGAGGCCGTCACCCACACGCAGACTTCGCCGGGCTGCGCTTCGTCGCTCGCGTCGGCTCGCGTTGCCGGTTGAGCCGTTGCCGGACCGCGACGCTCGGCGATGCGGTGGTTTGAGCCGACGATTGCGCAGAGGTCGGCGATTTGCCGCTTGGCGTAATTGCGGTAGATTTCCTTGTGCTGCTCGGTGAGTTGCTCGGCCATTTGGCCTCGCACCATCGGAATCCATTCTGGCGGCGGTAGTTTCTGTGCCGCTTCGACGAACTCCTTTGGCAAGCCCGGTTTGATGACCGTGCCGTTCGGGTCGAGTTCTTGCAGCGGCCAGAACGGCTCCTTCCGCTGGTTGTCGTAGACGCGCTTCCAGGCGTCCATCATGCTCTTTTTGCGCGCGGCGGCCTCTTTCTGGATCGCGTCGACGGTCGCCTGGTTTGCCGTCGGCGCGGCCGCCCCGATCGTCGTGAAGTAGCTATTGATCGTGGCGATGTCCGCGTTGCGCGCCGTGGCGACGGCGCTCGTGCCCAGCCACCAAATGACGACCGCGAATAGCGACAGCACGCCGATCACGATCCAGAACATGCTCTTCTGGAGTTTTTCGGGTATGGGGAGCTTTGGCATTATTGCACCTCGTTCGTTGTTCCGTTGAGCGATGCGGTGGCCGTGGCGTCGGCTTCGGCGGGCGGGGCGGCGGCGATTGCCCTTTGGCGATCCGATTCGGTCGTCGGCTTCCACCAGAATTCGAGCGTGAAATCGAACCGCCGGATCGTGTCCGGCTGCTTGAAGCCCAGCGTGTTTTCCTTGCCGAGCGCCGGGTTGGCAACGGACCGGGTTTCCGACTTGTACGTCAGCACGGGATTGCGAATTCCCAGGCCGGCGTCGCCAGCCCGCTTGCCTTCGGCGTCCATCGTGGAGAGATCGATAATCCGCACCTTCTTGGTCTTGCCGTCGGCGGGCGAAAAGACCTCGATTTCGCGTTCGAGCAAACTCTTGACGAGCGTGTCGTCGACGTAGGCCGCTCCCGTTCCTCCCGGCGAACCTTGCTCGTTGTGGAAGTGGTGCCCCTTGATTTCGATCTTGTAGCCGGCGAGGGCCGGATTGACTTCGACGCCCTCGTCGTCCTCGGCGGCTGCGGCGGCATCTTCGGGCGTCTCCTCCGCCGGCGGCTCTTCGCCCGCCGGCGCAGCACCCGCCCCGGCGCGAACGCCCGCGGGCGACAGCTCCCACGCCCGCTTCACGTCCTTCTTGAACCACTGGTCGTATTGCTTCATCGGCGTCGCGACGAAGCTCGTGATATGTAGATCGTTGCGCTTGGAAATGTCCGGCACGGCCGATTCGATCGTCTGGTCCTTGAACTCCGGCGGAAGAGGCGTCCGCGGCAGGCATTCGTTGACCGCCCGCAGCAACTCCGGCCACAGCAGCCGGCCCTCGACGCTTTGCACGAGGTTGCGGCCCTTCTTGTCGACTTCTTCGAGGGCCTTTTCGGCGGCAGCTCGCTCCTCGTTGAATTTATCGACGGTCGTCTTCATCGTGGTCGCCTCACCACCCTTGGCCTTCCATTCGTCGGTCACGCGCGACCCGAACCAGGCCATGAACTCCCCGCCGTAATTGATCGTGAAGCCCAGCAAGAGCGCCGCCGCACCGGCCAGCGCCCACGGCTTCTTCTCCTCGATCATCCGGTCGCGGTGGACTTCCTGCGGAATCAGGTTCGTCTTGAGAACGCTCTGCTTGAGGCCCTGAAGCGCGAGGCCGTAGCACGTGCTGAACGCGAGGACGTTGTCCTTGAACGCCGGGTTGGCCACGACGCTCGGCCCGGCGAGCCGGTCGTAACCGTCGATCTGCAAAACGGGGATTTCCAGGTTCTGTTCGAGAAACTTCCGCAAGCCGGGCAGCTTCATCGCGTTGCCAAGCGCGATGATCTTGTCGACCTCGGCCGACTTCTCGACGTTCATCGTGAAGAAGCGGAGCGACGTCTGCACTTCCGTGACCATATCGCCGTAAACCGGGCGCATCGCCTTGAACAGGGCCTTGGCGTCGTCCGGGCCGATCGACTGGGCGTTCCGCTTGAGATGCTCCGCCTTGCTGAACGTCGTCTTGAGCGTCTTGGTGATCGCCTTCGTAAAGTGGTTGCCGCCCAAGGGCACGCTCCGCTGCCACACGCGGAACCCGTTCGTCAGCACCACGTCGGTCGTGTCCGTGCCGACCGAGAGGATCACCTTCCACGCCGGCGGATTGTCCGGGTCGATTTCGGCGGGGACCTCGCGTTCGAGCAGGTCGTAGCGAATGCAGTTGAAAATCGCCAGCGGCGCGAGCTGGATGTATTCGACCGCGATGCCGACTTCCTCGAACGGCTTGATCGCCTTGAACACCTGGTCGCGCTTCATCGCGAACAGGCCGACTTCCGCGTCGAGCGCGAAACCCTCTTCGACATTGCCCGTAGCGGACGATGTCGGGAATCTTCTTTTCCTCGACCGGCGGCAGCTTGATGAACCGCGCGAGGCCGTTCTGACCCGGCGTGCTGATCGCCACCGAGTCGTCCTTCACGCTGTTGCGCGAGAGGAACGTCTTGAGCGCGTCGCGGACGATCGTGTCCGTGTCCGCATCGGGCTGGCCGAGAATCGTCGGGTATTCGACGAAGTCGAACGCGTCGGCCAGGATTTTCGTTTTGTCGTCGCCGCCGATTCGGCAACGCAGCGCCCGCAGCGCAGACTGTCCCAGATCAATACCCCAAACCGCACCACTCTTTGCCATGACGTGGCTCCTCTTCTCTCGAATTCCCGCGAGACCACCCGTTCCCGATTGTGCCGCCGATCACGACCCGTTGCACCGAGTGAAAAGTGCAAGGGTCAGTGTAATTGCGGATTGGGGATTTTTCGCTCCAGAGCGGCGAAAATCCGGCAACGGCTGGAATAAAAAGACGTGATGCGAACGAACCAACCATTTCGCGCCAAAGCCGCATTCGGCCACACTGCCAAGCTCTATCCTAGTGCGGTCGCACGGTTTATGTCAATCATTTCCGTGCAATCTGGGGCGATGCAATTCGGGCGATGGGGCGTCGCTCGACGGACTTCCGGCGGACGGGATGAGAACTCCAGCGGCGGCCAATCGCAGCCGGGCAAGGCCACAGCGGGGCCGGCATCAATTACAATCCCCTGAAAATCGACCCGTTTCCTCGCGCGCGGAGAGAATCTTTCGATGACGCGATCGAACCGCACTTTCCTGCGTTTTGGGAGTCCGGCGCGGCTTGCCATCCTGGCCACGACGCTCGTTTTCGTTCCCGCGCTTTCCGCCCAGGTCGTGCTCACTGGCCGGGTCGAGCACGCCAAATTCGCTCTCAGCGGCGACCGGGCAATGCTCTCGACGGTGCTCGCCTTTGCCGGTCCCGAGAATCCGCGGGCCGAACCGAGCAGCTTTCGGACCTGGGAGACCGAGCCGGCCGGGTGGTATCGGCTCTCCGGCGGTCCCGGGCGGTACACGCTCTTATTTACACAGCCCGGGCACTACCTGCGGCCGTTCGTCGTGACCAACGTGTTCACCCGCGACGGCGACCAGCTCGACCGGCGTTATTCGCCGCGGTTCGATTCTTATAACTTCGACGACCGCGAGTACGACACGAAGGCGGCGAGCGCGTATTACCAGGCGTTCGTTGCCAAGAGCACGAGCGTCACGCACGTCGGATTCAAGCTGGCTACCGACGGCGTCGACGGCGCGGGTTCCAAGAGCCAAACCATGCTGCTGTCGGTGCATCGCAAGCCCGAAGGCACAGCCGATGATGATGTGACGCCCGACAAATGGCCGCAGGTCGGCCCGGCGATGCCCGTGGTCGAAGTCGATTGCGGCGGACCGAAGAACTACGCGTACTCCGCCGCTTGGAACAGCGGCGAAGTAAAGACCACGCCGGGCACGTGGTATGCAATCTGCCTGCGGCCGGAAGCTGATGGCGGCAAGCTTCAGGCATTCTGGCGGACGGCGGAAAGATCGAAGGAGGCGGCCAATCGCTGCTATCGCATCGGCGCGACGGACGAAAAGGGCAACGTGTCCCGCGCGTTCGTCGAAAAGGAGCTCTGGATGAGCATCGCCGGCGACGGCGATGGGTTGGTCATTCCCTTCAACAAGCGCGTTCACAAACAATTCGAGACACTCACCCGCTGCGAACCGAAGTGGCAGCAAACGTACGTTGCCCAGGGTAAGTCGCTCGCGTCGGTCGTTTGTTATGCGGCGGTGTCGGGCGCGCAGCCGCCGCTCGCCCGACAGCGCGTGATGGTCCGCGTTCGCAAGGGCGGGCCAAACGGCGAACAGGTCGGCAGCGAGCGCGTCGCCATCGGCAACGGCAACTACACGGGCGACGCTTCATGGGGCGTGTTCGGCACGGTGTTCGCCCCCGGCGAAGTGCCGCTCGTGCCCGGCGAAACTTACGCGATCGAAATGGAGTCGCTCGAGAACTATGAAACGCTCCACGGCTTCGTGAACATCAAGGGCGAAATCAGCAACGACAAGCCGGGATTCAACCCGTATCGAAAGCACGTTCGCGACGACTATCCGCACGGCACGGCGTATTTGGCCGGCGCGAAGCAGGATTTCGATCTCGACATACAGATCGTCGAGTACGAAGTCGATGCACGCGACTGGCATCTCGCGACGCAAGGCGACGAACTGCTGGCCAACGGCGACATGGAACAAGGCGAATTCGACGCCGCCGACCCGGCCAAGGGCAAGCTCGCGGCGTGGAAGCCGTTCGCGATCGACGCGGCCACGCAGTTCCATTTCGCCGCCGACGCGACGAATCCGACGAATCACATCGCCCGCGTGTATGCCAACAGCGGCGGCGGGGCGAAGGCCGACGGCGGGTTCGTGCAGCGCGTCGAGAAGCTCGAAAAGGCGACGGCGTATCGCTTGTCGGTCCGCGTCCGCGCGTCGTGGCCGCTCGACGACCAGCATCAGGCGATGGTCGGCATCGACCCGACGGGGCAGACCGACGATCCGCTCGCGAAAACGATCGAGTGGACGATGCTGCCGAGCCTCCACGGCACGTGGATCGACCACACGAGCACGCCGGCGCGCCCCAAGGACGGCGCCATGAGCGTCTGGCTTCGCGGACGAACGACCGCCGTCGATCCCTGGCCGATGAAGGCCGATTTCGACGCGGCGTCGCTGCGGGCCGTAAATTCCGGCGTGCCCAAGAGCCGATAGAGAGATGTGGACATTTGCACAGATTCGGCTATGTTGGTGTCCAACGTTTCGTCGTTTGATCCGATCATCCATGTTGTTGCCCAAAGAGGAGAAAGAGCCATGAGAAGTCTTCGATTCGTCTGCGCGATGTTGGTCCTCTTCGTTGCCGCCGCTTCGCTGCGCGGTCAGGAGGGGTCGCCCTCGACCGACGAGCACAAGTGGCTCGGACAACTCGTCGGCGAATGGGAGACTTCGTCGGAATTGGTCTTCGGACCGGGCATGCCGCCGGTCAAGGCCGAGGGGAAGGAATCGGTCCGCAAGATCGGCGGGCTGTGGACGGTTTCTGAGCATACCGGCAGCCTGATGGGCACGGAGTTCACCGGCGTAATGACGCTCGGCTACGATCCCGAGAAGAAGAAGTACATCGGCACGTGGGTCGATTCCGTTCACAACCACCTTTGGCACTACCTCGGCACGCTGGACGACGCGAAGAAAGTCCTCACGCTCGAAGCGGAAGGCCCGAACCCGGCGGCCCCCGGCAAGAAAGGCAAGTTCCGCGACGTGATCACGCTCAAAGACAAGGACACGAAAGTGATGACGTCGTCGATGCAGATGGAAGACGGTTCCTGGGTGCAGTTCATGACGGTGACGTATAAGCGGAAGAAGTGAGCATGTCATTTCATTTAGCCCCCGGTGAGTACACCGGGGGCGATTGGCTTGCCTTTCTCGCGCTCCCAGGATCCACGGATTCACCGACCCATTGCCGCGCCGCGCATAGGGCGCGGCGGTGGTGGCGAGCGCGTTGACGATGGAACGCACATTGCCCCCGGTGTGTTCACCGGGGGCTAAATGTGCGCGATCAAAAAAACATTGACCCGCCGCCAACATATCGGTAGACTCTTATCCGTGCGATCTCGCCTGCCATGCTCCTTCCGCAACGAAAGGAATTCGGGCCATGCTGACGATCTTCGGACGACCCGACACATCGGCGAACCATTGCGATCGGCTCTCGCGGCGGAGTTTTTTGCAGATCGGCGGGGCGGCGCTGGGTGGCATCGCCCTCCACGAAATTCTGGCCCTGGAGGCGCACGCGGGCATTCGCAATTCGCACAAAGCGATCATCAACATCTACCTGCCCGGCGGTCCGCCCCACATCGACATGTGGGACCTGAAGCCCAACGCCCCCAGCGAAATCCGCGGCGACTTCAAACCGATTCGCACCAACGTCTCGGGCATTGAAATCTGCGAGTTGTTTCCCAAGATCGCGGCGATGATGGACAAGTTCGCGATCATCCGCACGCTGGCCGATTCCGACGGAGCGCACGACGGCTATCAATGCATGACGGGCCGCAAGAAGGGCGATCCCGCGGCGACCGGCGGTTGGCCTTCGGCCGGCGCCTGGGTCTCGCGGCTCGGCGGGGAGGCGAGCGCGGCCGTGCCGGCAAACATGGCCCTCATGTATCCGACCGGCAATCGCACCTGGGGCGAACCGGGCACGGCCGGCTTCCTCGGCGTCAAGCACAATCCGTTCAACGTCGTCGGCCGCAAGGCCCGCGACAAGTCGGACGATCTCGTGCTCAAGGGCATCTCGCTCGAACGGCTGCAGAACCGCGAAGAACTTCGCGCGGCGCTCGACCGCTTCCGCCGCGAGATGGACGTCGCCGCCCGGGCGGAAAGCTACGACGCCTCGATGGAAAAGGCGCTCGGCATTCTCACGGATTCGAAGCTCGGCGACGCCCTCGACCTGTCGAAGGAGGACCCGCGGATTGTCGAGCGTTACGGCATGAGCCAGGAAGGGTTCCGCCGCGACGGCGCGCCGCGGATGGTCGAAAACCTGTGCGTCGCCCGGCGGCTGGTCGAGGCCGGCGCCCGCTACGTGGCGCTCAACTATAGCCGCTGGGATTGGCACGGCGGCGATGGGATGAACTTCATCGAAGCCCGCGAGGATTTCCCGCTCTTGGATTCCGGTCTGTCGGCGCTCGTGTCCGATCTCGTGGAGCGCGGACTCGACAAGGACGTGTCGGTCGTCGTGTGGGGGGAGTTCGGCCGCACGCCGAAGCTCAACAATCGCAACAGCCGCGACCATTGGCCGCGCGTGAACGCGGCGCTGCTCGCCGGCGGGGGAATGCGGACCGGCCAAGTCATCGGCGAAACGAACAAGTACGCCGAGGAGCCGGTCAACCGCCCGGTGAAGTTTCAGGAGGTCTTTGCGACGCTCTACCATAGCATGGGCCTCGATGCCCATCGCGACCGGCAGTTCGACGGCGCCGGCGTTCCGCGCTATCCTACCGATGCGGATATCGAGCCGATCCGCGAACTCATCTGACCGCGGCCGTTTGATTGGGGACGTCCGGCCTGTCGCCGGCATGTTCGCTGCGTCGTCGTCCGCGTCGCGCCGCGCCGCGCCGGCGAACGCAGACCTGACTCGGGAAGTCGTTTGAGTTCGCGGTAAACTCTGGCGCCGACTTGCTCCTCGCTCTTCAGCAGGCGGGGGCGTTATGATCGAGTCAGCGAGCCGCGTTGCCGCGCCGTGCGTGCCCCCCCGAATCCTGAATCCCGAATCCCATCACCCGTGAACATCCTCACCCTCGAAACCACCTGCGACGAAACGGCCGCCGCGGTCGTGACGGACGAACTGGCCGTGCTCGGATCGGTCGTCGCTTCGCAAGACGCCTTGCACCAGCGGTTCGGCGGCGTCGTGCCGGAGATCGCCTCGCGGGCACACGTCGAACGGATTCTGCCCGTCGTCGACGAAGCGTTGCGGCGAGCGAACCTACAGCTTGCCGATCTCGATGCCGTCGCCGTGGCGAACATGCCGGGCCTGGCGGGGTCGCTCATCGTCGGCCTCGTTGCGGCCAAAACGCTCGCCCTTGCGCTCGACATTCCGCTCGTCGCCGTGAACCACTTGCAGGCCCACATTTACGCCTGCCGGATCGCCGCGGGACGCGACATCTTCCCGTGCGTGGGGCTGATCGTCAGCGGCGGGCATACGAGCCTGTATCGCTGCCGCACGGCGATCGACTTCGAGCTGCTCGGCGGCACGATCGACGATGCGGCCGGCGAGGCGTTCGACAAAGTCGCGTCGATGCTCGGCTTGCCGTTTCCCGGCGGACCGGCGCTCGGCCGCGTCGCCGAGAAGGGCAACCCGCGAGCGTACAGCTTTCCCCGGTCGCTGCTTCACGACGACGACCGGCTCGATTTCAGCTTCAGCGGGCTCAAGACGGCCGTTCGGTATGAGATCGCCGGGCCGGGCAGGACCGATTTCAAGGCGCTCGCGCTCGACGAGCAGACGGTGGCCGACGTGGCCGCGAGTTTTCAAGAAGCGGTCGTCGATTGCCTCGTCGGCAAGGCCTTGCTCGCCCTCAAGAAACAGCGGATGAACATTCTGTGCGTCGCCGGTGGCGTGGCCGCGAACCGCCGGCTGCGAACGCGGCTCGAAGAAGAGGCCCAGCGCCGCCGGTTCGAGCTCCACGTGCCGCCGATCGCGCTCTGCACCGACAACGCCGTGATGGGCGCGATCGCCGTCGAGCGGCTCAAAGCCGGATTGATCGAAGAGCTCGACTTGGATGCATACCCGGGGCTGATTCGAGGCTGAACGTTGCCACCGCGCCCTCGACTCTCGGTGCTCCCGCGCTACCAAATCTCCAGCCGAAACTCGACAAGAGGATTCCAACCCCACCCTTTCGTCGCCGAATCCAACGTTGAACCCACATCCGCCGCCAACCAAGCTAATCCCCGAATTGCGACTCGCGAATCGCAGGTCCCATGTATACAACCATCGCCCGCTGGACCATTGAGCACGATCCCGACGCCACGCGGCAATGCTACGCGCGCATCCCGGGCGAATATGCATGCAACTGTCAATCGTGCGAGAATTATTTGGCGTTGCGCGAGGGAGATTTGCCGCGCGAGTTATGGAACCTGCTCGGCTCGCTCGCTATACCGTTTCGCAAGCCTGCGGAAATCGGACTCGCACAGACCGGCACAGGAGAGTCCGTGCAATACGGCGTCTGGTATCATTTCGTGGGCAGAATTGTCGCCGGCGCGGATTGTTGGAAGCCAACGAGCGAAACCGGCTACATGTACGATGGCGAGGGTATCGCTCCCGGGGTGTCGTTCGGTTCTAGTTCGAACTTGGCGCTCGTTAACGACGCATTTGCCGGCCGTCCGACCGTCCAGCTAGATTTCCAACTGGAAGTGCCCTGGGTGTTGGACACGCTCTCTCATCCGTTCTTCGACGCTTTCAACCCTGCTTTCGCCAACCGGAATCCCGATTCCTGAATCCCAAATCCCGACCCCCGAATCCCGAATGCCACTCCCCGAACCCCGCACCCCGCACCCCGCGCCCCTCTTCCAAACCGTCATCGGTCTCGAAGTCCACGTGCAGCTTCTTACGGAGACGAAGCTGTTCTGCCGCTGCTCCGCACGGTTCGGCGGCGAGCCGAACACGCAGACCTGCCCCGTCTGCATCGGCATGCCCGGCGCGCTCCCCGTGATGAACCGCCGGGCTTACGAGCTCGCCCTCAAGACGGCCGTCGCCCTCGACTGCGAAATCCCGCCCTTCACCAAGTGGGACCGCAAGCAGTATTACTATCCCGACCTGCCCAAAGGCTATCAGATCAGCCAGTACGACCTGCCGATGTCGCAGCGCGGTTGGCTTGAGATCAGCGACGCCAAAGGCGGGTTCGAGCCGAAGCGCATCGGCATCACGCGGGCCCATCTCGAAGAAGACGCCGGCAAGAGCATGCACGACGAGCGGGCAGGCGTCGCGGACAGTCGCATCGACCTCAATCGCGCCGGGACGCCACTCCTTGAAATCGTCAGCGAACCCGACATGCGCTCGCCGGCCGAGGCGCGGGCGTACCTCGACGAGCTCAAGCTGCTGCTCACGTATCTCGGCGTTTCCGACTGCAACATGCAGGAAGGCAGCCTCCGCGTCGACGCGAACGTGAACCTCCACGTCGAAACGCCGGACGGAACGGTCGCCACGCCGATCGTCGAGATCAAGAACATGAACAGCTTCCGCGCCGTCGAGCGGGCACTGGCCTACGAAGCCCAGCGGCAATTCGACGTTTGGCAACAGACGGGGCAGAAGAAAGGCGACGTCCCCAAGCAGACGCGCGGCTGGGACGACGCCGCGGAAGTGACCCGCGGCCAGCGGCACAAGGAAGAGTCGAGCGACTACCGCTACTTCCCCGACCCCGACCTGGCTCCGGTCACGACGACGCCGGAGCGAGTGACCGCGGTCCGCGCCTCGCTGGGCGAATTGCCCGCCGCGCTTCGTTCACGGCTGGAACGCGATTACGGCCTCAAGCCCTACGACGCCGGCGTGCTCGTCAATCAAGGCCGCGCCGCCGCGACGTACTACCTGACGCTCGCGGACGCGCTCGGCGACCCAAAACTCGCCAGCAACTGGATGCAGCAAGACGTTTCCCGCTGGCTCAACGACCATCAAACCACGATCGACGCGTTTCCGATCGAAGCCCGGCGCCTGGCCGCGCTTCTCGCTAAAGTCAAACGCGGCGAGCTCGAAACGACCCGCGCCCGCGACGTGTTCGCCGCCATGCTCGATTCGCCCAAGCCCGTCGACGAAGTCATGTCCGATCTCGGCATCGTCGCCGTCGACGAATCGGCCACCGTCGAGCTCTGCCGCGAGCTTCTCGCCGCCAACCCCAAAATCGTCGCCGACGTGAAAAACGGCAACGAAAAAGCCCTCGGCAGCCTCGTCGGCCAGGCCAAGAAACGCAACCCCAACGTCCACCCCGGCCAGGTCCGCGAAATCGCGATCAAGCTGATTCAAGAAATGCCGTAAGGCAATCCGCCGTCATCACCGCAATGACGCAATGACGCAAAGAACGAACATATTCGCGCTCGGACGACCCGTCGTTCCCAATGGCTTTGCGTCTTTGCTTCTTTGCGGTTAATCGACTTCACCCCGCCGGCCGCCGCTTGAAGTTCCGCTCCGCCTCGCTCCCCGGCAGATGCTCGTCGAGCACGTTTTGTAGCACGAACTCTTTGGGAAACGCGCCGTCGAGGTCCTCTTCCACGAGCCGCCGATAGGCGTCGATCGCGTCGACCATGTCGTTGCTCGTCACGACCTCGTCCATCATCTCCGGGTGCTTGTCGAGCACGATCTTGTACTTTGCAAAGGCCTTTTCATAAGCCTCCTTCGCCGGCAGCAACCGCCCGCGGCGATGGAAATACCGCGCCTCGGCCAGATATCGCTGCGTCGCGACCGCTTCTGGCTCGGCTTCGGCCTGAATCCGCATCTTCCACCCGCCGAAGCGAATCGGCTGCATCAACCGGTCGATGAGATCGACCTTGAAATCTTCGAGGCGCGCCTCGTCCGCCAGCCGCCGGGCTTCGATCCGCTTTTCCTCAGGCACGCGCTCTGCGAACGTATGCGACAATACCAGCCGCGGCACGGCATAAGCCAGCCGCTTCCGCTGTTCCTCCGTCCGTGCCTCGCGCGGCGCGGCAAGCGCCTCGGACTCTTCGGCCAGGAGATAATCGCGGCGGTCCGCGCCGCCAATTAGTTCGTCGGCCAATTCCGGCGCCAGTGCATAGAGCCGGTCGGCAACGGCTTGCAGCCGCTTGTCGTGCTCTTCGAAATCGTTGAACCGCACGACGAACGCCTGCCCCGCCGCGAACCCGCGATTGCCCAACGATTCTGGGGTGCGGAACCAATCGTCGCCGGCGGCGATCCACGCTTGCCGCCACCGTTCGAGATGTTGTGCCACGAGCGCCTCGCGCCGCGCGTGCGACAAGCCTTCGAGCTCGTCCCACGGCAATCCGTCTTCTTCGAGGGCCAGCGCATAGTAGATCTGCGCGAACGCCGGCTGCGAATGAAACACCGACCGCCCCAAACCCGGCACCGGCCGGTTCTGTGCATCGGCCAACCGCTGCGACGCGAGATACCAGTCTTTGCCGACCAGCCAGTTGTCGCGGCCTTCTTCCTCCAAATACATCCGCCGAAACTGGTCGCGCTCGTCCGACCGCCCGATCTTCTGACAGATGAACCAGCCGATCTCGTGCAACATCCGCGGATCGTGTTCGTTGTACTTGCGGCCTTCCTTGAGGAACTCGATGCCCTTCTTCACCCACTCGTACCGATGCCGATAGTCGGCAAACTCGGCCGAGATGTTGTAAGACAGGTTGTGCGCCTGATACTTCCAAACACTAATAAAGTGCGGCTCGATCTTGGCCAGCTTGTTGAGCGTCGCTTCGAACGCCGTCCAATTCTCTTTCTTCTTGTGCTCGTTCGCCTGATGCCAGAGCGCCATCGACGCAAAGCCCTGCATCCCCAGCGTCGCCAGCCGCGCCGATTCGCTCGCCGGGTCGATCTGGCCGAAGTGCGACTGTCCGATCCGCGCGTCGCTGCGAAGCGCCGCCAGCTTGCCTCCCTGCGCGTCGGGCGACGCCGGCCGGCCGATCCACACCAGCGGAAACAACAGCACCGCCGCGATGCAAAAGTACACGATCTTCCGAATCGCCAGGCGTTGCGGGTTCATGCCGCCACCTCCCGCGTCTTAAGCAAAAAGTATCCGCCGATCACCAAGGGCGCGATGTATCCCAGCGCCCGCAAGGCGAGGATCGCCAGGTGCTCGTCCGGCACGTAAAACCCGCTCGCCAGATAGTCGACCCGCCAGAAGCTCGCCACATCCGGCAGCACGCGGGTCGCGCACCACAACACCGCCCGCACGACGCTGTCGGCCATTTCGATCGTGGTCTTGGTCGCCCCGTCGTCGAGCTTTTGCATCAGGTTCATGCGGTTTTCGAGCCGATACGCCGCCTCGAACGGCCCGCCGCCGTAAAGCTGATTGTTCGCCAACCGATCCAGGTAATCGACGGACAACCCGCACAACAGCGAGAAACACGTCGCGAGCAGCGCGACGGGGCTCGACAGCACCGTGCTCGCCGTCACGGCGATCGCCACGACCACGATCACGGGCAGCAAGAGGGCACACGCCGTCTTCACATAGTTCCAGCCGTACGATGCATCCCGCGCAAGCAGATACGCATCCGCCTGTGCAATGCCGAAGAACTGCCCGGATTCGGCGCACTTCACGACGACTTCCAACCGGCCGCCCGGCGCGAGGTCTTCGTACAGATCGAGGTCGGTCGTTTCGCCCGAGGCGTTCGTGCCCCGCAACGACCGCACGAACACGGCCGGCGCGATCGGCCCGTCCGCCGACCGGAAATCGCGCGGCTGCGTGATGATCCGCGGGGCGTCGGGATTGCGAAGTTGAATCGTCCCCCGCGTGGTCTGGTCGATGCGGCCTTTGTGCGTGCGAAACAAGCGGACGGTCAATTCCAATCGCAGAGAATCGCCGAAGCGATCTTCCGTCACGCCGTCGAATGTCCACACACCGGACGCTTGCGTGGCGCCCTCGATGTAGCTGCGATAGTCCCATTCGCTCCCGACGCTGATGCCGCGGGGCCGCGCCTCGCCGTCTTTGCCCGTGAACTGCAGCTTGCCGTAGGTCGGCATGCGGGCCCGGAGCAAGTCCTCCGGCGGACCGACTTCATACGCCGACCCGTCGCGTGGCGGATCGCGATCGACGACGGTGACGCTTTCGGTCGACGCCAGGGCCTTGCCCAACCGGCTCGTCACCGCCTCCGCTACCGCAACCTGTGTTTCGCCGACGCGCGCCGGAGCATCGAGCTCGAGCGTTGCGGTCCGGTTGTCCGTCGAAATGCTGGCCGAACGCACGCCCTGTCCACCCGAGAGCCGATAATGTTCGGCCTTGGCCGCCGCAACGGGATCCATGGGTTCCGTGAACCGCACGAGCACGCGCGTGGCATCGCCCGGGTCAATGCGAGCGCCGGCGATTCGCGGCGTCACGTCCTTGGTCACCAGATGCCAGTGTCCCGACTCGCTCTCCGCGACGCCGATCCCGCCGGCGGACAGCGAAAAGCGATGGTGGTGATCGCCCGCCGTGCTCAACCGGCCCGTTTCGACCAGCGTGTTCTCGTCGAACTTGCCGCCGGGCGGAGGAAGCTCCAAGTCCTCGAACGCCGTCGCATCGACTTCGTGCCGATGATCGAGCATTCGCCCGATGAACGCATAGCCGCCGCCTGCCATGATCGCCAGCAATCCCGCCGCGACCAGCGAGAATCCGAGGATTCGCCCCAGCAGGATCTCGTGCGCTCGCACCGGCTTGGTCACGACCGTATAGATCGTCCGGTGCTTGATGTCGTTGGGCAAACTGAACGCAGCGACCAGCAACGCCACGAGGGCCACGAGCACGGCCGTCCACTCGAACACGGTTTCGATATACAGCTTGGCCGGGTCGTTGCCGCCCGTCAGAAACCAACCGGCAAACATCAACAGCGCCGCAAACACGGCCAGCGCCACGACGATCCGGTTTCGCACCGATTCTCGAATCGCGAGCACGGCCAGCGCCCAAACGCGCCGCGGCGACGTATGTAGCCAGTCGCGGCCCGCGTCGGCCATGAGATCGACGAATCCCCGTGCTGCGGCCGTCGGTCCGAACCGCACCACGCCGATGAGCAGTCCCACCACCACGCCGATCACAGCGAGCGCAACCGCGACGATCGCCCAGGACGCCAGCGCGCCGGGAAACCAAACGGACAACGGATCGACGGGCGATTCGAGGACCACGAGTCAGGGGTCAGAGATCGGGGGTCGGGGGACAGGGAGATTCGGCGCGGCGGTTAGTCGGCGTGTGCCGCCTTGTTCGGTGTTTCGCGATCCACGTTCCGCGCCTTCTCGCCTTTCGTGCCCGCGCGTTTGCCCGGCCGCGCTTCGCTGTCGCGGACGATCGACAGGAACAGGTCTTCCAGCGTCGCCGTGGGGTTGTCGAGCGAAATCAATTCGCCGTGGTGCCGCTCGATGACGGAGCAAACCTCGGCTTCGCAGGCCTTCGACAGTCCGGCCGCTTGAATTTGCGTCACATCGCGGACCTTGAGCAGCGAGTCGACGCGGCCGAGTTCCTTGAGTTCGCCTTGGTGCAAAATCGCGATCCGATCGCACACATCCTGCACGTCGGCCAGCAAATGGCTGCACATGATGACCGTCTTGCCGCGGTCCTTGAGTTCCAGGATCAGGTCCTTCATCTCCCGCGTGCCGATGGGGTCGAGTCCGCTCGTCGGTTCGTCGAGCAGGACGAGTTCGGGATCGTTGATGAGCGCCTGCGCGAGCCCGATCCGCCGCGTCATTCCCTTGGAATACTCCTTGAGCGGCCGGCGCTTCGCCCAGCCCAGCCCGACCTTCTCGATCAGCTCCGCCGCCCGCTGCCGCCGCGTCGCCGCGGGCATGTCGAACAGCCGCCCGTAGAAATCGAGCGTCTCTTCCGCGTTCAAGAACCGATAAAGATACGATTCCTCCGGCAGATACCCGATCCGCTCGTTCTTCGCCACGTCGGTCGCCTCGCGGCCGAACACCAACGCCTTGCCGCGCGTCGGAAAGAGCAAGCCGAGCAGCAACTTCATCGTCGTCGTCTTGCCGGAACCATTCGGCCCCAGCAAACCGAACACTTCGCCGCGGCGAACTTCCAGGTCGAGCGCCTTGAGCGCGCGGACCTTCTCCCGGCCCCAAAAGTCGCGATAGACCTTCGACAAGCTCTGCGTGGCGACGACGACCTCGCCGTCGTCGGCGTTCGCAGTCCTCGCCGGCGTCGCTTGTGGTTTCGCAGTCATGCCTGGTTCTCGTTCCCGAAGCGCGCGAGCGCCTCAACCAACCGCTACGCTCCAAGCGGCCGCAAGGTTCGCCCAAAGAGCAAAACGTGTAGGTCAGGACAAGCGGCGCAAGACCCGACCATTGAAAACGACGTTAACCCGCGCCGTCCTAGCGGCCCCCGCTTAAACTATACGGGCGTGCGAACGAACCCACAAGAATTGCCGACTTCAGCCGCAGCTAATCGCGAGAATCTCCCCGCGTTTCTGCACGGACAATTCATTCCCCCAACGCGGCAAACGGCGGCGGATAGACGACCTTGCCCTTTGCCGCTCCCGGCCAGTCGCCGTCGAGCACGATCGCCTGAAGCGCCTCGCAAGCATAGACGCACTCGAATCCCATCGCCGCCTCCGCCGAAAACCCAAACCGCCCGTAATATCCCGGATCGCCCAGCACGAACACGATCCGCTCGCCCACCGCCCGCGCCCGGTCCAGCCCGGCCCGCACCAAAGCCGACCCGATCCCGCGCCGCTGAAACGCCGGATCGACGGCGAGTGGGGCGAGGGACAAACCAGCGTCGACATTGCCTGGTCTAAAGATCTGTAAACGACTGAACAGCAAGTGCGCGACGACCGCCCGGTCAACGGTCGCCACGAGCGATACGGCGACGTGTCTCTCGCGCCGCAGCGCCGCGACAAGCTCGGCCTCGCCGCGACCTCCAAACGCGCGAACGAGCACGGCATCGACCGCAGCGCCGTCGTCGCCCATTTCGTCGCGAATGCCAAAGCTCAATTCGCTCATGTCGCCGTCCCGACAGTTCAAATCGCGGCGTATCGTCGCCGAAACCGCGCGGTTGTGGTAGCCTAATCGCCGACCGCGACGCAACGTCACCGCCGGGAGCACCACCCATGGCCCGCAACGAAGTCCGCTATCTCGTCTTCGACACGGAATCCGCCGCCGATGCAGCGCTCGTCTCGAAACTTCGCGAGCCGGCCCATACCGGCGACCCGACCGAAGCCGTCGCCCGCTATCGCGCCGAGCTGATGGAGAAGTACGAATCGGACTTCATCCCGTACACATTCCAGATTCCGCTCTCCGTCGCCATCGCCAAAGTCGGCGCGAATTACCAGTTGCTCGATCTCGTCGTCCTCGACGAACCCGAGTTCCGCCCGCACAAGATCACCCGCGACTTTTGGGTCGGGTGGGAAAAGTACGGCCAGCCGACGCTGGTCAGCTTCAACGGCCGCTCGTTCGACCTGCCGCTGTTGGAACTCGCCGCGTTTCGCTACGGCGTCGCGGTCCCGCGGTGGTTCAACACGCAGCTAAAGACCTACGACCAGCCGCGAAACCGCTACAACACGCTGGCCCACATCGACCTCTACGACCTGCTCACGAACTTCGGCGCGACCCGCTTCACCGGCGGCCTTAACCTCGCCGCCAATCTTCTCGGCAAGCCCGGCAAAATGGACGTCCAAGGCGACATGGTCCAAGACATGTTCGAAGCGGGCAAGCTGGCCGAGATCAACGACTACTGCCGCTGCGACGTGCTCGACACGTATTTCGTCTTTCTCCGCACGCGCGTGCTCTTGGGCCAACTCACCCTCGATGAAGAACAAGGCCTGATCGCCGAAACCAAAGAGTGGCTCATCGGCCAAAGCGAAAAAATCGCCGCCTACCGCAGCTATCTCGAAAAATGGGGCGATTGGGTCAATCCGTGGTAGCGTCGCGCTGCGGGGGTGCGATGGGTTGGACGAACGACCAACGGTACTAAAGCGGCAATAGGCGCACGCGAACGTTCGCTGGCTCAATCACCACCAACGCGCCTGCCGCAAGCGCCGCGTCGTGTTGATGCAGCGCCGCAATCACGACCGGACCAATGTCCTCGGGAAGCACAAAGGGTCCACGAACTTGGATTACGCTCGGGCCCGTTGCGTCCGTGAGCGCCAGCGCCGTGCCAAAGTCCAGATCGTGTGTGAACACCGCATATCCATTGGCATTCGCCCAGGCCATGATTTCCGGATCGCCGGCGCGCGGGTCGCCGATCGTTGACCAGTGAACGGCATGCCAACCGTGCTTGGCAAACTCGGCCACCCATTCGGCCGACAAGTTCATGTCGATGACCACGCGAACGCTCATGGCACGACCAGCGGTACTTCGCGCTCTTCCAGCCTCCAAGCCGCATACGCCAGTGCCGCCTCAATGTCCTCGGGTTCCAAATACGGATAGGCTTCGAGGATGCGTTCGCGCGACTTGCCGGTTGCCAGGAGTCCAAGCACGGTGCCCACGGTCACGCGCAAACCGCGGATACAAGGTTTACCGCCCATTACGGATGGATTGTGTGTGATGCGTTCGAACTTCACCGTATTATCCTCCGTCGCCCATGTGCCCAAACGACGACTTCAAGTTCATTGTATCGTGACCAACTCATCATATCCTGGTTCAAGTTCATTTGTCGATATATCCTGGTTCAAGTTCATTTGTCGATCCGCCGTGGCCGCCGGTCTCCCGACCGCGCCGAGCGTGCTGGACTAGGCACTAAAGAAACTCCGACATCCCGATCATATCCTCCGCGGAAAAAACCCCGTGCGCGACCACGAGCAACGAAAGCAATTCGCCCACGCTGTATTTGTCTTGATGACAGTAGAAGATTCCCGCGTGCGCGACGCCTTCGGCATGATGACGCGGAAAATCGCGATCGTGCGTGACGATCGCGCGAACTTCCTGGCGCGCAAACTCGATTTGGGCGAGATCCTCCGCCCCGCCCAAGCCCGCGGCATGTGCCGTCGTCACATCGATGCCGCGACGGCGCAGCCCCACCGCGATTGCGGCCGCAAACGTGCTCGTCAAGGTGAAATCGAATCGTCGACATCCTTGCCCGAAACTTTGGCGAGTAGCTTCGAAGGGTGGCCCGCCTTCATCTGTTCCGCCCACGTGCGCTCCTCGGCGACGGCCGCAAGAATCTCGTCGCGATGATCGTGAGAATATGCTAGCGCGGCGTACACCTGTCCGAGAGTCAACTGGGGGAAGTCGGCAACGATCTCCTCCGGCGACTGCCCCCTAAGTTCGTGCCAGGCGTAGACATCCTGAACCCGAATACGCGTTCCCGCGATACACGGTTTGCCCCCACAAACGTCCGACCGAGATTCGATGTGTGTGGCCAGTCCGATAACCATGCGCCCTCATCTCCACAACCGCTCCACAACCCCGAACCGCCGGAACCGCCATGCCATTTTACCGCACGGTCCGGGGAGCGAGCAACTTCGCCGAGATTCCACCACCCCGCGATTCCGACGCAATCGGTCGTCCGCGTATTAGGCAGCTAGCCGCAAAAGCGTTGCACAAGGCTGCCCACGGCACCGTCCGGGAATTACAATAATAATCCTGCGCCGATTCACGTCCTGCGTGCATCGTCCCGAATCCGCCCCGTTTCCCACCTTGCGATTCTCGCGTACCGCCCTCACAAGGACCTCGTTGAATGAACCGCGCCGCTTCCGCGCTCGCATCGGGTTTTCTCGCTGTCGCTTTGTGCGGCGTTCTCGCGAACGGGACCGTCGCACAAGCCGCCCCGCTGGACCTCGCCCACGGCGACCACATCTCCATCGTGGGCAATACGCTCGCCGACCGGATGCAGCACGACGGCTGGCTCGAAACGCTGCTCCACGCCCGCTTTCCGGATCACGAACTGACGATCCGCAACCTCGGCTACTCCGGCGATGAATTGACGCTCCGCCTCCGCTCGGCCGGATTCGGCTCGCCCGACGAGCATCTTGCGAAGCACAAGACGGACCTGGTCTTCGCCTTCTTCGGCTACAACGAGTCCTACGCCGGCGAGGCAGGACTCGACAAATTCAAGAGCGACCTGGCGAGCTTCATCAAGCGCACGAAAGAGCAGAAGTACAACGGCGAGACGGGCCCCCGCGTGGTCATCTTCTCGCCGATCGCGCACGAAGACCTCAAGGATCGCCATCTTCCGGACGGCACGGCGAACAACGCACGGCTAAAGCTCTATACGCAAGCGATGGCCGAAGTGGCCGCCGCCAATGGCGCCGTGTTCGTCGATCTCTTCGGGCCGACGCAAGCCGCCTACGCCGACGCCAAATCGCCGCTCACGATCAACGGCGTCCACCTGAACGAATCCGGCAATCGCAAAGTCGCCGAGATCATCGACACCGCCCTGTTCGCGGGACGCGAACGCGCCAAGCAGCCGACCGAAACGGAACTGCAAAAACTTCGCGCCGCCGTCGTCGAGAAGAACTTCTACTGGTTCAACCGCTATCGCACGACCGACGGCTATTCGATCTACGGCGGCCGCGCCGACCTGCAATTCGTCGACGGCCAAACCAACCGCGTCGTTGCAGAGCGCGAAATGGAAGTCCTCGACGTGATGACCGCCAACCGGGACCAGCGCATCTGGGCCCTCGCCCGCGGCAGCCAGCTCAAAGTCGACGACGCCAATACCCCGCCGTTCCTCGAAGTGAAAACGAACAAACCCGGCCCGCTCCCCGGCGGCAAGCACGTTTTCCTCGGCGCCGAAGCGGCGATCGAAAAAATGACTCTCGGCAAGGGCATGAAGATCAACCTGTTCGCGTCCGAGGAACAGTTTCCGGAAATGGTCAATCCGGTGCAGATGGCCTTCGATACCAAGGGCCGCCTGTGGGTCGCCGCCTGGCGAACCTATCCGCATTGGAAGCCAAAGGAACCGATGGACGACAAGCTGCTGATCCTCGAAGATACCGACGGCGACGGCCGCGCCGACAAGTGCAAAACGTTCGCCGGCGATCTGCACAATCCGACCGGCTTCGAGTTCTACGGCGGCGGCGTGCTGGTCGCGATGGCCCCCGACCTTATGTTCCTCAAAGACACCGACGGCGACGACAAGTACGACGTTCGCGAGCGCGTACTGAGCGGTCTCGACTCGGCCGACACGCACCACACCTCGAACAGCTTCACGTTCGATCCCGGCGGCGCGCTGTACTTTCAAGAAGGCACGTTTCACCACACGCAAGTCGAATCGCCGTGGGGGCCGCCGCAGCGCTGCGCCAATGCGGGCGTGTTCCGCTTCGAGCCGCGAACGAGCAAGTTC
Source organism: Planctomycetota bacterium (assembly GCA_003576845.1). Classification (GTDB taxonomy): domain Bacteria; phylum Planctomycetota; class Planctomycetia; order Pirellulales; family PLA5; genus PLA5. Next base: position 24,661 of record QEVJ01000098.1, read on the forward strand.
GACGTCTACGTGTCGTACGGTTTCGCCAACCCGCACGGCCACGCCTTCGACCGCTGGGGTCAGGACATCGTCGTCGACGGCACCGGTTCGCAGCCCTATCACGCCGCGCTCTTCTCCGGCCACGTCAACTTTCCCGACAAGCACCGCGGCACGCCGCAAGTCTATCAGCAGCGCACGCGCCCTTGCCCGGGCATCGAATACCTTTCGAGCCGCCACTTTCCCGACGACATGCAAGGCGACCTGATCGTCGGCAACGTGATCGGCTTCCAAGGTTTGCTGCGCTACAAGATCGAAGACCGCGGCGGCAGCTTCGCCGGTACGGAAATGGAGCCGATCGTGTCGTCGAGCGACGAGAAGTTCCGACCGACCGACATGGAGATCGGTCCCGACGGCGCGATCTATATGTCCGACTGGCAAAACCCGATCATCGGCCACATGCAGCACAATTTACGCGACCCGAACCGCGACCAGACGCACGGCCGCGTTTATCGCATTACTTACCCGAGCCGCCCGCTGCTCGAACCGGCTCGAATCGCCGGCGAACCGATCGAGAAGTTGCTCGATCTGCTCAAGGAACCGGAGAACCGCGTCCGCTATCGCGCCAAAATCGAATTGAGCGCTCGGCCAAGCGCCGACGTAATTGCCGCGCTCGACAAATGGGTCGCCGCGCTCGATCAGAACGCCGAGAGCTATCAGCACAACCTGCTCGAAGCCCTTTGGCTCAAGCAGTTTCACGACACGGTCGACGCCAAGCTGCTCGGCCGCGTTCTCGCGTCGCCCGACTTCCGCGCTCGCGCCGCGGCGACGCGCGTCCTCTGCTATTGGCGCGATCGCGTGCCGGATTCGCTCGAACGGCTGAAGAAACTCGCCAGCGACGAGCATCCCCGCGTGCGGCTCGAGGCGGTCCGCGCGGCCAGCTTCTTCACCGCGCCGGACGCCGTCGAAGTCCCGCTCATCGCCGCCGAACAGTCCAGCGACCCGTACGTCGATTTCGTCGGCGGCGAAACGATGCGCGCCATCGAGCCGTACTGGAAAGCCGTCCTCGCCAAAGGCGAAACCGTCCCCGTCACCACCGACGCCGGCGCCCGGTTCTTCCTCAAGAACATGAGCAATGAGCAACTCCTCGCGATGAAAAAGAACCGCGCGGTATACCTCGAAATGCTCTATCGCCCCGGATTGCAGGACGACCAGCGTCGCGTCGCCGTGCGCGGGCTGGCCGCCGAAGCGAAAAAGAGCGAGCTGAGCGTGTTGCTGGAAGCCGTGCAGACGCTCGACACCAAAGAAAAAGCCCGCGACGAAAGCGTCGTGTTCGACTTGCTGCGGCTGCTCGCGTCGCGCGGGGGCGGCGAACTTGCAGCGGCCCGCGGCGAACTCGAAAAGCTCGCCACGAGCGCGAAACAGCCCGACATTCGCCAGGTCGCCTTCGTCACGCTCGTCTCGGTCGACGGCTCCGCCGACAAAGCGTGGGCGCTCGCCTCGAAATCGGTGAACGGCCTGCGCGATTTCCTCGCCGCGGTCCCGCTCATTGCCGATGGCGGCGTGCGGGCGAGTCTTTACGCCAAGATCGAACCGCTGCTCGTCGGGTTACCCAGCGATTTCGGTCCCGCGGCCAGCGCCAAGGGCACGCTCGGCCGGTTCGTGCGGATCGAACTTCCCGGCCGCAGCCGCACGCTCACGCTCGCCGAAGTCGAGGTCTACAGCGACGGCCGCAACGTCGCCCGCGGCGGCAAGGCCTCGCAAAAGAACACGGCCCACGGCGGCGACGCCATGAAGGCCCTCGACGGCAACGCCTCCGACACCTACGGCAGCGGCGGTCAGACGCACACTCAAGAGAACACCCGCGAGCCGTGGTGGGAAGTCGACCTCGGCGAGGAAGTACCCGTCGAGAAAATCGTCGTCTACAACCGCGCCGACGGCAACCTCGGCGAACGCCTCAACGGTTTCACGCTCAAAGTGCTCGGCGCCCAGCGTACCGAGGTCTTTACCCAGGAAAACGTGCCGACGCCGAAACCCAAGGTCGAGTTTGCCCTCGAAGGTGGCGGGCCGGCCGCGCTCATCCGCCGCGCGGCCATGAACGCGCTCGTCTCCGTCCGCGGTCAGGAACCGAAAACCTTCGCCACCCTCGCCGAATTCGTGCGCGAAGACGTCGACCGCGTCGCGGCCATCCGAGCGCTCCAGCGTCTGCCTCGCGAAACCTGGCCCAAGGAAGAGGCCGCCCCGCTGATCGAAACGACGATGGACTACCTCCGCAAGACGCCGGTCGCCGACCGCACGTCGCCCGCCGCGCTCGATGCCCAGGAACTCGCCTATTCACTCACCACGCTCCTCGACAGCGACGCCGCGCGAAAGATTCGCGCCGAACTCGGCGATCTCGGCGTCCGCGTCATTCGCCTGGGCACGCTGCTCGAACGCATGTCGTTCGACAAGGAACTCCTCGCCGTCAAGGCCGGCAAACCCGTCGAGTTCCTCTTCGAGAACACGGACCTGATGCCGCACAACTTCGTGATCGTCAAACCCGGATCGCTCGCCGAAGTCGGCCAGCTCGCCGAAGCAACCGCCCAGGATCCAAAGTCCGCCGAGCGGCAATTCGTCCCGCCGTCTGACAAAATTCTGCTCGCCAGCCGGCTGATCCAGCCCCGCGGCTCGCAGAAACTCTCGTTCACGGCCCCCGCCGAAGCGGGCGTCTATCCGTTCGTGTGCACCTATCCCGGCCACTGGCGTCGCATGTACGGCGCCCTCTACGTGGTCGACGATTTGGATGCCTATCTCGCCGACCCCGAAAAGTACCTTGCCGCCAATCCGCTCCCGATCCGCGACGAGTTGCTCAAAGACCGCCGCCCGCGAACCGAGTGGAAGCTCGACGATCTCGCGTCGGCGGTCGAGCATTTGCAGGGCGGCCGCTCGTACAACAACGGCAAGCACCTGTTCCAGGTCGCCAACTGTCAGGCGTGCCACAAGCTCGACGGCGTCGGCAGCGAGTTTGGCCCCGACCTCGTCCAGCTCGACGAAAAGCTCCGCCCCGTCGACATTCTCAAGGAGATGCTCGAACCGTCGGCCAAGATCAACGAGAAATTCTACCAAACGAAGCTGCTCACCGACGACGGAGCGATGATTACGGGCCTCATCCTCAAGGAGACCGACGACGCGGTGACGATCGTCGAAAACCCGCTCGCCGCCCCCAAGCCGGTCGAGATTCCGAAAAGCAGCATCGACGAGCGTCAGCGGATCGACGTCTCGCTGATGCCCAAGGGCCTGCTCGACAAGCTCACCCGCGACGAGATCCTCGACCTCATCGCCTACATCGCCTGCCGGGGCAACAAGAACCACCCGCTCTTTCAAGGCGAAGCCCACGACCACGGCGGACACGAGCACGAGCACTGATCGCCTCGCCGCCTCGCCGCGGAGGGAATGCAAAATGCAGAATGAGGAATGTAAAATGAAAGAAGACGGGGCAATTGACGTCCGCGTTGTGCTTGGCTCCCGGAGTTCTGCATTTTTCATTTTGCCTTTTGCATTTCCTCGCGCCCTCCGTGTCCAAAGTGGCTAACTTCGATCCCATCATCGACCGCTTCGGCCGCCTGCATACGAACTTGCGGGTCAGCGTTACCGACCGCTGCAACATCCGCTGCTTCTATTGCATGAGCGACGAGCACGTCGAGTTCAAGCCGAGGACGGAGATTCTGTCCTACGAGGAAATCGAGCGGTTCGTCGCCGTCGTCGCGCGGATGGGCGTCAATAAGATCCGCCTCACGGGTGGCGAACCGCTGGTGCGGCACGGTCTGTCGCGGCTCGTCGCGCGGCTCGCGGCGCTGCCGGGCATCGACGACCTCGCCCTTACGACCAACGGCATCCTCCTCGAAGAGCAAGCCGCGGAACTGAAGGCGGCCGGCCTCCGCCGGGTAAATATCTCGCTCGACGCGCTTAGCGAGGCGACGTTCCGCCGCATCGCCCGCCGCGATGGGCTCGACCGCGTCCTCGCCGGCATCGCCGCCGCACAGCGCGTCTGTTTCGATAAGATTCGCCTCAACGCCGTCGCGATTCGCGGCCTGACCGAAGCCGAAGTCGTGCCGCTCGCCCGCTTTGCCCGCGACCGATCGCTCGAACTCCGTTTCATCGAATACATGCCGCTCGACGCCGACGGCGCCTGGCAGACCGACCAGGTGCTCACCGGCGAGGAAATCCGCCGCCTCATTACCGCGGAAGTCGCGCAACTCGTCCCGGCCGAGCGCCCCGACCCGTCGCAACCCGCGACCGACTTCGCCTATGCCGACGGCGGCGGGCTGGTCGGCTTCATTAACCCGGTGAGTCAGCCGTTCTGCGGCGACTGCAACCGGCTGCGGCTCACCGCCGACGGTAAAGTGCGGAATTGCCTGTTCTCGCTCGTCGAATGGGACGCCCGCGCGCTGATGCGCGGCGGCGGCAGCGACCGCGACCTCGCCGAACTGGTCCGCGATTGCGTCGCCGCGAAAAAACCAGGCCACGGCATCGACGACGAAGACTTCATCCGTCCCGACCGCGCAATGTATCAAATCGGCGGATAGGTTGGCGGGCCGCCGCGCAGACGATTGCCGTCCGCGCGGACGGCACTTTGTCGCGCTCGCCGGGCTTGTTTGGCCACGCGGCCACGGTAGACTTGAGAGCGGTTCGCCACCAGTAGGTTCGCGGGCGGATCGCAACGATCCGTGGGCGATTCTCAAGCGGGATGCGCTCCCGCGAGCGGCCAAGCCAAGACACGTGGCGAACCCGCGGGAATCGGTTGTGTCTGACGCGAGGGTAAGCCAGTCCAGAGGTAGTAAAATCACGCGATAGTAGCACCTTGATATTCTCGGCCAGCGACAACAAGTCGCGAACGAGGCGGGAAGTCGGCGGCAGGTCGCCGCATAGTCAAACATCGCGGCCAACAGCCACAGCACGCGCCCGTGGCGCAATTGGATAGCGCATCGGTCTTCGGAACCGAGGGTTGCAGGTTCGAATCCTGCCGGGCGTGCTAGGCTTTTTTGAAGAAAGCCGACTGCTCCGTACTAAACTCCGTACTAATCGAAAGGCTTCCTGCCCGCGGCAAACGAGCGGGAAGCTGAGCCGATCCTGCGATCAGCCCTGGTGCATCGGGGACTTTTTGATCGGAGGGTCGGAAGATGTCGCGTCCGAATAAAATCTGGTTTCGCAAAGACGTCGGTTGGTGGATGGTGACGGTCGGCGGCAAGAAGGTCCGCTTGGCGCAAGGACGGGCGAACAAAGCCGAAGCCGAGCGAAAATTCCACGAGCTGATGCTTGTTCGCCACCGGCGGCCGGATGTCTCCGACGCCCGCGTGGCCGACTTGGTGGAGGCGTTTCTCGCCGCCGCCAGCAAGCGCGTTGCGGAAGATACTTTCCGCAACTATCGCTTTTACGCGCAAAAATTCGCTGAAGCGTGCGGCCGGCACACGACC
>QEVJ01000099.1 GCA_003576845.1 Planctomycetota bacterium
GCCAAACCTCCTGCAATCAAAGCGGAAAATAGGCAATCCGACAGACAGTACCAAATCACAGCCGATTTTCCCACCTACAATCGTGACGCCCAAACGGCAGCGCATGAAGGCACACGATGGTCTTGTTGTCGCCGGACCTTCTTTCTACTATCCGCCACTTTGATGCGACCCGGCAGACGCTTTCGCGTCGTGCGTTCGACGAAGCAGACGTAGGCAAATATGATTCGATGGCCGAAGAACGGGATTTCGCGGCTCGGCACATGCCGTATTCTCGCGGGAATCGCCGGCGGACTAACGATTGCGGCCGCAATCGTGGTTGCGAAAACGGCCTCCAGGGTTGAGGATCGCGAGTACCCGATCAAGTATATGGCGGTCGCCGAAGTAGAGCGGCTGCTGCTGGACATCCTGCCTTCGGACGGTTCGGTGTCCGTAATCGCCGACGCCGCCAACCGGCAGGTGCTGATTCGCGGGCCCAGCGGCGCCCAAGAGGTGGCGGCACAGTTAATCCAGTCGGTCGACCATCCGCCGGCGCCGACGCGCGCCCAGCCGGTTTTGCGGTCCTACGCCTGCCAACCCGCCACCTTGGAGACGCTGGTGCCTCGGCTGCGCGCGGACTTTGCTTCGGACTCGGAGGTGAGGGTCTCCGCCGCCCCTGCGGAATCGCGGTTGTTCATCTTGGCGGACCCGCGAATTCTCGCGCAGATCGAGCGGCAATACGGTCTGGCGACGCAGTCGCCTCCGGATGTCGCCGTTCGAAATGCCAGTCTTGGCTGGTTGACGTCGGAACAGTTTTCTTTGGCCATGCGCGATCTGTTCGCCACACGCTGGCGGTTCTTGGGGCAGTCGGCGGATGCTTCGCGATATGAATTGGCGGCGGCCATGGGGCGCGGCCACGTCATCGTGGACGTCGATCGCGCCGGCAACGCCATTCGCATGGAGGGTCCGCCCCAGGTCGTTGCGCAATTGTCGCGACTCGTCGATAGCATGGCGCATCGCCGCCCGGCACAGGGCAATACCGAGCGCGTCGTGGCGCTACGACGTGCCGATCTGGCGAGTGTCAGAAGAGCGGCCGACGCCGTCCGAGGCGTGGGCTCCGGCGACGCGTCCCGGCCCAGCGGTTCCGTGCCCGCGAGTCCGGCCGATTCCGGTCCGAGTCCGACGAATCCGCCGCGCGATCCCGCCGATCGATCGAGTCTGGCGCCGAATCGGCACGTTTCGCCCGCGGCCTACTTCGCGCCTCCCGACGACGTGGAGCAACCGTCGCCGGCCAACGGGGCAGCGCGCCCGGGCGACCAGGAAGGCGTTCCCACTCGCCAACCGTCAAACGACGAACGCGTCTCGAACGACGTTCGGGAACGTTTGCGTCAGGCCGGCGTCGATGTAGAAATCGAAGCCCTTCCGGACCTAGACGCCTTGATTCTGCGGGGCAACGATCGCGACGTCGAAGAAGTCATGCGGCTGATCCAAGAGATCGAACGACTCAGCGTGGAAACGAAACCCGAAATCGAAGTCTATCCACTGCGGCATGCGTCCAGCGAGTCGGTGGCGACGCTGATGACGGAAGTTCACAAGGATCTCATTGCCGGTCTACAGGGCCGCATCAGCATCAAACCGCTCGTTAAGCCCAATGCCCTGCTCTTCATCGGCTGGGGCGAGGCGATCAAATCGGTTCGGGAGCTTGCCGCAAAGCTTGATCGGCCCGTCGCCGCGAATACGCAACTGCGTGTGTTTCGCCTGCGTCATGCACCGGCAGCCACGGCGGCGACGACAGTTCAAGAGTTCTTCGCCAAACGGACCGGCCTGGGACCGCGGGTCGTCGTAACGGCCGACGTTCGAACGAATGCCGTGGCGGTACACGCATCGCCGCGAGACATCGAGGAAGTAGCCCTGCTGATCGCGCGCATCGACACGCCGCGCAGCGACGCCGTGCACCAAGTACGGGTATTCCGGCTACGGAATACGCTCGCATCCGACCTGGCAACGGTTTTACAGGGCGCCATCGACACCGCGAAGGGAACTGCCGCGGCGCAAAAGTCCGCCGTGCTGGAATTGCTCGCGGTCGATGCCGACCGCGAGCGGACGATTCGTTCGGGAATACTCAACGAAGTAAAGGTCACCCCCGATGTCCGCGCGAACACGATCGTGGCGACCGCTCCCGCGGAAAGCATGGAACTCGTCGAGGAGTTGATCCGGCAATTGGACGAGTCTCCCACCGCGGTCGCGCAAATCAAGGTATTTCGCGTGACGAACGGAGATGCGCGATTGCTGGTACAGACGCTTCGTTCGGCGCTGCCCACTCAAGCGGCGGGGCAGCCGGCGTTGGCGGGCGCCGAAGGCGAATCGTCGCTCGCCCCGCTGCGTTTCTCGGTGGATGCGCGTACGAATAGCATCGTCGCCACGGGGTCGATGGGCGACCTGAAGATCGTCGAGGCCCTGTTGCTGCGTCTGGACGAAAAAGGAGTGCAGCAGCGCAAGAATTCCGTTTATCGCTTGAAGAATGCGCCTGCGCTGGATGTCGCCGCGACCGTGAACGAGTTTCTAAGGAGCGAACGACAGGTTCAGCGCGCGGCGGCCGACCAATCGAGCCCGTTTCAGCAAATCGAGAACGAAGTGGTGGTCGTGCCCGAGCCGGTAAGCAACGCTTTGGTCATCAGTGCGACGCCGCGTTACTTCGAAGACATTCAGGAATTGGTGCAGAAACTGGACGCCGAGCCGCCGCAGGTCCTCATTCAAGTATTGATCGGCGAAGTCACGCTACAGGACGCCGATGAATTGGGCGCAGAGTTCGGTCTGCAAGATTCGGTGTTGTTTGACCGCAGCTTGCTGGGCAACCTGATCACGACCGTCTCGTCATCGTCGCAGTCGGTTGCCGGCGGCGGCACGCTGACGACGACCAACGAAGTCCTGCGATCCGCCACGTTGACGCCCGGTTATGCGTTTAACAATGCTCCGCTGGGCAATGGCGCAAGCGATCGCAGTTTGGCGACTTCCGGCCGCGTGGGGACGCAGGGCCTCACGAATTTCTCCGTCGGACGGATCAACAACGAGCTTGGATACGGGGGACTGGTATTCTCGGCGGGGAGCGAAAGCGTCAGCGTGCTGATTCGTGCCCTGCAGGAATCCCGCCGCCTCGACGTGCTCAGCCGCCCGCAAGTCACGACGCTGGACAATCAACCCGCTTTTATACAGGTCGGTCAACGCGTGCCGCGAATCGTTTCCACGACGATCAATGAAATCGGTCAGGTCAATAGCGTTGCCTTGGAGAACGTCGGCTTGATCCTGGGCGTTACGCCGCGCATCAGCCCCGACGGCATGGTCGTCATGGAGATCGACGCGGAAAAGTCCGAACTCGGCCCGGAGGCCGAGGGAGTGCCGGTATCGATTTCGGCGACGGGCGAAGTCATTCGATCGCCGCGCATCAACACCACGACCGCCCAAACGACCGTCAGCGCCGCAAACGGAGAAACCATCGTATTAGGCGGCTTGATCGCCAAGAGTTCGTCCTCCATCGATCGGAGAGTGCCCTATCTTTCGGATTTGCCGATCCTCGGCGGTCTGTTCCGGTACGACTCGCTTACGACGCGACGAAGTGAACTGTTGATCGTGCTCACACCGCACGTGATCCGGAATCCCGCCGATGCGGAGCGACTCAAGCAGATCGAGGCCGCGCGCATGAGTTGGTGTTGCGCGGATCTCCGGGCCGTCGGCGCCGACGCCGACCTGTGCCGCAGCGCCGATTGCGCGGAGTGCGAGCACGATACGGCGGTCGTCTACCCCGATCTCGATCCGCGCGGAGCGGCGCCGGCGCCGGAAAACCCGCTCCCCGAAAAAGCCGCCGATCCAGAGTTGCTTGAAACTCCCGACGCTGGCGATACCACGAGCCCGGGTCGCAGAAATGCCGCCGAACCGCGGACGGTACTCCCCCGTCCCGCGCCGCGAAGAGACGCGCAGGATTCGGAATCTACTTCGCCTCAGGCACGGAATCCCGACGCGACTTGGGGCGCCGACGGCCGCGACTTCGCGGTGAGTCCAGCAGAATATGTGCGCCGCGCGGACACATCGTTTTTGCAGCCCGAATCGAAGTTGATCCGGCTGCCGTCAATACAAGATCTTCCCGCTGCGCAAGATGCCGTTCTGCCGACGCGGGGGGTGAGATGAGCAAGCCACTGAAATACCTGAAATTGATTCGTCTGACTTGCGGCGCCGTAGGACTGTTTGCGCTGTGTCTCGCAACGAGTGGGTGCGCCGTTCCCCAGTTTCCCAAGCACCTTTTCGCCGCGAACGACGATGATGACGTTCCGGTGGTGCCAGACCGCATGACGGTGATGTGGACGAACACCGTGATGAACCAGCCCGGAATGCCGGGCGTGCGCGGGTTCGGCGGGCGGATCATGTTCTACGCCAAGCAGCTAGACGAAGCGGTGAAGGTCGACGGCGAGTTGACCGTCTATGCATTCACGACCGATCGTAACGGCAGCCAACGAACGCGACCCGACCGAAAATTTGTGTTCACGGCGGAGCAAGTCCCGGCCCACTACAGTGAGTCCTCGCTGGGCAGTTCGTACAGTTTCTGGCTACCTTGGGACGACGCAGGTGGTTCCACGCAACGCATCAGCCTGATCGCAAAATTTGCTCCCGCCGGTGGCGGCGCGATCGTCTCCGATTCGTCGCTTCAATTGTTGCCGGGCGTCGACGATCCCGCGGCGCCCGAAGTCCGGGTCCACCGGCAAAGCCGAACGGCGGATGGCCGAACCGGCGTGGCACCGGCGTCCCACGAGGTGTCTGCGGGACCAGAAGACTCGTCCTCCGAGGTTAATACCGAGGGCGTTCCCCAAGCCGTTGACGACACCACGGTAACGATCACGGTACCCGGTGCGTTTGCCGATCGTCATTTTTTCTCAGCGCCCATTCAGCCAGCGGGCGACGACGAGGTTTCGCCGGAAACTGGGGAAAGCGAAGCCGATCCGCGCACCAGCAACGTCGAGACGCCAAGCGAAACTAGTGTTGCGGCGCGGCTGGAGGAGCGGCGGGCGCAGCGTTTTCGTCGAGAGTCCCAGGCAAGCGGACGAGCAGTTCGTTACGAACCGTCGCCACTCCCGGTTCCAGCAGAGCCAGCCGAGCGGCCATTAGGCGAACCTCCTCGCTCTCAACCGCGCCGCGCAGTACGGCCGCGTCCCCTGCCAGCAACACCTCGATCGGAAGCCGCGTTTCCGGCCACAGCGCCTCTTGAAGATGCGCGGCCAGGTTCCGCTGACGTTCAGTGCTCGTCGGCTCGTCAAAACTAAAACCGACGACCAACCGCGGATCGTAGAGCGGCGCGCGCGCGCTCGGGCTTGGCGTCGGTTGCTCTGCTACTCCCGCCGTAGGGCGTGGCCCCGGATTTTCGAAGTCGCCGCTGGGCCGCGCAGCTCCTGCGCCCGATTGAGCGCCAACGAACGTGCGTCGATCCCGCGCATCGCCGCCGACGAAATCGCCTCGCCGCCGCGCACCGCGGATGAATCGCTCGTTACCTCTGAGGCTGCCGGCCTCGCTGAGGCCGGGGCGAGGTTGCCGCGACAACGTTTGTCCTTCCGTTCGCGGTCCAAATAGCTGACCGTACGCAGGATCGCCGCCGCGCATCGCCAAGGCAATCGCAAGCCCAAAACAGATACTGAAACCCCGCATGGCTTTCCTCCGGTCGCGGCCACGACGATCGAACCGTAATTCCTACGCAATCTTACGTCGGGCCGAGTTCCCGTCAAAACGGCGGCCTTCGGCGGTCTCGTCGCGTACCCCGCGCATGTCGTGTAAGTTCTTCGCACGAGGGGATGTTCGTCGCCGTGACCGGGTTCACGGCGGACCAGACGCACCTCGCAACGGCGGCCGCGAATTGGCTCCAAGAATACGACGCCGATCGGCGGAAGTTGCAAGATGAGATCCAATACAATATAAAGAAGATATTGTTTAGAAATTATTGACGCCACAGGTGGCACGAAGCGCTTGCCGGTCCTCGATCGAGCGCGACCGCCTCTCCGGTGCGCGTGGCGGCGAGCTTTGAGAATGGTTGCCCGCTGCCGGTAACGTTCGTCGCGACGTCCGCGAGTAGGTCCTATGCCCCAAGGTCAACGGCAGTCGGACGCATCGGGCAGCGGCGTCCCTTTGCCGCGCGCTGATTCTCTCCGCGCTCTACCGCTTCATTCGCAATGCCCTCCGCGCAACCGACTCGCGGCGCTGCTGTTTCTTGGCTGCGGAATCTCGGGCACGACCGGACTCTACGGCCTCATCGTGTTTCTGGCCGACGCGTGCTTAGACCACACGTATACGAACCAAGCCACGATTTGGGTGTTCTTCGCGCACGTCGTCGCAGGCCTGGCGATGGCAGTTCCGTTCGTCGTCGTCGCGTTGCGCGGTTTACGCGACACGTTGTGTCGGCGCAATCGGCTCGCGATTGGCGGTAGCATTGCGTTCACCACGTTCGGTTCGGCCAGCTTGTTTTGCGGCGTGCTGCTCGTGCAACTCGACTCGCTTCCGCGCTTGGCCACGGACGGTCTCGGTAGAGGCTTGGCGTACGCAATACACGTGCTTTCGCCGTTGGCCGCCGGAATTGGATACCTCATGGCGCACGGTGGCGATCCGCCGATTCGTTGGCGATGGGCACGGACGTGGGGCGTGCTCACGGGCGCATTTCTCCTCGCAATAGCCACTTGGCACGCCGGTCGACCACAACCGTGGAACGAGGCCGGCCCTGCGGACGGCGCAAACCTGTTTGAGCCGTCGAGTACGCGAACGGTAGACGGCAATTACATCCCCGCCGCCGCGCTGGCGATCGACGAGTCGTGCCGCGAATGCCACGCGGATGCGTACCGCGACTGGTTTCATTCGGCGCATCGCTTCAGTTCGTTCAACAATCCGATCTACCGCTTCAGCGTTCGCGAAACGCGCGAAGTGGGGCTCCGGCGGGACGGCGACACGCACGCTTCGCGGTGGTGCGCCGGCTGTCACGATCCCGTTCCATTTCTCAGCGGCGCTTTCGACGATCCGGAGTACGACGACGTGGGCGACTCGACGGCGCACCTCGGGATTGGTTGCGCCGTTTGTCACTCCATTACGCACGTCAACAGCACGGCCGGTAACGGCGCCTACACGATCGAGGCGCCGCAACCCTACCCGTTCGCCGGCGCCTCCAACGCTTTCGGACGCTGGCTAAACCGCCAACTCATCAAGGCCCAGCCCGACTTTCACAAGAAGTCGATGCTCAAGCCGTTGCATCGCACGTCCGAGTTCTGTTCGACGTGCCACAAAGTCAGTCTGCCCATGGCGTTGAACCACTACAAGGACTTCTTGCGCGGACAGAACCACTACGATAGTCACTTGCTCAGCGGTGCGTCGGGCCACGGCGTGCGCGGCTTTTACTACCCGCCGGTGGCCAAGTCACAGTGCAACGACTGCCACATGCCGACGAAATCCAGCGACGACTTCGGCAGTCGCGATTTCGACGGGACCGGTACACGAAAGATCCACGACCACTTGACGCCGGGGGCCAACACGGCCCTTCCTTATCTGGCGAGTTTGCGCGAGGAAGCTTCGTCCGGCGCGAATGGGTTTCAAGCTGCCATCGAGCGGCATAGACAATTCCTGGGCGGAAGTGAGTCCGTGGGAACCGACCGCCCACTGAGAATTGACATTTTCGGCATCAAGGAAGGCGGGACGACGGACGGTAAACTCGCGGCGCCCTTACGGCCCGACGTTCCCGCATTGGCTCGGGGAAAAACCTACCTCGTCGAAGTCGTGATTCGCGCGCTGCACGTCGGCCACGCTTTCACGCAGGGCACGACCGACTCGAATGAGGTCTGGGTGGAGTTCTCGGCGTCTTGCGGCGGCCGCTCGATCGGTCTTAGCGGCGGTCTCGACGGCCCGGGAGATTCCGGCCAGGTCGACCGCTGGGCACATTTCGTCAATACCCTAGTGCTGGATCGGCACGGCAACCGGATCAACCGCCACAACCCCCAGGATATTTACGCGACCGTCTACGACCATCAGATACCGCCGGGCGCGGCACAAGTCGTACACTATTCCCTGCAAGTTCCCGACGATGCGGGTGGTCCCATCGAGTTGCGAGTGCGGTTGCGATACCGCAAGATCGACTACGAGTACGCCGGCTACGTGACGATTCAAGATCATCCGGAATTCCGGGCGTTGGTGCGGCAGGCCGAGAGCTTTCCGCAACTGCCACACCGCCAGGCGGCGGTCGTCGCCAGGATCGTCGAGAAGTTGCGGGATCAGATACCGCGGCTGCCGATCGTCGATTTGTGCGAAGACCGAATCGTACTCGGCCTGTCGGATCGGGAGCTCGCCGTTCCACGGCAGGAGTCGCCAATCGAACCGGCTTGGCAGCGTTGGAACGACTACGGAATCGGCTGTTATCTCGAAGGGGGCGCCGGATCGAAGCGCGGAGAACTCCGGCAGGCCGAGGAGGCGTTCCAGCGCTTGACGGCGCTGGACGATCCCGAGCCGCGAGTACACGGGTACTTCAATCTCGCCCGAGTGTACCTCGACCTGGGCCGCCTGTCCGAAGCCGCCGAGGTGTTAGGGCGCGCACGAGCGCTAAAGCCTCAGTCGTGGTGGACGCTGGCGTGGCTCTCCGGCGCGGTCAACGTTCAGAACGGTCATCTCGCAGAAGCGACCGACAACTACGAGCAGATTCTCGATCCCCGCAACCAGCCGTCGGATCGCAAGTTCGATTTCACGCGGGACTACTCGATCATCAACGATCTTGCGGCTACGTACTACAAGCGGTCCCAACGCGCGAACGACCCCGCGATTCAGGAACCCTTGCTGATCAAAGCGGTGGAGCGATACTCGCAAACGCTCGCGCTCGACTTCGAGAATCTCGATGCTCACTATGGATTGTCGCAGTGTTTTGTGAGGCTTGCTGGCTCGGCTTTGGAGGCGCCGCCCGCGGAGGGCGAGGATCGGACGATCGAAGCCGCGGCGTTATTCGATCTGGCGCAGCGCTTTACGGATGGCGGCGCGCCAATCAAAGAGCGAATCGACGGCGGAGTACGACTGGCACGAGACATCGCGCGATACGCGAGTCAACCCGCGGATCCGCGGCGGCCGAAGTTGCATACGTGGTTCGACCTGATTGCGGCGGTTCGCCCGGTGTTCGACGCATCGCCGCAGTTGCTTGCGAACGGCGACTCTCGGACGGATTTGCGCCGCACCGCCGCCGGGTTATTGGGCCTCCTTCATCGGCATGTGCACGAGGGCCTTCGTCCCGACGAGAACGCGCGCGACCGAGTCGTCCGGACTTACCGTCGAACGCATTCGCACGCCGATCGGGCCGCCGAACCGATTGTGATTTACACCCTTTCCCTAGGAAACGCTCCGGCGCCAGGCGGCACGGCGCGGAGTTCCGAACGAAACTGAGCGCACCGGTGGAATGGCGGTCCTTTTCAACGTGCGGACAACCGCGGCGCGGCGAGTATCTGCGCCCAGCGCCGATTCTCGCATGTCGCGTCCGGTTACAAACGGTCGCTGCCTTTCTGGCGGCGGTGACCGGATGCGGTCTGTCGGGATGCGGCGACGAGGGAACGGATCGAAGCGCAACCCGCGAAGTGATCGTGCAGTCGGGCGTCGTCCCCGAAACGCCGCAAGTCGCAGCCTTTCCGGCGGTCCGATTCGTTGACGTTACCGATGCGGCGGGTCTGGATTTTCAGCACGCGAACGGAGCATTCGGAAAGCACCTGCTGCCCGAGACGATGGGTTCGGGCGTTGCGTTCCTCGATTACGACAACGATGGAGACCAGGATCTGCTTCTGGTCAACTCGTGCGATTGGCCGGGGCAGGGAACATCGGGGGCATCGCCGCCGAGTTTGGCGTTATACCGCAATCGTGGCGACGGTAAGTTTGCCGAAGCAACGGACGTGGCGGGGCTTGGCGTCACGATGTATGGAATGGGCGTCACCGTCGGGGATTACGACAACGATGGCTGGGTCGACCTGTTTATCACGGGCGTTGGCGGCTGTCGGCTGTTTCGCAACGCGAGCGACGACGGTGGCGGTCGGCGTTTCGAGGACCGGACGGCGACCTCCGGCGTCGGCGGCACCGGGGGCTGGCCCGTCAGCGGCGAACATTTTCTGGCGATCGAGGAAGCGATCGGATTCTCGAGTTCGGCCGCGTTCCTGGACTACGATAACGACGGTCGCCTGGACTTGTTCGTCTGCAATTACGTGACGTGGTCGCCGGCGGCCGATCTGGGGCAAGGTTTCCAATTCGCGGGGCTCGGGCGGAGCTACGGTCCGCCCACGGCCTTCGATGGCGCGAATTGCCAGTTATACCGCAACGCCGACGGGGAACGGTTCGAAGACGTTTCGCGCCCAGCGGGAATTCAAGTCGCCGGTCCGCTCGGACAACCGATCGGCAAAGCACTGGGCGTCATCGTATTTGATCCCGACGACGATGGTTGGCCCGACATCGTGGTCGCCAACGATACCGTGCGGAATTTCCTGTTTCACAACACGAAGCGCGGCGCGTTTGAGGAAATCGGCCAGTTGTCGGGTGTGGCGTACGCCGAGGGCATTGCCCGGGGCGCCATGGGCATCGACTGGGGAGAATACCGGCCGGGCATCTGGGCGCTGCTCATCGGCAATTTCGCGGACGAACCGAACACGCTTCTGCGTTTGGACGACCCGCGACAGTTATTCTTCTCCGACGTTGCGATTGCCGAGCGGATGGCCGGGCCTAGCCGCATGCCGCTCAAGTTTGGCGCTTTGTTCTTCGACTACGACCTAGACGGTTGGCAGGACGCGATTACCTGC
The DNA here is from genome assembly GCA_003576845.1 of Planctomycetota bacterium. Classification (GTDB taxonomy): domain Bacteria; phylum Planctomycetota; class Planctomycetia; order Pirellulales; family PLA5; genus PLA5. The sequence continues at coordinate 10,800 of QEVJ01000099.1, forward strand.
AACGGCCACTTGGAGCCGAGAATTGGCCGTGTGCAACCGAACCAGACCTTCCGACAGCCAGCACAACTATTCTGGAATGGTTGTGCCCAGGCTGACCTTGCGCGAGACGGCTGTTTTATTTCCGTGCCCGAACGAACAGTGGGGCCGGACCTGTTTCTGCCGATTGTCGGTCGGGGATGCGCTTACGGCGACATCGACAACGACGGCGACCTCGACCTGGTGCTGACGCAAAACGGCGGTCCGGCCCGACTGCTCCGCAACGACGGCGGCAATGCGAATCACTGGCTCCGGATTGCGTTGGTCGGCGACGGCAGACGCTCCAATACCAGCGCGATCGGCGCCAAAGTGAAGATCGAAGCCAACGGACTGACGGCGCATCGGGAAGTCGCGTCCGCCCGCGGATATCTCAGCCAAAGCGAAACCATCGTGACGTTCGGACTGGGCAAGAGAAACAAGGTCGATCGCTTGACGATCCGCTGGCCCGGCAGGGACGGGGGAGAACAGGTCCTTACGGACCTTGCCGTCGATCGCGTTTACGTCGTCGAGCAGCGCGAAACGGCGCGGCCGGAGGTCGGATTGAACGACCCGCCGCCGAAGGCAGCGCCGTTGCGAACCAACACCGACGCTCGGCCGTAACCGAAACGCACCTCCGATCGTTGAAAGGCTGCGATCCATGCTCACGAGTCCATCCGCAATTCGCACGCTCGTCGTGGCGATTCTCGTCGGATCGTCGTTCTGTGTTTCGCGGCCGTTGTCTGGGGAGGCTGCGGAATCATCGTCGAGAGTCGCCGCGGCAACTCCCAGCGATGTGCCGGAGGTCGTGCGCCGCGACTGGTATTTCCGAGAATCGCTGCGCGCCATTTCCGATTGGGAGCGCATTCTTGCCTGGTGGGAGAATCACACCGACGTCCCATTGCGAACGCCAACGCTGCCCGTACCGGCGACCGGCGTCGCAGTGGAGTGGCCGAATCCGATCCCCGCTGCACTGCTCCCGGCCCCCGATCGCAATCGCCTGGTGCGCGTCCGTTCGGTACGCAATCGCACGGATGTTGACTTCCTCTTGTCAGGCGGCGACCGATCGACTCGGACGGTCGACGCCAAAGAAACGATCGTTGGCTACCGGCACCCGGGCGGAGGCGGGCGCGATCGGTGGAACCACGAATTTCGCAGGCGGTTCGACGGCCTTACGACGTTTCGTCCCGTCGCGGCGCCGTTTGCGGTGCGCGTGCATCGGGATTGGGACTGGCTACCTGGCGAGAGTCGTCCAAACGTGCGCGTCGAAAACGTCTCGCAGGCCTCGATCGACTTGACGGCTCGGGTGACGCTGCTGGCCATCGTGCGAGAGCCAGGCAAGGAAGACGCGGTCCGCGCCGTGCACGACGAGAAGTTCTCGGTTTCCTTGAGGCCCGGCGCGTCGCAAGAGCTGCCCCTTCCGAAGCTAACGGCGCCAGGTGGGACCGTCCTTATGGTAAGTTATGAAGTGGAGGGCGAAACGTGGTGGCTGCCCCTGTTGGCATACGTGGAGGACGTTGCCGCTTTGCTCGAAAATGTCGAGAAGCTTGCAGCGGACTCGCGTCACAGTCGCGACGGAGGCGACGAAGGCGCCTTGATGAATCGCCTTGCCGTCGTTCGGCGGCGCCTCTCCGCCTCACCGGCGCCCCACGGCTTGGCGTGGCGCGAGTTGTTCGAGGAAACAAGCCGCGTGCGCGACGAATTGCTTTGGCGGCGGATCGACTTCGATTCGCTCTTGTTCATCAAGCGCAAGCCGTTCATCTCCGAGCAGCCGTTCATGGATGCGCACCACTGCTACAACCGTCCCGGCGGTGGCATCTTCCGCCTTTCGCCGGTTCGCCCCGACGGCCGCGCCGTTTCGGTTGTGGATTCGCTGGGACCGGGCATTTACCGTGATGTTTGCCTGCACTGGGAGGCGGACCGTTTGCTGTTCGCGTTTGGTAACGGCTTGGACCGCATCCGCGAGACGACTGGAACGGCGGCGATCCCGGACGGGCCAACCGACTACGACATTTTCGAGGCGGCGATCGACGGTCACGGGTTGAAACGGCTGACGAGCGGCAGGAAGAACGATTGCGAGCCTTTATACCTGCCTGGCGGAAAGGTCGCCTTCACGTCTGATCGTTCGGAACATTACGTGATGTGCGGTAGCGACATTCATGTGGCGAACCTCTTCACGATGAGCGCCGACGGAACGAACGTACGGCAACTTAGTTACAATGTGTTCAACGAGTTTACGCCTGCCTTGTTGCCGGATGGCAGAATCCTCTACAGTCGGTGGGAGTACAACGAGCGGTCGGTCACGTCGCTGCATAAGTTGTTCGCGATCCATCCCGACGGCACGCACCCGGCGCCGTACTACGGCAATGCTACGATTCGGCCGAGCGTTGCGATGTTCGGCCGTCCGGTCCCCAACAGCCATAAGGTCATGGCCTTGTTCACGGCCCATCACGGGCAGACGCACGGTCCGATCGGCCTTGTCGACGTACTCAAAGGCGGCGACGGCTCCGCGCCGATTTTCTTGATGACGCCCGGTGTGCCCGTATGTGGAGAACGGACGGAGGACAGTTTCGCGGGATGGTTCAGCGATCCCGTTCCCTTGGACGAGAACACGTACCTGTGTTCGTACAGTCCCACCGCCGTACCCTGGCACGAGAACACGTGGGCGATCTATATCGGCGATCGTCGCGGCAACCTCGCGTTGATCTACCGCGATCCGGAAATCTCCCTCGCCGAGCCGGTGCCGGTCGCCCGACGCCGGGTGCCAGCGAAGCTAACTCCGTCCGACGCGGCGACCGTGGAATCGGGCGAAGCGGAACTCTTGCTACTTGACGCGGCCCGCGGGTTGCCGGGAGTGCCGCGCAAGGCAATCAAGTCTATTCGGATTCTCGAGGACCTACCGCGAAAAAGCGTACCGCACGGCGGGGTGATCTCAATGTCGGCGACGCCCGTCTATACCGCCAAGCGCGTCATCGGCACGGCGCCGGTGGAAGCCGACGGTTCCGCGCGGTTCGTCGTGCCGGCGAACCGCAACTTGTATTTCCAACTGCTCGATTCGCGCGGTCGCGAAATTCAGCGGATGCGAAGCGTGGTGGCGCTTAAGCCGGGCGAACGTCGGACTTGTGCGGGCTGCCACGAACCGCGCGAGAGCGCTCCGCCCAATCTGCCGACACTCGCCAGTCGGCGGCCAGCGAGTCGCCCCAGTCCACCGCCGTGGCAGACGCGCCCACTGAGCTTTCGCCGCGATGTTCAGCCAGTGCTGACGGCCAAGTGCGTTCGTTGTCACAGTTCCGATCGTCGCGCCAATCGGGTGATTCTCACCGACGATTTGACGGACCAGTTCACCGTGGGGTACGAGGAGTTGGTGCCCTACTTGAACGTCGCCAATGCCAAGCGCTGGGACCACCCGGACGATGTCGAGTCGCGCCCGCCGTACACGTATGGCTCGAATGCATCGCGGCTCGTCACGCTCTTGGACGCCGGGCACCACGGCGCTGAGCTGAGCGACGACGAGTGGCTGCGGTTGACGACGTGGATCGACGCGAACGGGGTGTATTACGACCGCTACGAGTCCGTTTATCCGGACCGACGCATCTTCACGGGAGAACCTCGCAGCGCTCTCGAGGGCGTGCACGAGCGGCGATGCCGCTCTTGCCACGACGAGGGCAAACATCGGCCCGCGGGCGGCCTGGACGCGCGGTGGCTGAGCTTGAACGTTGCCGACGCGTCGCGAAGCCGCATGCTGCGCGCGCCGCTCTCACGTGCCGCCGGGGGCGAGGAGCGTTGCCCCGGTCCGGTATTCGAGAGCGTCGACGATTCGGACTACCGAATGCTCCTCTCGACGTTGGAGACGCTATCCAAACGGTTGAGCGTGCGACCCCGCGAGGACTTGCCTCTCGCGTCGGATGCGGAACAACGATCGGGTGCATCGTTGGGGGACGAACGGGCGCGTTCGGAAGGCAGAGGTGCGGGATCGCCCGCCGCCGATCCCTCCAATCCGCGAGAGACACGGCGGCAGCGTCACTGAGGCTGCGCGGATGCCGCGTTCGCGCTGTCGCAGAAGGCGGTCGGAAGGCGTACTCGCAACGGTCCGGCGGAAAGGGGCACCATTCGATTTCCGGCAACCGGTCAATGCGGTCGTTGACCGTTAAACACAATCCGCATTATACTGTTTTATGGTTGGCCGCTCCCGATCGCATTGCGTCCGACGCACGGACCGAGGCAACGTAAGCGTTGGGGCTTGGGGGGCCGCGAGATCGTGTCCGTCGGAGCGGATTGGAAATCTCGGGGCGATCGACCGCAGGGTTCCGCGTCTTCCGTCGTCCCCGCTTGCACATTGCGTCGATGCGTCGCGGCGCGTCGGCGTCGAATGAATCTCCCATGCACGGTCTCCTACGACATTTCACGGGAAGCGGCCCCGTTCTGACGGACGGTGCGTGGGGTACGCAGCTTGCCGCCCGGGGCTTGCCGCCGGGGAATTGCCCCGATGCGTGGAACCTATCGCGGCCCGACGCCGTCGAGGAGGTGGCCCGCGCATATGTCGAGGCGGGCAGCCAGATCATCCTTACGAACACGTTTCGAGCGAATCGAATTGCGTTGGCCGGAACGGAACTGGCCGACCGCTGTGCGGCGATCAATCGAGCGGGCGTCGAGATTTCGCGGCGAGCGGCGGGCGGTAAGGCGGCGGTGTTTGCTTCGATGGGTCCGAGCGGAAAGCTGCTGCTTACGGGCGAGGTCACCTTCGACGAGCTTCGGGACGCATTCCAGGAGCAGGCAAGTTCTCTGGCGGCGGCGGGCGCGGAAGGGCTGGTCGTCGAGACGATGGCCGACGCGCGCGAAGCCCGCGCGGCAATCGAGGCCGCCAGAACGACGGGACTGGCTGTTATTGGTTGTATGGTGTTCGACTCCGGCAAGCTGCACGACCGGACGCTCATGGGCGATACGCCCGAGGTGGTCGCCCGGAAGTTGACCGAGGCGGGCGCTGACGCGATCGGAGCCAATTGTGGGCAGGGCGTCGAGCAATACGTGGAAGTGTGCGGGCGGCTTCGAGACGCGACAGACTTGCCGATCTGGATAAAGCCGAATGCGGGTTTGCCGGAAATCGTCGACGGAGAGGTTCGTTACCGGACGACTCCGGCCGACTTTGCCGCGGCGGCCGAGCGTCTCGTCGATGCTGGGGCGAATTTCGTGGGAGGTTGTTGCGGAACGAATCCCGAGTTTGTCGCGGCTCTGCGGAGTCGCTTGCATGCGCGACAATGAAGTGCGGCGCGCGATCGAATCGCGATGTCTAATCCAGGTGCTTAATGAACGACGAATCCGACCTGCTCGCGACCATCGCCCAGGGAGTGGTCCACTTGGACGTAGCGGTCGTGCGAACGAGCGTCGAATCCGCGGTCCGTGAAGGGATCTCGCCCTTTAGGATTGTGGCGGAGGGGCTTTCGCAAGGCATGCGCACCGTGGGTGCGCTGTTTCGCGACGGAGAGTTGTTCATGCCCGAAGTGCTCGTTGCGTGCGACACGTACTACGCCGGCTTGCAGCTCGTGCAACCGTTGATCGAGAAGGACAACGGGCGCATCGCGAAAGGCAAGATCGTGCTCGGAACGATCCACGGCGACATTCATACGGTGGGGAAGGACGTGGCCATTCCCGTGTTTCGCGCGGCGGGGTTCGACGTCGTCGACCTGGGGACGGACGTAGCCGACGAGGCGTTCGTGGAAGCCGTTCGCCAGCACCAGCCCGACATCGTCGGACTCGGAACGTACATGACCAGTACGTTCATGCACACGAACCAGACGGTCGAGGCGCTGGAGCGTGCCGGGTTGCGCGGTCAGGTGAAAGTCATTTGCGGCGGTCCCGCGGTCGATGTCCGCGCCGCGCTCAAGCTGGGCGCCGACGGCGCCACCGACAATGCGTGGGAAGGCGTGCAGATTATGGAAGCGTGGATGGCAGAGGTGCGAGAATGAGCGTTGTCGACTCGTGGGTGCAACGGCTCCGCGGTACGCTGCGGCCGATCGGCGAGATGACGCATTGGCAGCGGCTGGCCGCAGCGCTCGACTTACATCCAACGGACCTAGTTCCCGTTGCGCCCGAACTCGATTATTGGCAGATCACGCACGCGGGCTATTCGCACCAGGAGATTTACAACGACGTCGACAAGACCACAGATGCCTGCTTGCGGACGTGGGCCGACTTACGTTGCGATGCGATCTGGATGTACGTGGACATCAGCCACCAGATCGAAAATTTCTTGCCGGCGGAACGTCGTGCGGCCCATTTTGTGCATCGCGGCCCGAAGGACTATCTCCTGTTCAAGCCCCTTGTGGAAACGCTGGACGAGGCGATCGCGTTATACGAGAGCCGCGCTTTCGAGAAGCACCTGGCGGACTCTCGGGCAGTGACCCATTACACGCCGCACATGCTTCAACTGCTCGAGTTTCAGGAAAAGATGGACCGCCAGGTGCCCGTGATCGTAGGAGCGGCGTCGCCGATCAACTACGCGGAAACCATCGTCGAGGTCCAGCGGCTCGTGCGATGGACGATTACGGAATCTGAAGACAAGGTCAGGCATTACCTGGAACTGTGCCTGGCCGAACGTCTCGAGGCGCTCGATTTCTACCGCGACGTCGCGGCAGCCAACGGCTGCCAGTTCTTCTGCGTTTTTGGCGGTGCGCGTACCTGGGGACCGCGTCAGCTCGAGAAGTTTGGCGACGTCGACCGTCGGTTCGTGGACAAAGTTCGCGAGATTTTTCCCTACGTCTTCTGGCACCATTGCGGGCATAATTTGCCGCAGGCCCTGGAATTGTTGGCCACATGGCCGGGAATCAAGGGCGTGCAGTACGACCAGCCCTATCACAGTCAGAAGCTTAGTTGGTCCGAGTTTTATGAAATCACGGCGCGGTTGTTCTCCGGACGGCGGTGCGCGATGAACGCGCCGACGACCCAAGTCGCATGTTACGGTACGCCCGGCGAGATCACCCAAATGGTCCGCCAGTTCATCGAGGCCACCGTTCCCCACACATCCGCGGTGGTGATGCCAGGCTGCGAAATTGATAGTTACGCACCGGTGGAAAACGTCCGGGCGATGATCGACGCCGCCCGCACTATGGCGTGAGGTCGTTGACTATGAGTAACGCAATCCCCGTCGGCGGAGATTTCGATGCGGGCGGGCGACCTTGCTGGCGTACGACACGCGATACGGCTGCGGTCGACCGGCGCGAAGTGCTGCGATATCTCGGGTATCCTGCGCGGGTTACGCCGCCGTCGTGGCTGGTGCCGCTGCTCGATCGCTGGGTCGAAGAAGCCCAACGCCACGCGCGGCCCAGCGCCATCTGGACGGTTCTGCCCGTGGTCGAGATTGGTCGGCGGCGGCTCGTGCTTCGCGCGGAGAACGGGAACGTCGAGTTCGAGGGCGCGATCGGCGAGTTCCTCGCCGCCAGCAAACACGTGGCCGCGTTCGTCGCCACCGCCGGTCCCGGCGTGGAACGATTGGCGGAAGAATTGATGCGCGACGGCGAGCAGCTAGCGGCCTTGATCGTTAACGCCGTCGGCAGCGAACGGGCGGAGGCGGTCGAGGCGAGCGTAATCGAGGCCCTACGGGCCGATACGCCGACCTCGGGTCTGACGCCGACTTTGCCGTACAGTCCCGGTTATTGTGGCATGGCGCTCACCGAGCAGCGCAAGCTGTTTTCTATTTTCGCTGGCCGAGTCACAGGCGTCGTGTTGAGCGACGACTGCCTGATGCAACCGCTGAAGTCCGTTTCGGGACTGATCGGGCTGGGGCTGCCGGAAGAAGTGCAGCACTTCGGCTCTCCCTGCGATCGCTGTGACGCCAAACGGTGTGCGATGCGCCGCTCTGCCTGATTGTCGAACGACTCCGGTCGCAGCCTTGTCAGGTACGCTGGCCGGAATGGCCGGCATACCGGTACTCGTGTCAAGTCGGCAGCGTCCACGGTTTCCGGTACGCCTTGGCGACGAATTCATTCGCCGCCGAGTCACCGGAAGCCTGTTCTTTTTCGGCATCCCAGACGATCTTTCGGCCGCTCCGCAGCGCCACATTTCCCAGATGCGCGATCGTCGAAACCTGGTGTCCGATTTCCACGTCCGTGACGGGGCGCCGTCGCGAGCCGACACAATCGAGGAAGTTGCGCACGTGCCGCGAGCGCGCGGCGTCGGTCGTGCCCGGGGCTTGGAACGGTTCCAGGCCTTTGCCGGGAACCGGCATCACTTCCCAGCCGTTGGCATCGACCACCAAGGCACCTGCGGTTCCCAAAAACTCGACACCGTGCTCGCGGCGTCGGATTCCGTGGTTGCCGACGGCTTGGTGTTCCCAAATCATCGTGAAGTCGGGGTATTCGAACAACGCAACTTGAGTATCGGGGGTCTGGCTCATGTCGTCGAGCACGAACTTGCCCCCGGTCGAGCATACCGAGCGCGGCATCCCCGCGCGCATTGCCCAATGCGCGATGTTGATCAAATGCACGCCCCAGTCCGTCATCAGGCCGCCGGCGTAGTCCCAGAACCAACGGAAAGTGAAATGGAATCGCGCGGGATTGAAGGGACGTTCTTTGGCCGGACCCAACCACATGTCGTAATCGACGCCGGAAGGCGGGACGCCATCGGCGGGCTTGCCGATGCCTTCGATCCAGGTCAGCGCGGCCCACATCCGAACCAGGCGAATTTTACCGAGTTTTCCCGACTGGACGAAGTCGACCGCGTCCCCGTAATGCGATCCACTGCGCCACTGGGTTCCCATCTGAACGACGCGGTCTGCTTTCCGCGCCGCATGGAGCATCGCACGCCCTTCCGCGATGCTCGTAGCCAATGGTTTCTCGACGTATACATCCTTTCCCGCCTGGCAGGCATGGATCGTGGGCAGAGCGTGCCAGTGGTCGGGAGTGGCGACCAGGCACAGGTCGATGTTTCGGCTGTCCATTACGCGGCGGAAATCGTTCACCCGCTCCGGTCGGCCTTTGCGCAGTCTCTCGATTGCTTGCGCCGCCTTGTCGAGTTGGGCATCGTCGACATCGCAAATCAACGGGCAGTCGACCTCTGGATTTTCCAGAAACGTCTCCAGATCGCCGCGTCCCATGCCGCCGCAGCCGATCAACGCGAGTCGCAATTTATCGTTTGCCGCGACTGGCCCTGCTTCCACTGCCGCCGCGCGCCTTGCTTGCGATGCCGCCGCTGTGAAGCCCGCGACGGTCAGCGCGGACCGGTTCAGGAATGCACGTCGAGAAACGGTAGCCATGCGTCTAGTCCTTTCCGAGCCTATTGCGGTAACAAAAGCAATTAAACTAGACTATCATTATTAAGTTTTGTCTGCAATGGCGTCAACGGCGCTTGCGTCGCGCACCGCGACACGTCCGTCAGAATGCGGGAATTTACGGCTGTTCATGCGTGGTCAAGGTCTCCGTGGCGCCTTGAATTCCACGATACCGGTGGTTTCGCATTAGGGGTGATTCGCGATGACTCATTCATTACCGGCAGCGGCACCAACGCTTCGTGCGCCACGGCACATTGCGGTCTGCGCGGTGCTGATCGATCTTGCTTGGCTGAATTTGGCCGTACTGTGCGGGGTAGCGGCGGCAGTTGAGCCGCACGATCAGGCGAACGCCGCGATCGCCCAGGACGAAATCGACTTTGCACGCGACATCCTGCCGCTCTTGACCAAGCACTGTTATCAGTGCCACGGATCGAAACGAAACGAAGGAGGATTGAAGCTCAGCGACCCCGATTCGGCGCTGCAAGGCGGCGCATCGGGCAGACCGGCCATCGTGCCCGGCATACCCGAAGCGAGCCGAATGCTGCAACTTATCAAAGGCGAAGACCTCGACCGCATCATGCCTCCGCGGGAAGTTCCCGAGCGATTGTCGGGAGAGGAAATTACGCTTTTCGAGCGCTGGATTCGCGCCGGCGCCAAACGCCCGACGATGCTCGACGCGGGAAGCGAAAAGCAGTTGCTGATCGACGGGCAGTTGGTCGCCCGGTCCGAGAACGTAACGTTTCGCGCCCATCCGCCGCGCAAGACTTCCGAAGTTCTGATATCCGCAGACCGCGCCTGGGAAGGCTCGCACATTTGCGGCCAGCCGACCGTGATGCTGGAAGAGGGCCGATACCGCGCTTGGTACGACGCCTACGCAGAGGATTCCCAGGACCAAGCGCCAGGACCACGGTTGTGTTATGCGGAAAGTCAGGACGGCCGGAACTGGACGAAGCCGGAGCTCGGCTTGGTTCCTTTTCGAGGCACGACCGCCAACAACATCGTTTTCCCGGACAAGCCGATTGCTTACCGAGGCGGCACGGTGTTCTACGATTCAGAGGCGGCCGTGGCCGAACGCTACAAACTCGTCGGCGTCGGATCCGACGGTCTCGAAGGAGCCGTATCGAGCGACGGGGTTCACTGGTTCCACGTCGGAACGATCTTAAGGGGTGTTGAGGTCGACGGGAAATGCACGTGTTTTCTCGATCCGCGTCTGCGGCGGTACGTACTCTATTGTCAATCGTGGACGGGCGGTGAGCCGGGAAAGGGTTCCGTCGCCATCGGTCGTAGCGAAAGCACCGAATTCCGCTCCTTTCCGTCGCCGAAGATCGTTTTTCAGCTCGATGCCGAAGAGTCGAAGCATCGCGATCTGCGTAGCGCCACGGCAACGATGTATTCGCGTGCCGGCAACGCCTATTTTCTCTTCCCCGCCATCGTCGATCGCCGCAGCGCCGCCTTCGACGTTCAACTGGCGGTAAGCCGCGACGGCGTCAAGTGGGCGCGATACCGCGAGCCGGTTTGGATTCCACGCGGCATGAATGGCGAACTGGATTCGATGTGCGTATTTCCGTCGTCGGGCTGCGTGGCGCGTGGCGACGAACTCGTGTTTCACTACGCCGCTTCCTCCACTAGCCTTGACAAGCTGGCGTCGCCGGGCGGGCAAAAGGCCGGTGTAATTACCCGCGCCATCGGAAGGCTGGATGGATTTGTGTCGGCGGATGCGCCAGAAACCGGCGGCACGCTTACGACCATTCCGCTGACGTTCGTTGGCGATCGGTTGGAAGTGAACGCGACCGGCCGGCTTCGAGTAGCCCTGCTCGACCGCCAAGGGCGACCGGTTGCGGGGCATACTCTCGACGAATGCGATATCATCGACGGCGACTCCGTGCGGCACGTCGTAAAGTGGAAAGGGAAGACTTCCGTTTCGGCGTTCTGCGGACAACTCGTGCAACTGCAATTCGAGTTGCAGAGGGCCAGTCTGTATGCGTTTCAGTTCGTCGCGGCACAGCCATGAGCGATGACGACCGGCGATTGGCTGGTTCCGCTACCCGCGGTACGGCGGTTTTGCCCGCCATCCGCGAGGCGGCTCCGGCGTTTCGTCGGAGGGTTGCCCTTTCACACGCCCCATTCGTCTGCCCTACCGTCCCTTAAAGAACTTGCGTTTTGTACGCCACCCCCACTCAAAACCCGAAAGTCCCGTTTTCATGCGGGTCCGGAGCGTCCGGCCGTAGCCAGTCCGTCACCGTGAACGCGCGGCAGCGTACATCGTATGCCGTCACAATCTCGTCGATCGTCTGGTCGGTCGCGGTGCCGTTGGCGAACGTGACCAGGTCGTTCGTCGATCGGCCGGATTGGTCGTAGGTGAAGGCCTGGGCGTTGCCGTTCTGGTCGACGGCCTTGATCCGCTCGCCCTGGCAATTGTACTCGAGATAAGCGGCTGTCGCGCCGCCGGGGAATTCGATCTCGTGCAGCAGGTCGTCGCTGTAAAGCCTCGACTCGCCGGCGACGTTTTCCACTGCGTAGACGTATTCCGTCGTCTGGTTGCCGGTGCTGGCGTCGTGAACCGTGACGGTCTCGACGACGCCGCTGGCCTCGTTTCCGATGTTGAACATGGAACGCTGGAACTCCGCAAAGACGGCAGCTTCACCTACACGCCTAACGCTGGTTTCGTCGGCACGGACCGTTTCACCTACCGAGTCAGCGATAGCGAGCTTCTCTCCGAACTCGCACCGGTGATGATCGTCGTCGCCTCGCCCACGAAGCCGGCCGTTGACTTGAATGCGGATGGCCGAATCGACGTGGGTGACATCGCGTTCTTGATGGCGAGCTATGGCAAGTCGAATGGAACAGCGATCGAAGGCGGTCTCGATGGCGATGGGCGAATCGCCGTGAAGGATGCGATGATCGTGCGGAACGCCTTCACAGCTTCGTCGGCTTCGGCGATCGTCCGCACTGTTGCGAGAGCCGCCGACGCAGCCGATCGCGCGATTCTTTCTGTGCCGGCGCGGCGAGCGCGAGTTTCGCCGGAAATAATCGACACCGTGCTAGACGAATTGCGGGTACGGACTCGCGTTCGTGCGATTCGTCGGTGAGTCTTCCTAGTCTAGGAAATCGGCCGCGAATCCGGCACATTCTCGCGGCAGATTCTGCCGTTCGCTCGGCACTTCCCGCTAGCCCGGATTATTCATCGCACGGTGAATAAAACGGCCTCCGATTGCGTTTAAGAAGTTGTGCAACAACGACTTCTGACGACGCACGGAGGCCGAAGGTGAATGTACAGCGCGCGTTGGCTTTTGAGTATGACTTGCTGCCGCGGACGGCGGTCGAAATCTTGCCGGTCGATGAGCAGATCACGAGCGACGCGGGGCTGTTGCCGGTCCGCGAACTCGACGAGCGGCTGGGCTGGACGGCTTCCTTCGCGGCGCAGTTGCGCGATGCACGA
>QEVJ01000100.1 GCA_003576845.1 Planctomycetota bacterium
TAGAGGTTGGAGGTTAGAGGTTGGAGGTTAGAGGTTGGAGGTTAGAGGTTGGAGGTTAGAGGTTGGAGGTTAGAGGTTGGAGGTTAGAGGTTGGAGGTTGGAGGTTAGAGGTTGGAGGTCGATGAGGATCTGAGCGCCGTTATGAAGTTGACGATTAGAAACACGGCCAAACGCAGCTTGCCGGCCGGCGTGCTTGGGTGGGATGTCGCGCGCGATGGGATGACGGCTTGGGCGGCGGCGATGGATGGGGTTTATCGCGTTGATCTCGGCGACGGCAAGCACGCGTGCATCGGGCGGCATCGTTCATACTCCAGCAGCGTCGCTTGGATCGACGGCGGCGAGCGGATTTTGTCGGCGGGGTACGACGGGGCGCTGCAGTGGCGTGCGGCGGCTGGGGCGGCGGATGCGGCTCCGCTTCGCGAAGTGCAGGCCCATCGGTTCTGGTCGTGGGACATGGCTTTGTCCGCGGATCGCAGCCTGGTTGCGACGGTGACGGGACAGTATTTGGCGGGCGGGTACAAGTATGAACCGGCCGGGGCGAGCGAACCGACCGTGAAGGTGTTTCGCGTGGCCGACGGTTCGCAGGTACATGCCTTCGCGATGACTCCGTCGGTGCAGGCCGTGGCGATCAGTCCCGACGCGAAGCACGTCGCGGCGGGCAACTTGATGGGCGACGTTCGCGTGTGGAATCTCGCGGCGGGCGAGCTTGCGGCCGAGTGGAATACGGAGGCCTTTACGAGTTGGGGCGTCATCAAGAGCCACTGCTACATCGGCGGCATTTTTGCGATCGAGTTCACGCCCGACGGCGATCACGTGTTGCTCGCCGGGATGGGTCCGATGCGCGATCCGATGGCGGGCAACGGCAAACAGCTTTGGCAGAAGTTCGCGTGGCGCGAGAAGCCGGCCAAGCGAGTCGACGAAACGCACCGCGGCGACGCGGGCGAGGGTTTGATGGAAACGCTCGCGATTCACCCGAGCGGCAAGTTCTTCGTCATGGCCGGGCGGTTGCGCGGGGGGCAGTGGAATACGGCGTTTTTCGATCTGGAAACGGGCGAGTTGCTTCATTCGCTCCGCACGGACTTTCGCGCGACGAAGGCGACGTTCTACGATGAAGGACGGAAGCTGGTCATTGCGGGACTGGCGACGCAAGGGCACGATAATAAGGCGTTTGGGCGGTATCACGTGTTTGACGTGGAAATCGGTTAGCGAGCGATTGGAGACGCTCGCTGCTTCTTGCTCCGACGTGATGTCGCGTTGGTTGGTTTTTTTAACGCAGAGGGCGCGGAGGTCTCGCAGAGGTCGCAGAGAAGACCTTATGCGTGCAAGGCGGCCATTGCCGACCGTTTCGTCCGTTTCAGTATGCGCTGCGCCACGGCGACGAACTTTTTCACAATGCGTGCGGTTCTTATTGCGGCTTCATCATGAGATGGCAACGGGCTTGGCGGAATTGTGCGGCTTCTGCTCGGAGAGACCGGTGGGCACTATGAAACTAGAAGCGGAGCCCGTGTAATTTCATAACGTCGCGCGAATCGGGGTAGTATCGCCAAATTATGTAGAGCACTAATCGAATGCGTGTTGCCAGCGCGTACTGCAATCGAGGATGCCATGCGGTTTGGATTCCGACAAGCTTAAGGCTCTCAGGCGAAACGTGCGGCGCCACGTGACCTTCAGCCACGTACCAGACACCGCAACCACTCATACCTTTTGGTGACACCCGAATCCCGTCGCCGCTGTAAGAATGCTTGTCGTAATGCAGGGCGAGATGAATGTCGGGGTCGAAGTTCTCCACGTCGTCGATGTTGCCCTGGTATCGACAGGTAACGTAACGCCAGACTTCAGAGCGCTTCGCGTTCGGCTCTTGGCGAACTAAGTTGAGCGGAAAACCATTGATGAGATACAAACGGGTCGGTCGCAGCGTATCCAGTGGGGCTACGTCGGTCAGTCTCAGAAAGCGGTAGTGGTCGCGTAATTGAGCAACGATTTCATCGGTCAATAGTATGACCGTGATATCCTCACTTTTGCTCTTGGTGGACAGGTATTTCGTACCGCCGAGTACGACCGGCAACAACCCCTTTGCAGGCATGGTGATGCACGGGTCGTATCCGTGATCCATCGCGTCCTTTAGTTGATGGTCGTTGTTCAAGTGTGCCGCCGTCACGACGAAGTGAAGCGAACCTATTTGCAAAAGCACGCCGGAGCGGTCGGGGATCAACTTGCCGTCGTGATAGAGGCAAATCGGGGCCGTGTACCAGTCGATGGAATCCACGGCCGCCGCAAAGACCTTTTCGCGAACGGCGGCGATTAGCTCATCGGTTTCGACGGCTTCATCGTCCATGTTTGTGATGCGGAGTTTAGCTCTGCCTTCCGTCCATATGGCAAAGAGTATCGTCGGGGTGGCAATTTCGGTCTTACGATCGCAAAGGGTCCGTGTTCGAGTCCACTTTGAGGCGTGGCACTGGCTCGGCCAGTGCTGGGTTCAGGACTCGCTCGCAATTCTCGCGGGGCTTCGGAGCGGCACTTATCGAACTTCGTCTTTCGTGATTGGAAGTGAGTTTTCGCCACGGCAACTCGCCGGTCCAGTGCGATCCAACGATAATGGCGCGGAACGAAGGCGGTCAGAGTCAACTCGCGGCGCCATTTGTGGCGCTCGAATGCCATCGAGTCCGACGGCACTCGCGTCAGGCACAGGGGTGCCTAACCTACGTCACTTTTCCTTCGCAAATTCCTCGAACGCGTCCGCGATGCGGCCTTCTTTTTCGTTGCCTTTGTGGAGGAGGACGCGATACCGGAACGATAGCGTGTGGCCTTTTTCGATGGTGTGTTTGCCGTCGATGTTTTTGTCGCCGTTGGCGAAGTCGTGGAGGCCGAAGGGGTTGGCGGCGAAGAGGCCGTAGGTGCGGACGTGCCAGGGGGTGGGGTGGCGGAAGTTCTTGGGGTGGTCGAGGATTGCGATGCCGAGGGTTTCGCCTTCGACGGGCCCGTGGTAGTCGACCCATTTGGCCGGTTTGCCCCAGGCCTTGTCGTCGGTCTGGCCTTCGCTATTGACAATTTTGCCGCCGAGTTTCGCGTCGACCTTCATCGTTTCGGCAACGCGGACGCCGAACGCGCCTTCCTTTGTGTCGCCGAACGTCAGCGGGCCTTCGGTGGCCTCGATGACCGCGGTGAAGTCGATCCACCGCCGGGCCTCGTCGGCGCCGAAGCCGATCGTTTGATGCTCCTCGCAAACCTTCTTGCCATCGCGGGTTTGCCAATCGTTGATGGCGGCAATCTTAGGCGGCTGGCTTTCGAGCACGGTCAGTTCGCGATTCACGATCGAGCCGGCTTTGTCGCCTTCCGACCAGAAGTCGACGCCGTTCACGGAGCCGTGGGTCATCCAGAACGAGCGATGGTGCGGATGGTCGCGCTTTTCGGTCTTGGGCGCGTCGGGGTTCATTGGCCAACTGCGGGTCATGGCCTTGCCCGTCGGACCGATGATGGGCCAGAGGATCGGCTTCGTGCCGGATTTCTTGACGTATTCGGTGAATAGCTTGCCGTCGATTTTGACGACCGCGCCGTTATCTGATTCTTCGATCGTGATTTCGGCGGCGCTGGCGAACGCGCCGGCGCATACGAAGAGGGCGAGGCATGCGATTGGCGAGAAACTGGTCACGGCGGTTGCTCCTGGAGGGTCTTGGAGCAGTTCTTGGCCGAAACGAAAAACGAGCTGGTTCGTTTTTTAACGCAGAGTTGGTTCGTTTTTTAACGCAGAGGACGCGGAGGTTTCGCAGAGGTCGCAGAGAATGCTTCCGAGGTTGAGTTCTGCGTCGATGCTGCGAGCGTGTCCGTTCGCTGCGGGAGGACGAACTTCGTTCTCGTATGCGGGTAGGAACTGGAATTGAATTGGCCTGTGCGTTCCGATCATAACCGGCGCTTGGCGGGGAATCTACCATACCGCACGCGGCCGACATGGAGACTTCTTGCCGGATGACCGATCGGCGGCGGATCTCCGTCAGGCAGGCGCGGGTTGAGGCGCGTGTGAATGGTTGGCGTTTTGGCCGCTTTGCCTGACCTACGCGCTTCGCGCTCGATCTTGACGCCGCGCTGGGGCGCTACCGCAGCACGTCGGCGAGTACGCGCCATACGGCGACGTAGGCATTGCCCCAGGCGTCTTCGCGAAAGAAGCGGACGTCGGCCAGGGGGTCGCCGACGAAGGGGCGGAGGACCCAGGCCATCTGGATGCCGACGAAGGCGTAGACGCCGAGCCAGGCTCGCATGAGATAGCGGTGCCGCGGCCGGCGGGCGACGAGCGGGCGGTAATACCCGCGCAAAAGCCACTGGCCGGCGAAGCTGGCGACGGCGAAGATCGCGGCGTTGTAGAGAATGGCCGTTTGATAATCGGCGAACGAGACGTTCCAGAAGATCGTGACCGGAGCGAACGAGGCGAGCACGATGCCGACGCCGGCTTGAGCGGCCGCGAGCGCCCGCACCACGCGGCCCAAATCGTCGCGCAAGCCGAAGAGCACGTTGAGCACGAGGAAGCTCGGCAAGCTGACGGCAAACGTGGCGAGGAGCAGGAAGGGGACTTTCGCGGCCGAGAAGACGGCAAGCCACGCCCGTTCGCCCCAGACGCCGCCGAAGGAACCCATCGCGAGTCCATACGCGGCGCCGAAGGCGATCGTGGAAACGACGAGGGCACGCAGCGTTTGGCGGTCGCCGGAATGGCGGGCGTCGAGCCGCTGGCGGAGGACGTCGTCGGCTTGGAGCAGGAGGTTCGTCATGGGCCAATCCGTCCGGGCGTTCGCTCGGCATCAGCCGCCGGAGAGGAGCGTAATGAGCGTTTGCCAGACCGACTCGAAGAAGTTTCCTTGGCGCTCGCGGAACCAGACGAACGGGCCGCTGGGATCGCCGATGAACGGCCGGAGGACCCAGCCCATCTGCGCGCCGACGAGGGCGAACACGACGATCCAGCACCAGAAGACCTTTTTGACGTGCTCGCCGAGGACGTGGTCGTGGGTGCGGTCGAGCGCGCCGAGTTCGAGGACGGTGGGGCGCGTCGGCAGGTTCGCGTCTTCGGCCATGACGATGCCTTGAGCGGCGTCGCTCTTGGCGGCCGCGTTCTTGCTCTCGGCGAGCGACAAGCGATGCAGCGTTTGCAAGAGGAACAATAGCCCCAGCACGCCCGCCACGGTGAACACGGCGACGTTGAGGAGGACCATGAAGGGATAGCTCGTGGTGCTCACGCCGAAGAAGGCGACGATCGGGCCGAGCGACGCGAGCACGGCGAGGTTCACGCCGAGCGACGCGACGAGCAATCGCAGCACGGGGAGCAGCGTCAGCCGCGAACCGACGAGCGCGTTGAACACGTAGAGCGAAGGAAACGTCACGGCCAGCGTCAGCAGGAAGAGCGCGGGCACCTTAAGCGTCGTCGAGAGGAGTTGCCAATAGTACGGATAGTCGGCCTCGTTGTGGCGAAAGACGGCATAGGAACCCATGCAGACGCCGTAGATGCCGCCGAGCGCGACGAGGAGGCCGGCGAGCCGGCGGACGGATACGTCGAGCGACGCCTCGCGCAGCCGTTCGATCTGCGTGGCGTCGCCGCGGAGAATACGATCCAGGTCGCGAAGCGCGCCGATCATTGCGATTCCCTCGCCGCGTTTAGTCTGTTGAAAAAGGGGACAGACTTTGGGAACGTGTGTTTTTCGCCGCAGAGTGCGGCGTGCCCGAAAGGGTCAGTCCCCTCTTTCGACTGACGGTTCGGTCGTTGCCCGCTCGTCCGTGAGATTCGTCCGTCGGCCGACGGAACTCCTCTGGCCCGCGGTCGGGCGATCTCCTTCTCAGAATAACTCGCTCCGCCGGCGCGGACGAAGTTTTCTCGTAGATACGGCAAGCGGGCGGCGGCGGTTCGCGGCCAACGCGGGAGAATTTTATTAGAGGGGTGTAAAATTCTTTGTTGAATTTGGGGCGCGGATGTGGTATGGTGCGGCGAGTGTTGGCGGCGGCGATTTGGGTGCGGCGACCGTTGGCGGGCGAAGGCCGGTCGATGGTCCGGCAGTGGGCGATGAGGTTTCTTGGTCGAGTAGCCATTCGAGGGAGTTTTTGAACGTTAACCCCCGATTTTCCCGGGAGTTTGTTAAATAACCTATCGGTTTTGGGACGCGGGCAGCGTGGTTTGCGGTCGCGGTGCGCGCGGGGTGTGTTGTGTTGCGGGCTGGCGTTTGGCGGGGTCTGGCTGGCGAATGCGGTAGTGGGGTGCGGCGGCGGTCTTACGGCTTGGCCACGGATTTCACGGGTGGTCCAGCGCGGCTCGCGGCCGCAGCCAAAAAACGAGTGGGTTGGTTTTTTAACGCAGAGGGCGCAGAGGATGCGCAGAGGCCGCAGAGGGAGGATGAGATTATCGTGCGAGTGCTGCGCGCGAGTGTGGGCTTGCCTAATCGCGGGGAAGCGGCGGACGGTCGGTCATCGGGCGAGCTGTTGTTGACGTTCGTTTGTTGAAGTCGTTTGCCGGCGATGGGAGAATGGACGCTTAGATGGGAGTTCGCACTGCTGGACAAGCCAGCAGTGGCACCCGGCACCCGGCGCGGGTTGGATGTACTCGGGATGGCGAGTCGATTGCCGCTTGGCCTGACCTACCTTGGGGCGGTTAGCCTGGTGCGGGCTTCTTCGACCCAGGGGCTTTCGGGGGCGAGTTCGGCGAAGCGGCGCCAGTGTGCGAGGGCATCGTTGTGGCGGGCGAGTTGGTCGAGGGTTCTGGCCAGGTGGTAGTGTGCGTCGGCGTAGTCGGCGTGGCATTCGAGGGCTCCGGCGAGGGCTGCGGCCGCCAGCTCCAACTGTCCCGACTCGGCGAGCACGCAGCCGAGGTTAGCGCGGGCTTCGACGAAGTCCTCGTCGAGTTCGACGGCGATGTAATAGCGTTCGCAGGCGGCGGCGCGGTCGCCGTGGCGATAGAGCAATTCCGCGAGCGTGAAGCAGGTTTCGGCTGTCGGACTGCCGGCCATCAACGCGGAGCGGCAGGCCTCGATCGCGGCGCCGAGGTCGCCCTGCTCTTCGAGTTCGGCGGCGGCGGCGAGAAGTTCCGCGGGGGTCGCGGCGGGTGCGTCGGCGTGAAACGCCGCCGGCGACAGAACGCTCGGCACGCACGATCGCTGCGGCCGCTCACCGTCGTGTCGCGCAAGCTCGTCGCCGGTCGAGTCGATCGCCTCGAAGTCGATTCGGTATTGGCCGGCTGGATCGACGAGGCCCTCGCCTTCGCGGAGGAGCAATTGCCGGCCGCTGACGACGAGCGGCAATTCGCCGAGCGGGCAGGCGACGTCGGGAAACCGCTTGGCGAACAGCAACGTCGATCGCACGATGGCCGAGGGCGATACACCGGCGGCCACGAGCGCCGCGAGCCGCCGGGCCGCGGTGACTTGCACAAAGTCGAAATACGCCAGTTTGCGCACGGTGCAAACCGGCGCGAGGAGTCCGCGCCGCTGCCATGCCCTCACCGACGCAAGCGACACGCCGAGCAAGCTGGCGAGCATGGCGGCCGTGTACAAGTGGCGTACGTCGGGCGTGGCTTCGACGAGACCGAGCCGTTCCCAGAGCGTGCTCTCGGCGATCAACTCGGCGGCGCCTTGCCGCACCCGGCGCCGCGAGGTTTCGTCGAGGACGTTCGCAGCGGGGCTGCCGTCACGCGGCCATTTCTCGTCGCTTACGACAACGAGCGTCGCGCTGTCGTCGACCGGCTCGACCAGCGTCGCGTCGCGCTCGGCCAGCAGCCGGCGAAACGAGCGCGGGCTCATGCCGGCGAGCCGACCGACGAGAACGATCTGCCGCTGGGCGAGCCAGTCGGAGGCGGTTGCGGGCAAGCAATCGGGACTCGGCAGGGCGGCGGTGGTCATGGCGGGATTCTAGTGAATCGGCTCGGCGGCAATCAGTCCAAGCGGGTCGTAGACGGCTCTGCCCGCGGCAATCGTGGCGAGGACGTCGCCGACGCCGTGCAAAACTTGTTCGTAGGGCGTCAGCTTGTCGGCGGCGTCGAGGCGGATCGCGGCGAGATCGGCGGCTTTTCCCGGTTCGATGGAGCCGCATTCGTCGCTGCGGCCGAGGGCGGCGGCACCGGCGAGCGTTCCCATCCGCAGCACTTCCGCGGGCGGGACGTCGGGAAACGTTGCGGCCAGGAACCGCAGCTCGGCGAGGACGCTCAAATCGGGATTCGACGCCCGGCTGTCGGTGCCGATGGCGACCGCGATACGGCGGCGCCGCAATTCGGCGAGCGGATACGGTTCGTGGCGGAAGAAGAAGTGCGTCCTGGGGCAGTACACGACGAACACGGGCCGCTGGGACGCGGCGAGCACGTCGAGCGATTCGGCGTCGAGGTAGTTTCCGTGGACGACGAGCGCGGGCGCGCTCGTTCGAGAGGCTTTCGCACTGGCGGCGGTTGCGAACCCGCTCGTACTTGCGTCGGCAACGATGGATCGAATGTAGTCCGCGGGGCTCAGTCCGCCGAAGGTTCCTTCGCGCCATGCTCCGAGCGCGGCGAGCATATCGCGCATCGGCCCGGACGCGGTTGCGAGCAATTCCAACTCGTCGCGCGACTCGGCAATGTGCATGGCGAGCGGCATGTCGCGGAGGCGTTCGACGACGGCGCGATCGACGCTGTAGGGAGCGTGCGGACTTATTCCCGGCGTCCAGCGTGCGTCCGGCGGCGCGGTGCGGCGCAGGTGTTGGTCCGCCATCGCGCAGAGTTCGTGGGCGCGCTGCGGTCCTGTGCCGATCAGTTCCAGGTACACGTTGACCGCCAGCGGCAGGCTCTCGATGGCCGGCGCGGACCAGTTGGGCTGGGCGATTTCGCCGATCGCCGTGACGCCGGAGCGGACGGATTCTTGGATACCGGCACGCACTGCGGCGTCGCTGTCGCGCTCTGGCCTGCGCCGCTCGGCAACGACGCGCGGGATCCAATCGCAAATCGCCATGCCCGGCTCGCCGAGGGGCGCGGCCAGGTCGCTGAACTCCAGGTGCGTATGCGCATTGACGAAGCCGGGCAGGAGAGCGGCGTCGCCCAAGTCGAAGGTTCTCGATGCAGGGCGATCCACCGCATTGCGTTCGACGCTGAGGATGCGACCGTCGCGGACCGTGACGACGCCGCCGGCGATGGGCGGCGACGCGACGGGGATCACCCATCGGGCGCGCAAGGCGAACGTCGATGTATCGGTGGACGGACTCACGGGGCGACCTTCAGCACGACCGTGCGGCGACCCGAGCTCGAACGCATCTCGCGTCGACGGCGCCGTCAATCGTAGGGCATCGCGGCGGCGGATTGAAGGCGGCGGCGTAGGGGCAGTGCTTTGTCAACGTCATGGATTAGAGTGCCACTGCTGGCTCGTTCGGCAGTGCGCTTTGCGCGGCAACGTCAAACGTGGATTCTCACTGCTGGACAAGCCAGCAGTGGCACCCACTCAATAATGCCGATTGCGTTTCGGTGGCGACGACATCGTCGCGGATCCAGGCCTCGAGCATTCCATGCGCGAATGCGCGACGATACCCGCGGAAGTCCGGATTTCCGAGTGCTCGGGAGACCTCGTCGACGACGATCACGTCCGGCCGCGGCGGCGTGCCAGGGCGTTCGACGAGCTTGCGGGCGATGCGGTCGACCATTTCGACGGCGGCGATCGGCGTTCCGTGGCGGAGTTGGGCCGCGGTTTTGCGGCTGCGGTCTTCGCGGCGGCGGAGTTCGGCGACGAGCGCCGTGGTTCCCTTTTCGTTTTCGCACGGCGCTCGTGCCCAGTCGAACGGATCGGTATGCCCGCGAATCGAGTGCGCCCGGTGCATCAGGTAGTACGAGTATCCCTCGCGGGCGGAGCGGAGCCGCGACTCGTGCCAGCTCCACTGGTCGTCGGAATGTCCGTGCAGGTTGAACGTTCGCCAGGCGTCGGGCGTTGCGCGGTAGAGCCGCAACAGATCGGTCATGCGGTTTTCGATTTCTTCGTCGGAACCGGCGTTGTGATAGGGAAAGCCCTCGGGGAGCAGGAGATCGGCGTTCGTCCAGTAGGCGCAAAGGTAGTTCAGCTCGTGACTCGCCGTGGCCAGCGAACGCACATGGTCCGCCGGTTGCGAGCGGAGCCAGTCGCGCAGGTGTTCTTCGTCCTCGGTCAGGAAGAACTCGCTGGCCGCGGTGCGGGTCACGAAGCGGTAGATGCGGTAGTTGTGATAGCCCAAGAGCGGCACAACGACGAGCAAGGTGGCGGCGATTTCCCATCGCCGGGCGATTCGCGGCGTCGCGGCGTAATGCCGCAGAGCGAGCTTCACGAACTCGCTTGCCAACAGCACGACAGCGAAGGCGATGCAGTATTCGGCGCGCCAGATGAATTGAAAGGCGTGGTATTGCTCCATTCCGACGAACAGGAACAACGTCGGCACGAGGACGAGGACGGCTGCCACGGGGACCGCGCCGCTGGCAAGAATTCGCAGTCGCTGGCGATCGGGCGGTTGCAGTGCGACGCTGGCCGAGGCCTGGCGATCGTCGCGCGAACCGGCGATCCGCAGGCGAATGCACACTACTCCCAGCATCGCCACAAGCGTCCAACAATACCGCCGCACCGGGCCCCAGAACGCCGGGGCATCGGGTGGTTCGGGAATCGACAGCCACGCCTTGCCCATGCCGCCGCGGACCAGTGCGTCTTCCGTCATCGCGCCGCCGAGGACGAGATGGATGGCGGCGACGATGCCGAGCGCGACGGCGAGCAGGGCGACGGATTTCCAACCGTTTTCGAGCCGCTCTCGACGGCAACCGACGAAAAGGGCCATCGCCGCGAGGATGCTCGCGACGATTCCGGTGGTACCGAATGCCGTCACAAATGCCCAATTGTCGCTCGCCGCGAGCACGAGCAGCATGAGACCGAGCGCGATAGCCGTCGAGCGATACTTGCGGCGGTCGAACAACAGCGAAGTCGCTGCCAGCGAGACGGCCAGCACGAGCGGGCTGGTCCAGGCCATCGTCGAAAGCCGCAAACCGCGATGCACGGGCCATTGGGCGTATTCGAGTTCGCGGTTCGTCAGCCCGCCGAGCGACTCGAACAAGACCGTAATCAGCACGGCGACGAGGATCGACCGCGTGCTGACGCTCGTGGGCAGCCATCGCCGCGCCGCGAGAAACAAGGCGCACCACGCGGTGCCGAGCACTGCGAACATGAACGCCGTATAGGGCACGGGCTTTCCGTCGGTCTGCGCGGCGACCATGCCGAGCGCGGCTTGCAGGGGAGCGGCGTAGCTGGCCTTCTCGTTGGGCCGGGAGGCGAGCGGCGAGTCGGTCCAGCCGCGGTCGAGAATCCGCTTCGCCCGCACGACATACAGGTGAAAGTCTTCGGAGAACGTGTAATACGGATTGATGTGAACGGCGAAGAACGTGGCGTCGCGGCCGTTGTTGACGCGCTCGCCGGCCGGGGTTGCAACGATGTCCAATAGGGCAAACTGCCAGAATCCGGCGGCGAAGAGCGCGAGGATCGCCAGCGCCGCCCAGCACGACCGCTTGCTATTCGGCGGAGTTTCGAGGGACCGTGGCTGCGCCGCCGGATGCGGCTTCGCCGGAGTTCGGCGGCTGAGCCGCGCGCGGTTCGCGGCACGAGGCGGCGACGATTGGCGGATCACGGCGGGGCCTCGCGCGCAGGGGTCAACCGGGCTGCGGGCGACGACGCGACGAAAGCCGGTTACGCATCCGCCCGCACACGGCACGCTAGATCGGCGGAGCGGGGCGCAAACTTTGCTCAATCGTCAGAGATTGCCGCGATCCATGACAGCAGTGCTGACAGGCGGCGTTAAACTGGGCTACGCTCAGCGGCTGGGGACGCCAATTTTTCCCAGCGGGCGGAGACGCACGGGATCGAGCTTGGCCTCGACGACATCCGAGCCGGGAACGGCGAACCGCGCCCGAACGACGCCGAAGCTGCCGAGCCGCGGATCGTCCGCGGGGTCGCCGCGCGTGAGCGGCAGGCGAACGTGGGCGACGCCGTCGAGAAACTGATCCGGCATAAGTTGCACGGTCCAGGTTTCGAGCGTCGGCCGCTGCTCCGTGGGCGCGATGGGAATTCCGGCCCAATTCGGCGACCGCGGGCCGGTCATGCCGATCAGTTCGACGGTCAGCGTCCCCGCGGCGGGAATTGGGCGACCGGTTTCGTCGAGCGGTGCGATCGCCGCGACCAGCCCGTCGTCCTCGGCGTCGGCATCCCAATTCGCGAACCGCACGTCGATCGACAGCGCTCTTACGCGACCCTGAATGCGAGCAATACGCGGCGCGCTCTCATCGGCGGCCGGTTCGCGCGGAGGCGTGTCGGGCGGACGCTTGCTCGCATCATAGTTCGACGAGAACCGCGCGGCGCTGACCCGCAGCGTTTCCCGAGAAAACGATTCTTCGCCAATCGTCGCGTGGTCCACGCGGTTCCAGGCAATCGGCCGCCAGAGCGTCGTTCGGCCGTCTTCTACGCGGAGCCAGAGCGTTTCGGCGTCCGATCGGACGTCGATATGGCCGGCAAACGTCCGGCCACTTTTGACGCGCACCTGGACGACAGCGGGCGCATCGAATAGATCGTCGGCTGTCGCGGCCGAATCGGGGTCTTGTCCTGCCAGCAACGACCAGGGCAGCATCAAGCAAACGCCGACCGTCGCCGAGCGGATGACGACGCGGTAACGACCGATGGGAAACGATTCGAATTTGGAACGGTGCACGGCCTGGCTCGCAATTGCAGAAGAGGGCAGCGCGGGGCGGCGATCGCCCGCGACACAGCTCGACCGACTGTCGCGAAACGTGCGCCTCTTCCGCGTCACCATGCGAGAGCGGCGGGTCGCGAGTCCTGATGGCGCGTAACTCGACCGGCCGCAAGCGCTTGCAGCAGTCGTCCGTTGCGCTGCGGGATGGCGAGCGCATTTTCGGCAACGCACGCCGCGTGGCGGAAGTGCATCGGGCGTTGCGTTTTGGCAACGCCGCGTCGAGCAGGGCAATAAGGTAGCCTTGTACGCTGTCCGCCGTGCGCCGACGATCCGACGCAAACCGTGACGCGTTCGCATCGCCTTAATAGCCGCCTTAAGAGCCTTCGAGGTCGATCTATGTACGCTCGCTTTGTAACACACGACGCAACGGATACCCCCGTTCGCCGTTCGAATTGGACGAAGGCCGCGATGCTTGTCGTTGCAGTCGCTCTGTTTGCAGTTGCGCATGCCGGTCTGACGACCTCGACACGAGCGGGCGACATTGCTCCTCGCGTTGGCGATCGGGCCCGCGAGGAACGCGCCGCCGAACCTGCGGCAGCGACCGAGAAAGGCGAAACCGGCGACCGGCCCGATGCAGCCGACCGCGTGCGCGAGGGGACGCGATGGCAGAACGAACGCGGCGTGTTCACGCTCGTCGGCGACCGGGTCACGTTCGCCAAGAGCAACCAGGCGGGCGGCCAGAACTACATGGTGCTCGAAAACCTGAACCTCGAACGGATCGTCCGCACGATCGAAGAGAACCGCACGGTCACCGACGCGGACACGCTGGAATGGAACATCGACGCGACGGTAACTGAGTTTCGCGGCGCGAATTTCCTACTGATTACGCGCTCCGTGCTGGTCGCGCGGCCGCGCGGGACGACGGCCGCCCCGTAGCCCGCGGCAACGGGCCGTCGGGAGCGTTTCAAGCCGATCCTTGACACCCGCCGCTCGACCGATATCATTGTGAATACACGATTTAGCGCGTTTTCGACCACTTCCGCGGCATGTAGAGGAGCGCAGCGAAATGAACGTCAACCGGCGACTTAACGTCTCGGAAGTCGGCGACGTGACGGTGGTGCGGTTCGTCGATCGTCGGATTCTCGACGAGGCGAACATTCAGGAAATGGGGCAGGAGTTGTTCCAGCTCGTCGAAGAGCAGGGGAAGAAACAAATCTTGCTCAACTTCGCCGGCGTCGAGTTCCTGTCCAGCGCCGCGCTCGGCAAGTTGATCACCCTCGACAAGCGAGTCAAGTCGCACAGCGGCAAGCTCATTCTCAGCAACATCCGCCCCGAGATCTACGAAGTTTTCAAGATCACGCGGCTCAACACCACGCTCGACATCAAAGACGACGAAGCCGACGCGCTCGCCGCGTTCGCTGCCTTGCAGGCAACGTAGCGCGGCCCACCGGCGCCAGGCAACCCTCCGCGGCATTGCGCCGCTCGCATCCGTAGGCCAAGTCGAACGCCTGCGCCGGAATTCGCTGGCGATTTCACCGCCGGGTAATTCGCATGACCCTCGAAGCTCCTCTCTGGTCGCTCGATCGGCGCATCGCGAGCGACCTCGCCGCAGGCCGGGCCGTTCAGGAGGAGGTCCTCAATGTGCTCGACGCCCACGGTTGGGACGCCGGCTGCGTGTTCGCCGTGCGCCTCGCGTTCGAGGAAGCCATCGTCAACGCCATCAAGCACGGCAATCGGCACGCCGAGGACAAGCACGTCCACGTGGTCGCCAAACTGCTCGCGGATCGGCTCTGGCTGCAAATCACGGACGAAGGCCCCGGCTTCGATCCGACCGCCGTGCCCGACTGCACCGAGGACGAGCGGCTGGAAGTGCCCTGCGGCCGCGGTATCATGCTGATGCGGTCGTTCATGTGCCACGTCGAATACAACGACGTTGGCAACCGCGTCGTGATGGAGAAACGCCGGGCCGTTGAGGAGTGATTCGCGATGCCGGGTCGCGACCGGGTCGCGACCGGTGCATTGTCGGCTCTCGGTTTTCGGCTGGGATGCCCCTGCTGGCTTGTCCAGCATTGAGAATTGCCAGTTGACGTCGCCTCTCGAATCGCACTGCTGGACAAGCCAGCAGTGGCACCCGAACTCTGCTCCAACCTTCAACGTCCAACCTCTAACCTCTAACCTCTAACCTCTAACCTCTAACCTCCAACCTCCAACCTCTCTCCCACCGCTCCTCGTGCCTCCTTCGCTCGTCGACACGCCCGGCACGCTGCGCCCGATGCTGCGGCTGGCGGTGCCCGTGCTCGCCGAGCAGTCGCTGCACGTGCTCGTGGGGTTTTCCGACACGATTCTCGCCGGGCAATACCTGTCGACCGCCGAGTTGGCCGCGATGGGGATGCTCAACTACGTGCTCTGGGCAATCGAAACGTGCTTTGCGATCGTTGCCGTCGGGGCGACCGCGGTGATCGCCCGCTCGATCGGCGCCCGCGACGTGGCGGCCGCGCGGTGTGCCGTGCATCAGTCGTTTCTGCTGGGGATCGTGCTCGCGGTCGCGTTGATGCTGGTCGGTTACGCGTTGGCCGAGCCGCTCGTTCGCGCGCTGGGGCTGACCGGCCAAGCGGCGGAGAACGCGGTGCGGTACATCCGCTTTTTGCTGGCGATCTTGCCGCTGATGATGGCGGAGTTCGTCGGCATCGCGTGCCTTCGCGCAGCGGGTGACACCGCGGCCGGCTTGATCGTGATGCTCGGCGCGAATTGCGTGAACGTCGCCGTGAGCTGGTCGCTCGTGCGCGGCATCGAGACGCTCGGCATAGCGCGGCTCGGCTGGGACGGTCTGGCGATCGGCACGTCGCTCGCGTTTGCCTGTGCCGGCGTGGCGATTCTGGCAATGCTCGTGCGCGGCCGCGCGGGCTTGAAGCTTTCGCGGAGCGAGCTTAAGCCGCACCGCGCCACGATGCGCCGCATTCTGCACGTCGGCTTGCCCGGCGGCGGCGATCAACTGGCGATCGTGTTCTGCCATCTGCTGTACGTGCGAGCGATCAACGGGCTGGGCGAGCTCGCCACGGCGGCCCACGGCGTCGGCGTGCGGATCGAGTCGATGTCGTACCTGCCGGGCTTTGCGTTCCACGTGGCGGCCCAGACGCTCGTGGGACAGTTTCTCGGCGCGCGCGATCCGCGGCGAGCTACGAGAAGCGCGCTCGTCACGCTTGCGGTCGGCGGCGGGTTGATGGTCGCCTCGGGCGCGGTGATGTTCTTCGCCCCGCAGGTGCTCACGCGGCTGTTCATCAACGCCGAAGAAACCGAGGTCCTCGCGCTCGCCAATCGCTTGCTGCCGATCGTGGGCGTCGGAATGCCGGCGCTCGCGGTCATTGCCATCCTCGGCGGCGCGCTTCGCGGCGCGGGCGACACGCGGCTGCCGATCGTGTTCACGTTCGTGGGGTTGATTGTCGTCCGCTTGCCGCTGTGCTATTGGCTGGCCTACGAGACGATCCCTTTGCCTTTTTTGGACGCGCCGCTCGCCGGTTGGAACCTCGGCGTGGTCGGCGCGTGGTACGCCATGGTCATCGACGCCACGGTCCGCTGCGCCCTGGTCCTAACCCGATTCGTCGAAGGCGGTTGGCGAAAAGTGAAGGTCTAGCGACCCAACAGCCTGTTGAAGAAGGGGACAGACCCTTTGGAAAGTGCGTTTTTAGCCGCAGATCCGCGACGTGCCTGAGAGGGTCAGTCCCCTTTTTCAACAGGCTGCTAGCGTCGCCCTGTGCCCGAAAACGCGATCACCTATAATCCCGTTGGCGTGTCAAACTTCAAGACCGCCGAGTTCCTGACCCCTGAATCCCGACCCCCGAATCCCGCCCCCTGCTCCGATGCGTTTCACCAAAATGCAAGGCGCCGGCAACGACTACGTTTACGTCGATTGCTTCGCGGAACCGATGCCCGCCGATCCCGCCGGCCTGGCGCGGCGGATTGCCGACCGGCACTACGGCGTGGGCGGCGACGGGCTGATCTTGATTTGCCCCTCGCAGATCGCCGACGCGCGGATGCGGATGTTCAACGCCGACGGCTCCGAGTCGGAAATGTGCGGCAACGGCGTCCGGTGCGTCGCCAAGTACGTCCACGATCACGGCATCGCCAAGAAGCCGACGCTCAGCATCGAAACCGGCGCGGGCGTGCTCTCGCTCGACTTGGAAGTCAAGCACGGGCTGTGCGAGCGGGTCCGCGTCGACATGGGCGCGCCGATCTTGGAGCCATCGCGGATCCCCACGACGCTCGTTCCCGAGGCGGGCCGCGAGCGGATCGTCGACCATCCGGCCGACGCCATCGCCTCGGCTTTCGTCGCGGAGGGCGCCGCGAGCGATTGGGCGGCGCGCGCGGGTCTCGATCCGCGGCTCACTTGCGTGTCGATGGGCAACCCGCACGCGATTCTCTATTGCCGCGACGTGGCCGCCGTGCCGCTGGAGGTTGTCGGACCGGAGATCGAGCATCATTCCGCTTTTCCGCGGCGGATCAACGTCCATTTCGTCCAAATTCACTCGCCGGACGAATTGACGATGCGGACTTGGGAGCGCGGCAGCGCGATCACGCTCGCCTGCGGCACGGGCGCGAGTGCGGTATGCGTCGCCGGCGTGCTCACGGGCCGGAATGCCCGCCGCGTGCTGGCTCATCTGCCCGGCGGCGATTTGGAACTCGAATATCGCGAGGCCGACAACCGGGTCTATATGACCGGCCCGGCCGTCGAGGTGTTTTCGGGCGAGTGGCCGGGCTGATTGGAACGTGGGGTGGCACGGGTGGCTTGTTCACCCGTGGACCCGGCCGATGTACACCGACCTTGCCGGCGCTGCCCACGGGTGGACGAGCCACCCGTGCCACCCGCGGCCGCGCCAATTGCGGCTTCGCGGCGTAGATAAGGCGTCGCTCAACGTTTGCGGCGCGAAATGGACGCAGGTTCGCCGCGTTTGGGCTATGCTAGTGGTTGCCCGGACTTCCCGACGCCCGTTCCGCGCGTGACACCATGTTCCGAGTCGCCGTCTTTCTCGTGGCCGCAATGGCGTTTGCCGGGCGATTGCCGTATGCGCTGGCACAAGCCGCGCCGGCGGTGGCGGAGGTCGTCAACGAATCGCGGACCGGCGTCCGCTTCACCGTGCTTCGTCAGGGCGTGCGGCCGCGCGAGTATTTCCTCGATCCGCGCGGCGAAACGCAAATCGCGGCCGACGGGGCCGTGTTGGAACTTGCCGGCGGACGGATTGCGCTTCAGGGCGACGTGCGCTACGCCTTTCGCGAAAACGCCAAGGGGCAGGTGACGCTCGCGACGGTCGGCCGCCGCGCCGCGGCCAGGCCGCGACCGGCCGCCGCGGGACAAGCTCCCGCAAAGCCCTCGGTACCTCCTGTCCCCATCACGCCCATTGTGCCGTCGATCCCCGCCGCGCCTCCATCGGAGCCGTTGCAGCCCGTCGTACCGTCGATCGCGGGTGATCTCGTCCCGGCGATTCCCGTCCCCGGCCAGCGTCAAGCCGCGCGAGTGGCGACCGTCACCGTGAAGGTTTGCGTCGACGACGAAGAGGCGGCCCGCGACGAAATCTGGCAGAAGCGGCTCCGCGACCGATTCGCGGCGGCGTCGGCGATCATCGAGAAGACGGCCGGCGTGCGGTTCGCGCCGGTCGAGTTCGCCCGCTGGGACACCAACGACGCCGAGCACGATTTTTCGCGCTCGCTCCGCGAGTTCGAGCAGGAGGTCGACGGCGGCACGGCGCGGCTCGTGGTCGGATTCGCCAGCCAATACGAAATTCCCCGCGGCGAAACGCACCTGGGCGGCACGCGCGGCCCGCTGCATTCGCACATTCTCATCCGCGAGTGGTCGCGGCACATCACCGAACCCGAGCGGCTCGAAGTTCTCACGCACGAACTGGGCCACTACCTCGGCGCGGTCCACAGCGGCGATGCGTCGTCGGTCATGCGGCCGAAGCTGGGCGATAAGCGGAGCCGTTCGGTGAAGTTCGAAATCCGCTTCGACGACGCGAACGCCCAGATCGTGCGGCTCGTGGGCGACGAGATGCGGCTCCGCCCCGTGCGGCGGCTCGCCGATTTGTCCGACCGCACGAAGGCCGAGCTGCTCAAGCGCTACGACGCGCTCGCCCAAGCCAACCCGAAAGACCCGGCCGTCAAGCGGCACGCGGAACTGGTCGAGCAAGCGGGCGGGAAGCGGTAGAGCAGGCGGGGGTTGGAGGTTAGGGGTTGGAGGTTAGAGGTTGGAGGTTGGAGGTTGGAGGTTGGAGGTTGGAGGTTGGAGGTTGGAGGTTGGAGGTTGGGGGTTGGAGGTTGGAGGTTGGAGGTTGGAGGTTGGAGGTTGGAGGTTGGAGGTTGGAGGTTGGGAAGAGTCAATGTCCGCATTCCCTAACCTCTAACCTCCAACCTCTAACCTATTGATTAAATCACGCGATGACGGTCGTTCCTCTGGCCGCGGTGTGGGCTTCTTCGATGGTTAGGGTTCCTTCGTACAATGCGCGGCCGATGATGCAGCCGGCCAGGTTGGCTTTGGCTAGGTCGGCTACGTCGGCGGCATTCGTGACGCCGCCGGAGGCGATGACCGGGACCGCGACGGCTTGCTGCATGGCCTGCATCGCGGGGACGTTAGGACCTTCCATCATGCCGTCTTTGGCGATGTCGGTGTAGACGATGGCCGCGAGGGGTTCGGCGGCAAACTGCTTTGCGAGGTCGGTCGCGAGCACGTCGCTCGTTTCGAGCCAGCCGTCGGTGGCGACACGGCCGTTGCGGGCGTCGAGACCGAGCACGAGGCGGCCGGGATACTTGCGGCATACGCTGCGAAACCAGTCGGGCTGTTTGAGGGCGAGCGTGCCGATGACCAGCCGAGCGAGGCCGAGTTCCAACAGGGCGGCGATCGTGGGTTCGTCGCGAATGCCGCCGCCGAGCTCGCAGGGGACGCCGGCGTCGCGGACGATGGCGGCGATGGCGGCGCGGTTGGGCGAGGAGTTCTCGAAGCTGGTGGCAGTGTGGCCGCCGGTGATCGGGGCGACGCCGTCTTTCGCGCCGTCGAGATCGACGAGGTGCAGGCAGGTCGCGCCTTCGCGGACCCAGCGGCGGGCCATGGCGACGGGGTCGTCGCCGAAGACGGTTTCCTGGCCGTAGTCGCCCTGCCGCAGGCGAACGCATCGCCCGGCACGGAGATCGATCGCCGGCCAGATTTGCATCATGGCAGAGTGACCTTGCGGCGCGAGTTGAAAAGCGATGATCGCTAGGAAGAATCCCGCCGACGATCACGCCACCCGATGACAGGGTGAACCGGAAATATGGCAGAGGCGCGGGCGGTTGGCAAGGGTTTGAGGGAGGCGGCAGTGGCCTAAGCGTATGTTGCTGCGAACGAAGGGGTTACTTTCGTCGCCGCGACCGCCATAGTACGAACCAAAACCCTGCTGCGATCGCGCCGGAGAAAGCGGCCAACTTTGCAGCAGCCCAGAAGACATACGCCTCGGCCGGGCCTGTATCGAGTTCGCCGAGCATGAAGCTGACGAAGAAAGCCGCTGCAAGGCTGGCTAGAATTGCGGCCGTGAGCAAACATCGTGAGGGTTTATTGCGCTTCGCCATTGGCGGGCCGTCGTCGAAGTCTGGAAACCTGACAAGGGTCTCGGCTTAAGACTGCGTTGCCGGGCGGTTCATCCGTCGCGGTCCGCAGTCAAAACATCGTACGCAGCAATTCGGCCCTTCGAGTCCACTGACGCACTGGGCTGGCCGTCCGCAGAACTGGCATTTTGCTTCGCCGTTTCGTAGCAATTCAATGACGAGCCAATGTCGCTCTCCCGGAGTCAACATTCTGCATCGCGAGCAGATCTGCCGATCGACCGTGCCGAGCACGTGTTCCGTGTCGATGAAAAAATGGTCTGCAGGATTCTGTCGGCAGACGTCGCAGAGTACGTTCTCGGCCATGCACGCATTTTAGCCGAATCGCCGCTACGTCAAAAACTGTTCCGTCGGCAGCGGATAGTGCTGCGCCCAGCCGACAGGGAGCGTGACGCCGGTGATCCAGCGGGCTTCTTCGCTGGCGAGAAAGGCGACGGCGGCGGCGACGTCGTCGGGCATGCCCATGCCGAGTGGATGCGACGCTTCGATTTGTCGCTCGACCTCCGGC
The DNA here is from genome assembly GCA_003576845.1 of Planctomycetota bacterium. Lineage (GTDB taxonomy): Bacteria > Planctomycetota > Planctomycetia > Pirellulales > PLA5 > PLA5. The sequence continues at coordinate 20,792 of QEVJ01000100.1, forward strand.
GTGAGCGAGGCGAGGTGCTTGTGGATCATTGGCGTGTGGACGAGGCCGGGCGCGACGGCGACGACGCGCTGGCGGCGCGGGGCGAGTTCCCAGGCGAGCGACTGCGTGAAGCCGACGAGGGCGGCTTTGCTCGCACTATAGATCGAAAAGCCCGGACAACCGCCGAGGGCGAGAGCGGAGGCGATGTTGACGATGACTCCGCCCGGTTCGGCGAGATGCGGGAGCGCCGCGCGCGTGACGGCGATCGCGCCGCTTAGGTTCACTTCGAGGACTTGCCGCCACTGGTCGTCGGTGAAGCGGTCGAGCGCGCGGGCGATTTCGACGCCGGCGTTGTTGACGACGATGTCGATCTTGCCGAACTCGCCCATGCAGTCGTCGATCGCCCGTTGCACGTCGCCGGCGCGGGTCACGTCGCCGGCCGTGTGAACGGCGCCGTGGTCGAGCTTTTCGAGGCGCTTGAGGAGCCGCGTCGGGGGCGAGCGCGACAGGAGCGCGACGCCGGCGCCTTCCTGCGAGAGCCGCAGTGCAATCGCCCCGCCGATGCCGCGGTCGCTCGCTCCGGTGACGAGCGCGACCTTGCCGGCAAACCGCTGCGGCGTGGCCGGCGTGTCGGGACGAACGGACGCAGAGGAGGCGGCGCGGCGCTCGGCAGTGGCCATATCGCGGAATCTTGGGAAGCAAGTTTGGATGCCGCCGCGGAGTTGGTCGGTAATGCGGCGCGGCTACCAAGATTCTGCGCGCGCCGCGGCAGGGAGTCAACGAACGCGACTTGAGCGGTTATGCGCGACGTAACGGCTGGGGCGTGTTGGCGGGCGGGAATCGAGCAATTCGGCGGGAGCGGGCGGACCGGAGACAGTCAATGTTGGGTGGGCTGGGCCCACCGGAGCCTCCGAGCAAGAGCGAGTCGAACCTCGCCAAGCCGACTCGATTCGTAACGCATACGAATGAAAAAAAAACGGCCATGCCGCGCGATGCGGGGCGAAATGGATGAACCGGTGGGCACAGCCCATCCTACGTCGACTTGATCTCCGTCCGTCGCTTGGATGGCTTCCGGCGTGGCGGCTTCTTGGCGCCATCCGACTTGATGATGAGACGCCCCTTGCCCTTGGACGCCGATGCTGCGGACGGCAATGGAACCCTCGCCTGCTCGATCGCAGCGGCGATCAGTGCTTCCACGTCGGGGTGTTTCAACTGACTGGCTGACTCCACTTCGATGAATCGGGTCTGCTTCCCCGATCCCCGCAGCAGCCGCTTCGGGTCGGGCAGCTTCGGTCCCGCGTTGAAGTACAGCGATACACCGGCGGCCGACCCGCGGATCGCAAGAATCGAATCGATCCCGCGCTCCTCCGGCGAATAACCGATGACGAGGGCGTGACCGTAGTCGTACACCAACTCGTTCGCAGTCGGGAATCGCTTCCGCACGGCAGCCCGAACCGATCGAAAAAGCTTCTGATGCTTCGGATCAAGCTTGTCGATCGAGGCCCGAAGCTGTGCCTCTGGGGTGAGTTTCGTGCTATCGGGTTTCGCTGTCATCGCGTTCTCACGGTCGTGCTCAGCCGCTGCGCTTCGAATGGTCCTGTGTCGAAGATCAGCCTTGGGTCAGCGAGAAAGTCGAGGAGGGTCAATCGAAAATGGAAAGTCAGCTCGCACCGCAGCACTGGTGGGTTAAGCCACCAGTGCCACCCCAAGAAGAATTCGCGACGATCAGTGCCACCCGCCGCGGCACTCCTTGTCGCTCACACTGCGCCGGGTGGCACTGCTGGCTTGTCTTACAGTGAAGTAGGTCAGTAAAGTAGGTCAGGCATCCCTGTGCCTGACAGACGTTAGACTCGAATGTCAATCAAGCATTTATCACGGGCGAAGTTGCGCGTCGCATCCGTCAGGCACAGGGGTGCCTGACCTACTTGGCTACTTGGCTGCTGGATACTTACCCCTTCGCAGTTCCGTGAGGCTGCAACATTTCGACGATCAGCGGCTCCATGTCTTGCCAAATCGGCGCGTAGTACGTGAGCATGCGAGATTTTGCACGGTCGCGACCGGGCACGGAAGCCCAGTCGATGTAGGTTTGTCGCTCGGAGAACCAGAAGTATCGATGGCGCTCGATATTCTCCTCGCCCAAGAGACTGGGCACGTTGTGGAGCATTTCCAGTTCGGCGCCCAACCACTCGCGATCGCCGGTTTGCGCCGCTTCTTTCAAGACAATGAACCCCAGTTGCAGCAGTCTTGCATAGAGAACATCAAGTTCGTTCATGGTGTTCACCTCTTGAGAAAGACATACGCAGGCAGCTTGTCGATTCCGGCACGGCGAGCGTTCTCGACTCGAGTCATTCCATCCTGAATCACCATTGTCAGTCCGTCTTGCTCGACGATGATCGGCGTGTATTTGTTCCAGTCGAATGGGCCGTGTCGCGAAAGCTTTTCCGAGTCCGCGAAGTCCCGAGTTGCCGGCGGCGTCAACTTCGAGATCTCGATATCTCGCAACTGCATCGCGGGCGTACCCCGGAATTCGAGTTCAATCCACGGCTGCGCGCCGCAACCTTATTAT
>QEVJ01000258.1 GCA_003576845.1 Planctomycetota bacterium
GGACGACCCGCAAACCGACGAGTCGGCGCGGTCGCTTTCGCAATGCGCCACGCGCGAGAGCATTCTGGCGGGCGCTGTGCTGGGCTTGGCCGGCCCCGGTAGGAAGATCAGCGGGATCATGCCCTGCACGGTCATCCGCCCCGGCGACATGGCCGACAACATTTTGAGCCGCAACAAACATCCCGAGTGGAACGGCGAGCGCACCAAGATGGTCTATAGCTTCCCGACCAATGAGAAGCTGTGGGCCCGCTATGCCGAGATTCGCGCCGAAGGTTTACGACGTGGCGATGCCGGCGAAGAGGCGACGGAATTTTACCGGGCCAACCGCGAGGCGATGGACGAAGGCGCGACTATCGCCTGGCCCGAGCGGCACAACCACGACGAGTTGTCCGCGATCCAGCACGCGATGAACCTCAAGCTCCAGGATGAGGCCGCCTTCTTTGCCGAGTACCAGAACGAGCCGTTGCCGGAAGAATTGCCGGACACGGACTTGCTCACGGCCGACCAGATCGCCGCCAAGCTCAACCGGACGCCCAAGGGCATCGTGCCCATCGGCGCGACCCGCGTCACGGCGTTCATCGACGTGCAGGCCAACCTGCTGTTTTACGTCGTCGCCGCTTGGGCGGACGAGTTCAGCGGCTTCGTCGTCGATTACGGCACCTATCCGGACCAGCGGCGGGCGTACTTTACGCTCCGCGACGCTCGGCTCACGCTGGCTGTGGTTGCGCCCAATACGGGTCTGGAAGGTTCGATCTACGCGGGGCTGGAAGCGCTCACCGGCCAATTGGTCGGCCGCGAATGGCTGGACGCCAATGGCAGTGCCCTACGCATCGAACGCTGCCTCATCGACGCCAACTGGGGTTCGAGCACCGACGTGGTGTACCAGTTCTGCCGACAATCGGCGCACGCGGCGATCGTCATGCCCAGCCACGGCCGGTTCGTCGGCGCGTCGAGCGTGCCGTTCTCCGAGTACAAGAAGAAGCCCGGTGAGCGCGTGGGGCTGAACTGGCGGGTCACGAACGTCGTCGGCAAGCGGGCCGTCCGGCACGTCACGTTCGACGCCAACTTCTGGAAGTCGTTCGTGCAAGCCCGGTTGGCTGTGGCGATGGGCGACCGCGGCTGCCTGTCGCTGTTCGGTGATCGGCCCGAAGCGCACCGCCTGTTCGCCGAGCATCTCACGGCCGAATACCGCGTCAAGACGGAAGGCCGCGGCCGGCAGGTAGACGAGTGGAAACTCCGTCCCGAACGGAGCGACAACCACTGGCTCGACTGTCTGGTCGGCAGCGCCGTCGCGGCGTCGATGCAAGGCACCGTGTTGCTCGGCGGCGATGCGTTGGCGCCGCCGAAGCGCGAACGAATCAGTTTTGCAGACATGCAGCGCAGGCGAAGAGCATGAACACGGCAACGACAAGCGGCAGCAAACAACCGCCCCAACGCAGTCTGGAATGTCCGACGTGCGGCTGCCGTCACTTTCGGACAATCTACACGCGCACGCTCCCTTCCGGTCGCCTATCTCAACGGCGCGCATGTCGTCACTGCGGCCGCCACGTTACGAAGGTCTACGAACGAGATACTAACCATACCGAACCTCCCGAGGGGCGCCGTCTCGATAGGAAGCTGCCGCTGCCCACCTTCCGCCAAGAATCCGCCGACAACCGCGACCGGTTATCGGTAGGTACATAGTAACCGGTCGTAACAATCGACGCGTTTCTAAATCAAGACGATGGCCGACGAACTGGAACAAGCGGTCCGCGACAACGCCGCCGGGCCGGCCAAGGCGTCGGGCGACACGGGTAGCGTCGAGCAGCACAAGCTGCCCGACCAGATCGCCGCCGACCGCTACCTGGCATCCAAAGAAGCGGCCAAGTCCAAGTCGCGCGGTCTCAAGTTCAACAAGCTCGTCCCGCCGGGAGCCGACTGATCGTGCTGGCATGGCTGTCGAAACTGCTGGGGCGTCGCGTCGCCGGTGACGGCGGTGCGCTGGCGACCCGCCGCGTGATCCGCAGCCGCTACGACGCGGCGGCGACGACGACCGACAACTATCGCCATTGGGCGAATGCCGACGGCCTGTCGGCCGACGCCGCCAATAGCCCGGCCGTCCGCCGCATCCTCCGCAACCGGGCCCGCTACGAAACGGCCAACAACAGCTATGCCCGCGGGATCGTCAACACGCTGGCCAACGACGTAATCGGCACTGGTCCGCGCTTGCAGATGCTGACCTCCGACGCGGCCGCCAATCGCGATATCGAGTCCGAGTTCATGCGGTGGTCGAAGGCGGTTCGCCTCGCCGAAAAACTCCGCACGATGCGAATAGCGCAAGCCACCGACGGCGAGGCGTTCGCCATCCTGGTCAACAATCCGAAATTGCCCACGACGATCCAACTCGACCTGCGACTCGTCGAAGCCGACCAAGTCACCACGCCCGAATTGTTCGCCGTCGCGCAGAACGCCGTCGACGGGATCGTGTTCGACCGCTTCGGCAACCCGGTCGAATACCACGTCCTCAAGGAACATCCGGGCGGCGGACGCGCAAACTTACGACTGGAATACAGCCCGCTCCCCGCCGAATCTGTCTTGCACCTGTTCCGCGCCGATCGGCCGGGCCAGCATCGGGGCATTCCCGACATCACGCCCGCGCTGCCGCTGTTTGCACAACTGCGACGTTTCACGCTGGCCGTGCTCGCCGCCGCCGAAACGGCCGCCGACTTCGCCGGCATCTTGTACACCGACGCGCCCGCGGGTGGCGAGGCCGACGCCGCCGAACCGTTCGAGCCGATCGAACTCGAAAAGCGGGCCCTGCTCACGATGCCCGGCGGTTGGAAGATGTCTCAAATGGAGGCCGAACAACCGACGACCTCGTTTGGTGAGTTTCGCAGGCAGATTCTCAACGAAATCGCGAGAAGTTTGTCGATGCCGCTGAACGTCGCCTTAGGCGACTCGAGCGGCTACAACTACGCCTCCGGTCGGCTCGATCATCAAACGTACTTCAAGGCGATCCGCGTCGAGCAAGCGCACCTCGAATGCGTCGTGCTCGATCGGATTCTCACCGCCTGGCTCGACGAAGCCGTGCTGGTCGCCGGCCTCATTCCCGCCGGTCTCGGGCCGCTCCCCGAATGGCCCCATCAGTTTTTTTGGGACGGACACGAGCATGTCGATCCGGCCAAAGAAGCGTCCGCGCAAGCGACGCGCTTGACGAATCACAGCACGACGCTGGCGACCGAGTATGCCAAGCAAGGTCGCGACTGGGAGACCGAACTCCGCCAGCGCGCCAAAGAAGTCGCGCTGATGACCGAACTCGGACTGACGGCATCGGCCGCGCAGCCCGCTGCATCAACCCCCGAGGAACAGACCGATGACGAGGATTCCCCTGACGATGCCCGCGCCTGAGGAACAGACCGATGACGAGGATTCCCCTGACGATGCCCGCGCCTACGCGGCTTAATGCAAAGCCGCAGTTGGAACTGACGGCCACCGCCGAACTGGAACTCGTGGCCGCTCCCGGCGAGGACGCGGCGGCCCCGCCGCTGCCTCGGTTCCGCATGTTGGCTTACACCGGCGCGCCGATGCGGGTGGCCGGCTGGCGGCACCCCGTCGTGTTGGACCTGGCCGGCCTGTCGATTCCGTCGCAGACGCGGCCGATCCGGTTCAGCCACGACGCCACGGCCGGCGTCGGCCATTCAGATGCCATTCGCATCGAGGGCGGACAGTTGGTCGCCACGGGCGTGATTTCCCGCGACACGAGCGCGGCGCGGGAAGTGGTTACGTCGAGCAAGAACGGATTCCCCTGGCAGGCCTCGATCGGC
>QEVJ01000101.1 GCA_003576845.1 Planctomycetota bacterium
TTCGGCCACTTCGTCCGCCGCGGCTTGCAAGGCCACGCCGACGGCTACGCGGCCGGGTCGACCGTCCGCGACCCCGATCGCTTCATCACCGTCGCCGAGTTGCACGAATACGTCCGGCGTCAGACCACTCGCTTCGTCGCTGCCTACCGCGGCGACGAACAGCGCCCAATCCTCCTCCGCGCCGCCAATACGAACGAAGCCGCCCTCGAACGCCAACTCGTCGAGTACGGCCCGTCGCTGCTCGACGCGGAAAAGCCCGACGGCGAAGCCGTTGCCAAGGCCCGCCAGCAGCGCCTGGCCGAAATCGGCGCGCAATGGGCCGAGATCCGCCGCGAAGGTTGGAACCGCTATGCCGAACTGGCCGACAAGGCCATTCGCTATCAACCGCTTGCCTGGCAGCGGTTCGAACACTTGCTGTTGCGCCTCGAACGCCTCGCCGTCGCCGGCAGTGCGAAAGCGTACCGCGATCAGTACGCCGACGGTCTGAACAAGCTCCGCGAACTGGTCAAATCGTTCGCGTCCGACGACGCGCCGTCATCGCCGCCCAATGGCCTCGCGCTCGCCGCCGCCCTCGGAGCAAATCCCTATACCGCCGATGCAAAATCGCTCGACGCGGCCGCGGCAACGCTCGACATGGGCAAAGACGTTCTCGAAGGCCCCTCCGCCGCCAGTTATCTCTTCCGCGCTCAGGCGGCCTGGAACTGGATCGCGCGTTCGCCCTCCAACGCCGAACTCGAACAACGCATCGACCGGGTTCAGAGCCGCATCCTGCCGACTTCCGCCAACTGGCACATGGAAGACGAGCCGGTCGAAACCCACTTCGTGCGGATGCTCGCCGCGCATCGCAACCACCGCGAGCGATTCGACCCCGCCCAAGTCGCCGCCGCCATTGCCCGCCGCGCATCCGCCGAACGCGCCGCCGCTCCGGCCGACGTGCGCGTCCACTATCTCGCGCGACCTGCCGCGGAAGCCGGCGACAAGGCTCGCCGTGATGCCGACGACGCCCTGTTCGTCGGGCGTCCCGCCGATGGCGACACCATCTCCCAAGCCGGCAAGGCCGCGCAAGAACTGTACGCCCGCGCCGAGCGCCTCGCCGCCGCGCTTTCGGATGCCCATGCCCTGCGCGACCGCGCTCTCGCGGAAATCCCCTGGCTTGTCCGCTATCGCGCCCGCCGCCTCGAAGCTTCTGCGCCCACCGACGCCGAAGATAAAGCCCTCGTCGAGCTCGCCAACCTGCAATACGACCTCAAGCGCCAGATCAACGACTTCGCCGCCGTGCAACCCGTCAGCGGCCTCTACGATCCCGCCGCCGTCGACAAGTTCGCCGAACAGACGGCCTCGCTCCGCAGCCGATTCGAGTCCCTCCGCACGCCGATCCTCGAAACGCTCAAAAAGCGTAGTGCCCAAGGCAGCGCCTCCGACCGGCTCCGCCTGCTCGACGCGCTCACCCTGCCGCTGCTCGTGGGCATCGACCGCGAGCGGCTGCACGAGCAAGCCAAGGCCCTTTTCGGCGACGAGTTCCAATACACCGAGCTCGCTCCCGATCGCTCGGACGATGCAACCGCCGGCGGCCGCACCGATCACCACGTCGCCCGAATGTTAAAGTGGCAAACGCAGCCCGCTCTCGCGCTCGTCGACGCCACGCTCGGCGACGTCAAGCCCGGCGATCGCGCGTCTCTCACGGTGGCAGGCAAGGTGCTCCGCAAGCGGCTCGTCGAAATCGAGCGGCTCGTCGCTTCCGCCAAAGACGTTCCCGGCGATTTGTCGCTCGAATTCGGTCTCAAACCGCCGCCGGCCCGCACGTCGCTCGCCGATGCCGACCTGACCGCCCGCGGCGCGGGTCTGTATCGCGGTCCGCTGCCCAAGTTCACCCCGGCTCGGCGTCTGGAACGTTTCGATCGCCAGCGGCTCCTCGCGTGGCACTTCCAACGCACGCTCGACGATTTCTGGGGCCCGTCGCCGGACAAGGTCCGCGATCCGTTCTTTCACGTAGCCGCCCAACGTCTGGCGGCGCTGGCTCAGCGTCAGGACGACGGTATCGACGCCCGGTCGCCCGCCGCGGCGTCGCAAACGGCCGAAATGAGCCGCCGTCTCGCAGCCCGCGACAAAGCCGCGATCGACGGTCTCGTGCCCCGCTTCGACGCCCGCTATCAACAGATTCGCATCAATCCCAAGGAAACGACCAAACAGCCGGCGGAGCACTTCGTCATTGTCGACCGCGCGGCCGACGCCGATCTGCCGCCCGGCAAGGCCGCCTACTACCTCGCCGAAGCAGCCGACACCGAAGCCGCCGCCGCCACGGAAGACGCGCAACTGGCCGCGCTCGGGGGGCAACAGGTTCCCACCGTCGACTCGCGCCTCGCCTACGACGTCGCCGCATCCCGCGGCGGAGATTCCCGCACGCTCGACCGCTATACGATCCTCGATCCTTACGCACAGAGCGAACGCACCCGTTTCCTCCGCGGCATGGTTCTCTACCGCGGCAACCGTTATCGCCACCCGTCGCAGGTCGTCGAGCTGTTGCTCGCCGGTTGCGAACGCGAATTCGAGTTCAAGCCACCCAAGTATCCGCCGCCAACGGTCACCGTCGCCGGCGCTCAAAAACCCCGCGCGGTGATCCTCGCGCTCGATTGCTCGGGCAGCATGAAAGAAAACAACCGCATGGCCATCGCCAAGCAAGCCGTCAAAGCCGCCATCGCCGAACTGCGTGCCGGCGGCGGCGATGCCCAAGTCGGCCTGTTTCTCTACGGCCACCGCACGCGCTATCAGAACGACAGAGCGCCCGACATGAACGCGCCGTTGGTCACGAGCAAGTACGAAGCGGAAGTCAGCAAGTCCGACGTGCGTCCGCCGGCCGATGTCGAGGAGCGCGTTCAACTATCCGCGCTTACGCCCGCCGTCGAAACCGAAATCCGCCGCTGGGTCGACACGGTCCAGGAATACGGCAACACGCCGCTCTATTTCGCGATCAACGAAGCGCTTGCCACGGGATTTAGAAATCTCCGCAATCCCGAAAAGTACGAACGCCAGATCCTCGTCTTGTCCGACGGAGCGAATTGGGTCTATACGCAAGACACGAAAGTCCCGGCGTCCGTCGCCGCTCGAGCCTTCGTAGACGACGCCGGCCTCAAGGCCGTGCTCAAGGCAAATCGCGCCGAGTCGATCGCCGCGGGCCTCGACCCCGTGCGGCTCGACATCATCGGTTACGACTTCGGCGCAACGCAAACGTTCAAGGACAACGGCTGGAACGTCGGCAACCGCGAAGAACTCGAAAAGCTCCTCGACGACGGTCCCGAAGGTCCCGACGAAAACGATCTCGGCCGGATTCACGACATCCAATCCGAAGCCGGCGCGGAAGTCACCACCGAAAAGAAGCTCCAACTCCTGATTCAGAGCCTGCTCGGCGTGTATCGCTTCCGTATCGTCGACGCCGCGAGCGGCGCGGTCCCGCCGATTACCGTCGAAGGCAAACCGGCCGGCGAACTGCTCCGCCTCGGGCGTCCGCTCACCTTCGGCAAAGCCACCGGCCGATTCACCGTGAGCTTCGAGGGCAACCAGCGCGGCGTCGCCGGCGGCCAGCCTCCGGAAGACTTCGAGTTCGAACTCCGCGATCGCGCCGAACGCCTCCTGCTCCGCATCCACGAGAATCGCAAGAGCGGCGCGTTCGAACGCTGGCTCCAGCAGGAAGAAACGTTCCGCGACCGTCTCGATTACCGCGCCGGCGACCGCGAACAGCAAGGCAAGGACCTGACCAACGCGGACGGCAAACCGATTTTGATTTATCCCCGCCCACCGATTTGGGACGCAGCTACGGCCGGCGTCAAGTTCCGCGTCGCGACCCGGTACGAGGACGGCAAGAACAACCATACGCCGCAACCGGTCGAAGCCCTCGCCGTCATCCAACCGCGCCGCAACGACGTGCCGCCGATCACGATCTACGACGTCACGTTCGAGCCAGGCGCGAGCGTGCCGGAAATGAACTTCATCGTGCCCGAATGGCGCGACAAAGCCGGCGACGCGCGGCAGGCGTACCTCAAGGTCTGGTTCAAGTTCGACCGCGAGACGACGCCGGTCAAGAAGATGCGCGTCGATTCAGAGCCGCAGTCGATCGACGTCGACGGCGCGCCGGTGAACTACGCCGTAACCTACGGCCGCGACGAAAGCCGCCGCATGTACGTCGTCAAAGTCACCGAAACGCACGCGAAGCAAGGCGACGAACGGCCGAAGACGATGGACCGCATCAAGGTTTCGATGGAAGACGCCGCGGCCCGCACGCACCGCTGCTACATCACCGGCGGCAAGGAAGTGGTGCATACGTTCGAGTTCCCCGAACGCGCGGGCCTCGACCTCGACAAGCTTCGTCAATACAACGTGCTGTTCACTCGCATCGACGACATGAAACGCGGCTCGGTCCATACCCACGAAGCCGAGAACAAAGCCATGCTCGTCGACGTACCGACGAACCGGTAGACGCGATCGGCCAGGGGATTGCGTACCTATTGCGTGCTTCTTCCCACGCGGGCTCCGTCTGGTAGAATGTACGCCAGTACATTTCACGAGCCGCCACATGGATGTCCATTCTCCGACGACCCGATCGTACCTCATGAGTCGCGTACGTAGCCGCGACACCGGCCCCGAGGTATGCGTTCGACGTGTGTTACACGGCCTGGGATTCCGTTACCGACTGCAAAGAAGTCCTCTCCCAGGCTCTCCCGACATCGTCCTCACACGCTATCGAACGGTCGTTTTCGTGCACGGATGTTTCTGGCATCGACACCAAAAATGCAATAAATCGACGATGCCTGCGACGAATCGCGCATTTTGGCAAGCCAAGTTCGCAGCGAACGTGGCTCGCGATCGGCGCGACTACCGAAGATTGCGGCGACTCGGATGGAAGGTGGTCATCGTGTGGGAATGCGAATTGCGAAACTACGAGCGACTAAGGGCACGACTGGATGCGCGGATAAGGAACTAGGAATGGACGCCATCGAGCTATTTTCGGGTATTGGGGGCTTTCGCGTTGCAGCCGATACGTGTGCCATCAAGACGACGTTTGCCAACGATATCGATCCCCTGGCGTGCAAGGTTTATCGCGATCACTTCGGCGACGGCGTGCTGCATGAGGGCGACGTTCGCGGTCTTGTGGCCGCCATCCCGAGGCACGATTTGCTGACCGCGGGATTCCCGTGCCAGCCCTTTAGCAGCGCCGGAAAGAAACGCGGAATCCGCGATCCTCGTGGCACGTTGTTCGAAGTCATCGTGGACGTCGTACGCACCCACCGCCCTCGATGGTTCGTCTTGGAGAACGTCAAACGATTGCTGACGATGGAACGCGGACTGCACTTCGCGACCATTCTTGCTTCGCTCGCCGACCTGGATTACCTCATCGAGTGGCGGCTGTTGAACGCGATGCACCTCGGCTTGCCCCAGAACCGGCAGCGAGTTTTCATCGTCGGCGAAGCAATGCCACCAGGCGAGCCGTTTCGAAGTACGGGCACGCGACTCAAATCCACGCGGTTGGCTTCACTCTCGGACATTGCCCACTTGTCGGTCAAGCACCGCGAAGACGCTGCTCGCCCCGACCGCTGGCGCCCGATCGAGAACCACGGCGTCCGTTTTCCGCATTGGGGACTGTCCTACGACGGGCGTTTCTTTGGCTTCGTTCTTCCGATTTTTTCGGACCGCGGTCCGTCGGTGACTTTGAAGCACGTGTTGGAACGCGACGTGCCCGACGAATTCGACTTTACCGACGCGACCCTTAAGTGGATCGGAAAGAACCGTGCGGTCGAACGTTTCGTGCAAGGAGTGGAAATCCTCAGCAACCAGTCCGGCGGCGCCAGGATGGGATACACGATCTTCGGAGTGAATGGCGTTGCGCCCACGCTCACTTCAACGACCAGCCGGCACTATGAGCGATATCGAGTCGGCGACCGCTATCGCCGCTTGACGAACGTCGAATATGCCCGCATCCAGGGATTCGACGATGACCACTGCCGCGTCGCTTCCGTATACGATCAATATTCCCTGTATGGAAACGCCGTGCCGCCGCCGATGGCGAAATGGGTGCTCGAGCGATTGAGTTCGACGGTCCAATTCAGTAACGAACCGCGATCGAAACGGCAACGGAACCTGTTCGAGCATGCTTGAAAAGAGCGAATTGCGGTTGATTCTGCGGGAGAATCTCGACGAAACGATTCGTCGCGTCAATCTTGCCCTGCGCGGTTCCGGTTTGAAGGGACTGGCAAAGGTGCTTTCGCGCATCGGTCGTGGGGCCAAACTGCCGCACTGGTACGAGCGCCTCCGACACGAGAAGTCGCTCCCGAATCTCGATGGAAAAACCGTCGGTAGCGTCGTAGAAATGCTGCTCGTGGCCGTTCTCGAAACTCATACGTTCGCGAGCGTCGCGTCGCCTCCGCTCCGCATCAACCCTGCTCGCGGTGTCGACCTTCCCGACCTCGACTTGGGCGTGAAATCTCCCTCGGAGAACTTTTGCACGAGTGAGCCGTTCTTCTCGGCCTATGAACGCTTGATCGGCGCGGGCCACGACATCCTGGTTTTGCTGACGGATTATCAATCGCGGAAAAACACTCCCCCGTTGCGGCTACAGATCATCAAGTGGCGTTATCTCGCATGTACCGAGATCGCGGACGAGCAGTTGTGCCGCATCGCCCTCAAGCACCGCCCATGGTTGTTAGCCAAAAGCGAATCATGGACGCAACGGGTATACCGTTTTCTCGCCTACGTGAATCAAAGCGACTGGCGGGCAAAGCAATTGCTGCGTATGGTCGATCTCTTGGACGACGATGCGAAGATTCGCGCCGCAATCGATTCCACCGCGGCCGATTTTCGCGCCCAAAACGCCCGTCGTGAGCGGCGCAACGAGATCCCTCTGCCGGATTCCGACTTCGAGGCGATTCAGCGGATTGCCGACATTCATCCGCTGCATACCGGCGTCATTGATGCGGCGGACAATTGGGTGGCGGAAACGCAAAAAGACGCCGGCCGATTACCGAACGAAAACGAATGGCAGCGCTTGCGCGACGGACCGCTCGACGGAAAGATCGGAATGAGTTTCGCCCTGCAATGGCGTTATAATTTTGGGCGACTCTTTGGCGAACCATCGACCATCGCGTAACACCCGCATGCCGCCCCTCCCACTCCTCCTCACCGGCATCTCCGGCGTCGCGGGCTACAACGCCTTCCACTATTTCCGCGCAAAGTATCCCGGCCGCGTCATCGGCCTGCGGCAGCGGAACAACTGGCGGCTCGCGGGCGACGGCATCGTCGTCTGCGACGCCGAGGACCGCGACCGCTTGGCGCGGCTTTTCGACAAGCATCAATTCGTCGCAGTCCTCGATTGCGCCGGCAACTGCGCCCTCAAGTCGTGCGAACTCGATCCCGACATGGCCTGGCGAATCAACGTCGAGGGCGTCCGCAACTTGCTCGATGTCATCGGCGGCCGGGCAAGATTCGTGCATCTCTCGGTCGACCTCGTCTTTTCCGGCGCGCCCCAGCGCGACCCCGATTGGCCCGGCTATGGCGAGCTCGATTCCACCGACCCCGTTACCGTCTACGGCAAGACGATGGTCGCCGCCGAGCGGTTGATCCTCGAACGCAACCCGGCGGCCTGCATCTTGCGGATCTCGCTTCCGATGGGCATCAGCTTCAACGGTCACGCCGGTGCGATCGACTGGATTCAATCCCGTTTCAAGCATCATCGCCCCGCCACGCTCTACTACGACGAAGTCCGTAGCCCGACGTATACCGACTGCCTCAACGAGTTGTGCGAAGTCGTGCTCGCCAATCGCCTCGCGGGCGTGTATCACGCCGGCGGGCCGCGACGGTGGACGCTCTACCAAATCGCCCAGGTCATCAATCGCGTCGGCGGGTACGATCCCAAACTGCTTCACGGCTGCCCGCGGATCGACGCCGGGCCAATTCCGCCCCGCGCGGGCAACGTGACGCTCGATTCGCGCAAATTGTCCGCCGCTCTGGGCTACGATCCGTTCGACCCTTGGCCGATCGATGCCCGCTTCGCACCGACCGATTGCGACTGGCACCACGCGCGTCCGGCCGATGAGGGCGGTTCGCCCGAATTACTCGCTGCGGTCCTTTATCGCAACGCCCGCCGCCAGGGAATTCGCCCGCCCGAAGCCGCGCATCGCCCACCACAGCGGACGAAGGCATCCTGAATAAGCAACCGGATCGCCGCAAACTGCTCTTGCCCTGCTCAGCCGCAGCGCGAATGATTTGGGCGCACCCGCAAGGATGGTTCTGCCCATGACCGCGCCCGCCGCCGAATCGACCGCCGCGCTCACGTCGCCGACGATCCTTGCCAACATGACGCCCGGGCGGCTCTACGAAGACGCCATTCGCTTCGACAACGCCTCGATCGGTTCCGACGGCGCCCTCGCTGTGCTTTCCGGCGAAAAGACGGGCCGCAGCCCGCGCGACAAACGCATCGTCCGCCATCCCGACAGCGAAACCAATGTCTGGTGGAGCGACGTCAACATCCCGCTCGAAGAATCGTCCTTCCTCGCCGTCCGCCAGCGGGCCGTCGGCTTTCTCGATTCCCAAGAGCGGCTTTACACGGTCGATGGATTTGCCGGCTGGGACACCGAGCATCGCGTCAAGGTCCGCGTTGTCTGCGCTCGTTCGTATCACGCGCTCTTCATGCGTAACATGCTCATCCGCCCAACGCCGGACGAACTAGCCGGCTTCGGCGAGCCGGATTTCGTCATCTACAACGCCGGCCAACAAGCCGCCGATCCGAAGGTTCCCGGCGTCGCGTCGAAAACGTGCGTTGCCCTCTCCTTCGAGCGTGGCGAGATGGTCATCCTCGGCACGCAGTACGCCGGCGAAATGAAGAAGGGCGTCTTCACGCTGATGAACTACCTGATGCCCAAATGCGGCGTCCTCTCGATGCACTGTTCCGCGAACGAAGGCGCGGACGGCGACGTCTCGCTGTTCTTCGGGCTCTCCGGCACCGGCAAGACCACGCTCTCCGCCGACGCAAGCCGCCGCCTCATCGGCGACGATGAGCATTGTTGGACCGACCGCGGCGTGTTCAACGTCGAAGGCGGCTGCTACGCCAAGTGCATCCACCTCACCGCCGCCAGCGAGCCGCAAATCCACGCCGCCGCCATCCGCTTCGGTTCCGTCCTCGAAAACGTCGTCGTCGATCCCCGCACCCACGCCGTCGATTACGATGACGGTTCGATCACCGAAAACACGCGGGCTTGCTATCCGATCGAGTTCATCGCAAACGCCAAAACGCCCTGCCTCGGTGGTCATCCGCGAAACGTGATTCTCCTAGCCTGCGATGCTTTCGGCGTCCTACCGCCCGTGGCCAGGCTGTCGCCCGAACAACTCATGGAGCACTTTCTCGCGGGCTACTCGGCAAAAGTCGCCGGCACGGAACAAGGCGTCAAGGAACCGCAAGCGACATTCTCGGCCTGCTTCGGCGCGCCGTTTCTCGTCTGGCATCCGCGAAAATACGCAGAGCTACTCGCCGCCCGATTGGAACAGCACCGCGCCGCGGCGTGGCTCATCAACACGGGCTGGACGGGCGGACCCTATGGCGTCGGCAACCGGATTTCTCTGGCCCACACCCGCGCCATCCTCGATGCCATCCATAATGGCACGCTGGCCCAGGTCGCAACGGATGTCGAACCCGCATTCGGCCTTTCGATCCCAAAGCACTGCGAAGGCGTGCCCGCCGAACTCCTCGCGCCGCGAAACGCCTGGCCCAACAAGGCCGCCTACGACGCCGCTGCCAAGAAACTCTGCGAAGGCTTCCGCGCCGCCGCCAATCTTTGACGCGACTGCGTTATGCGTCGGTTGGGTCGAACGAACGCGAGACCCACCGTGAGACTCACGCAAATCGGACAGCCGCCGTTCGATCGCCGCAGCGCTCCGACCGTCTGGCGGGCCTCACATTCCTTCGGCCCACCCTACATCCGACTCCTCCGGCCTCGTGCGTCCCGCCTGCTACGGAAACTGCAACTGAAACCAAGACCCAGCCTGGTAGTGCTCGTCGGTGAAGTAAATCTTCAACAGGTTGTTGCCCGCATCGACGAGACCGACGATTCGCCGGCAACCGGCCGTCGTCGGAAACTGCGCCGTTGGCGCCCGCGCCGCTCCGACTTGGAACTCGTAGTACACCTGCCCGTGGGCCGTCGCCGGCAACACGTTCTCGCGGTTGTGGAACACGACGAGATTCGCTCCGCCGCGAAGCTGGTTCTTGAACTGGATGATCGCCAGCCGCACATCCGGCGGCAGCCGCGCGACGCTCAGCACGGTCCGTTCGAGTTTTCCGAAACCAACCCGGTGTGCCATGGCCATGAACTCCTAACGCTGCACGAGCGACGTCGCGTCGCTACTTCTTCTCGTTGTCTTTCTCGTCCTTCTTCTTGAGCGGCTTGTCCGAGAGGAACTTCCGCGCAGCCGCCTCGCGCTCGATCGACCAGGGTGAAACATAGCGCAACGCCCACACCTTCCGCTTCTCGTCTTCAACCGCCGCAACGATCCACCGGGTGCCCCGCGACAACACTTCGTCCGACAGGCCGGGCGTGTCTTCGAGCGCCAGCGGGCTATTCTTCACGACCGCCACGTCCACGTCGAACGCCTTGGGAACCTCGCCCCGTAGTGCGGTTACACCCGTGAACTTCACGGTCTGATACATCGCAAACCGGCCGCTCCAGGCGGCCGGCGGTGGCCCAAACCCCGCGACGTCGCCCGCGAACACGACCGCGTCGTCCGGCAAGTTCTCCGGAAGTTCGCGCGGCAGCTTCTTGATGGCTTCTTGAACGTCGATCATGGCGAGACCTGTTAGGGAATCGGATTCCCCGACGAATCGTTGTGCGTCACGGAATGGGTATTCGTATCGTGAACTTCGCTTGCCCCGTTGTCGAAATTGAACGTCACGTCGTTCGGTCCGGGGCCGCCGTTGGAATCGGTCAAATTCGACGCCTGTCCGCGGTCGTGGCGATAATCGTTCTCGGCGTCGATCGCGTGGTCGTGGCTTTCGTTGTACCAGTTATTGCCCGACGGATCGTTGCCGTTCGCGTTTTGCAGCTCCGCGCCGTGGTGGGCCTCGTCCAATGCGTGAACCAGGTTCTCGCCCTGCGTCACCGCGTCGGGATGATTGGCCGACGGCGAATCCGGAAACTCCGTGTTGTCGAAATAGTCCATGTTGACCCGCTGGTTCCCGTTGCCGTCGTAGGCATCCACCCAGACGTTCGGCGTATTGCGCACCAGCGTCACGTTCACGGGATTCGCCGTGTCGGTGACGAGCGTCGTATACAGGTTGTTCATCGTTCCCGATCGCCGCGCTTCGGTCGCAATCATTTGCATGAACTGCGCGACGTCCGCGGGCGTTCCCGTGACCGTCAGCCCGCCCATCTGCACGGTGATCGTTCCCGGCGGTCCGGCCGCGCCACCTCCTCCCCCGCCGCCGCCGGCGCCCCCGCCGCCCATTTCGCCGATCATCACCTGGGGCATTCCGACGACGATCACGCCGCCGTGCACCGTCATGTCTCCGAGCCGCGCCGCCGGCATGTAGCCGATCATCACGCCCGTCGAGCCTTTGGCGATCATATCCGGCGGGCCGACGCACACCAACGTGTCCGTCACCCGCGCCGCCGGCATGAACCCGACGATTACCGTCGGCTCGCCCTTGACGATCGGCCCGCCGACGTGCGGCACCGGCCCCGGATTGACCAGCGGGCACGTGTGCATGTCGCTAATGCGTGCGGCGGGAGGCATGATGCGTTTCGATGCGGTCGAAAGGGATTCGCTGCTCGATGACTCAAGCCGCGGGCAAGTCCAGCGGCACTACGATTATCGCCCAGCTAGGTCGGCGAGTTGCTCGAATTCGCCCCGGCCGCTTCCGGTTGCTCGGCCGAAAGCCCCAGGCTCTCCAGCGTCGTCACAAGGTTCGCCCGGCCGAAGACTTGCCACGTCTCCGGAAAATCCGCGAATTCCGTCACGACCGCTTCGATACCCTCGAGCAAATCCGCGACGTATTCCGGCTTGAAATACGACAGCAGCGGCGCAAGCACGCTCGGCCAGCAAATGCCGACGACGCGGCCGTGGTCCTCCGCCTGCGAACGCAGGTGGGCGAGCACGTCGGCTGGTTCTTGCTGCGAGAGCACGGCCACCACCGCATCCTCGCCCCATCCCTTCTCGACCAGGTTGAACCACTCCGGATACTCTGCCGCCGCGATGATCCACGGCGACGCAACGGCCGCCGCCTCCGGAGGCAGCGTGTCGAACAAGTAGCGCGGCTCGCCGATGTCCGCCGGTTTCCCGCCCGGCAGCTTGTTGAAGTCCACGATCAAGTACAGCGGCAGTTTTCGCCCGAGCAGGTCGACGAGGTGCCCCGGCGACAACCCCTCGATCTGTCCGCGACAGAGCGTCAGGCCCGAGAAGCACGTTTCCACGACGAACTTGGCGGCCAACTTCTTTCGCGGCGGAGGCGCCTTCGCTGCAGCGGCCGCCGCGGCACTCTTGGCGGCCGCCACGTCGTCGGCCGTCGCACCGCCTTCGATCCGCACGAGAAACGTCGTCTCGCCCGCGGTGATACGGTCGCTGTCCGCCAGCACGTGTTCGGCGATCGGCTCGCCGTTCACCAACGTGCCGTTGCTGCTATCGAGGTCGCGGATGCGGCAGAGCTTGCCGTCCGATTCGAGCGAAAAGTGAACCTGCGACATCTTCGCGTCGTGGGGAAACGACGTGTCGGCCCAGTCGGTCCGGCCGAACTGCCGCATCTCGCGGGTCGCGAGGCGCACGGTCCGGCCGCGCTCCGGTCCCGCCACGATTTCAAGAAGAATACGCATGGTACGCGCTTCAGCATTCGGGAGTCGAGATTCGGCCGAGGAATTCGGCTTTCCCGAATCCCGAATCCCGACTTCCGGCGTTACGATGGACAAGACTTCTGTCCGGACTCCGAAAAGTTATCCATGTTCGGCTCCACCGGCGCCGCTTCCGCCGCGTCGCTGGGCGCCGCGGGACTGCTACCGCTGCCGCTCCCCGCCGCGCCGCCGCTATTGATGAGCACCATGGTGCCATTGATCGCCACGCCGACCGGCGAAATATCGACGAAGTTTCCGCCCACCTTGAGCGTCAACTGCAATCCGGCTTCGAGCACCATGCACATGCCCGCCTTGATGTGGACGTTCATGCCGGCCTCAAGGGCGTAATTCATTCCCGCCTTGACGTCGTAGTTGCTGCCGACGGTGAGCCCGTCGTTGCCGTCCATCTTCGTCTTGCGGTCGCCTTTGACGTGTAGGTGGTTCTCGCCGGTCGTCTCCTTCTTCTTTCCCTTGACGACTGTGTCCGAGTCGCCCAGCACGAGCATCTTGGCGTTTCCTTCGATCTTCTCGTTCTGGTCGCCTTTGACCACCGCCTCCTTCTTGTTCATGACGAGCTCGCGGAACGAGCCGTCCGACTTCTCGTAGCCGACGATCAGGTTGTAGTTGTTCTTGCAGCGGATGTTGACGTCCTTTTCGCCGTGCAAGTAAATCTGCTCCTTCCCCTTGGCGTCCTCGAACTGGATCTCGTTGTGCCCCTGGCCGCCGGGAGACGAGTTGCTCCGGATGTAGCTCATCGTCTTGCAATCGGGCAGTTTCCGCGCCGGCATCTGCCCGGGGTTGTACACGCTGCCGGTAATGATCGGCCGATCCGGGTTGCCGTCGATGAACGTCACGATCACTTCCTGGCCGATCCGCGGGATCGACATGATGCCGAACCCGCGCCCCGCGCCGGGCATTGCGCTGCGAATCCAGCACGAACTCTTGTCGTCCATCTTGCCTTCGCGGTCCCAATGGAACTGGACCTTCACGCGGCCGTATTCGTCCGGCCAGATTTCCTCGCCTGGAGGCCCCGTCACCACGGCCGTCTGCACGCCGCTCACCTGCGGTTTGGGCGTCTTCCGCTCGGGACGGATCTGCACGTTCGCCGGGATGCACGTGAACGAGTTCGAGTAGTTGTCTTCCGCTTCGCCGGCGCCCGTGATATACGAGGTGACGCGGGCGGAGTGCGTCACGCTCGTAATCACGTACTTCTTGCCGACTTCCGACTTGACCTTGTGCTTTTCGACCGTGAACGTGCTGCCAGGATTGAAGCTCCGGCAGATGCTCGTGCCCGTCACGATGTCGTGGCCCGCTTCCTCCTCTTCCATCCGGACCTTCGCGATGGTTGCCGCGTCCGCCGGCTCCGTATATTCGCCGGGATAATCGTAGATTTCCAGCTTGTCCATCCCGTCGAGCTGCACGATCGAGTTCGTGTTCCCCTTGAGGATTTCGTACGTCGGATTGCGGGTGTTGTTCGGTTTCTTGAAGTTGTAGTCGGTGAACATCACCTTGCCGGAGCGAAACTCGAAGTTGTGGTCCCAGCTCTTGATGTTGTCGTGCCGCTCTTCGCCGGCTCGCTCGGCAATGTAAATGGCTTTGTTGTCGACGGCGTCCTTATAGGCCGACTTGCTGTCCGCCATCATCAGCGTGTGCTTGCCGTTTTCGTGCTTGAAGAAATAGAAAATACCCTCCTGCTGCATTAGCCGCGACACGAAATTGAAGTCCGTTTCGCGATACTGGACGCAGTACTCGCGCTTCGGGTGACTCCCCGTCACGCCCGACATGTCGAAATCGGTAAAGCCCAGGTCGCTGAAGATCTTTTCGATGATCTCCTTGACGTCCTTGTCCTGAAAAATGCGGCAGTCGGCCGTCTTGGTCAAGAACCAGAGCCACGGGACCATTTCGGCCTTGTACTGCGTGCCGCGCGGACCGGTGCCCTCGTTCGACCAGCGGCTGATGAAGCCGTTGAAGAACCGCGGCGAGCTGTCGGGAAACGCGATCGCCACGGTGACGTTCTTGCCGACGATATCCTTCGCCTGGATGTTGTCGTCGTCCGAGAACATTTCGAGCTTGTAGCTCGAAATCCGCGAGTGCTCGTCGCAGCCGTCGAAGGCGAGCAAGTAAACCACGTCGTCGCCCAGCGGCGTGGCGATCGACAGCATGCGGCCTTTTTGCGTGTACTTACCCATGGCAGGAACCGTGTATGGTTAGCGACTCGCCGCAAGCGGGTGCAACGGTCGGGTGGTGTGCGGTGCTGGCGCTCGGCGCCGAATCAAACGAAACCGCGGCTTGGAACCATGGCGAGGAACCGTGGGGCGTGGCCCTGGCCCTCCGCATGGTCCCAAACCGCGGGTATTCATCCTGCGTGACGTGCGGCGAGGGTTACTGCGCCTTGGCCTTTTCGGTGTCGTAGGAGGCCGGGAAGTTCCCCGCATCCCCGCCCATGTCGTCGTAAGCCTTGTAGTTCCACTCGATCTTCGTGTAGTTCATCGAGAGGGTCTCCGTCGGCCGCGGGCTCATATCGCCCGTGCCCATGAAGCTGTATCCCGACGGAACCACGTTGCTCAATTTGACCTCGAGGACGAGCTTCTCGTCGCCGTTGATCGTCGAGAGCATGTGGACGAGCACTTCGTCCATGTGGGTTCCTTGGGCGACGGCCGCCGCCAACTTCGGCGACGAGCTGTCGAGTTCCTTGGTCACCACGAAATCGCCGAGCGACGTGTTGCCCTGGCGGCGTTGGGCGCCCTTGGACCCTTCGCCGATGCTGCGGAAGATCGGCAGGCTGACGCTCTGCACTTCGATCCACTTCTCGTGCTCGTTGGTCTGGACTTCGCCGTCGATGTCCGGAAGCTTGACGTAGGCTGGCATGGTCGTTCTCCGTGCGGTGCTGGGCGAAATTTGACCCGGGGCAAAGTTGCCTACCCAAAAATAGGCCAAATTTCGCAGTTGGGATGTAGGATTCTGGATGATTCTGAGGTTCGTGCGGGGTGGGCGGCCGTCGTTCGGCCGCCCTCGTCCCCTGCGGTTACTTCGATTTTCGAGGCCTCGCCGGAGAAGTTGCGTGGATTCCGCTCCCTCCGGCGATTTTTCCCGAAAGCTTACTGGGCCTTGGCCTTCTCCGTGTCGTACGACGCCGGGAAGTTCCCCGCGTCCCCGCCCATGTCGTCGTAGGCCTTGTAGTTCCATTCGATCTTCGTGTAGTTCATCGACAGCGTTTCGCTCGGGCGGATGGCCATATCGCCGGTGCCCGAGAAGCTGTAGCCCGACGGGACCACGTTCGTGAGCTTGACCTCGAGGACGAGCTTCTCATCGCCGTTGATCGTCGAGAGCATGTGGACGAGCACTTCGTCCATGTGCGTCCCTTGGGCAACGGCCGCCGCCAACTTCGGCGACGAACTGTCGAGTTCCTTGGTCACCACGAAGTCGCCGAGCGAGGTGTTCCCCTGGCGGCGCTGAGCGCCCTTGGATCCTTCGCCGATCGTGCGGAAGATCGGCAGGCTGACGCTCGTCACTTCGATCCACTTCTCGTGCTCGTTGGTCTGGACTTCGCCGTCGATGTCCGGAAGCTTGACGTAGGCTGGCATGGTCGTGTCTCCAAATCTGTAAGGCGGTTATCGCGTTGATGGCCGTTTGGCCCGATTCGCACGCTGCGGTCGGAATAATCCTTCAAGCCACCGGATGGTCAGGGCGGGACGACTCGCAAAAGGGTTTGTTTCGTTCGTTTCCGTCGCCCTTGATACCGATATTTTCCCGCCGGTTGCCGGGAAGTTGCGTCGATTCCGCAAGTTTCCTGCAAAACTCCAGAACCGCACGAAACCGGCACCACGCCGCCCGAACACCGGTCGCCGCCGCGCTACTCCAGCGAATACGTAAACGTACCCTCCGGCGTGACGCCCACGTCGACCTTCCGGATTTTCTCTCCTTCCGCCATCCGCGCCAGAAACTCCGCCGACATCTCCGGAAGCATTGTCCGCGTAAGGATGTGGTCCACGTTCCGCGCCCCGGTGTCGACTTCCGTGCACCGCGACACGATGCTCGCGACCACGTCGTCGGTGTACGAGAACGACGCCTTGTAGTTCTCTGCAATCCGCTTGCCAATTCGCCCAAGTTGCAGCTTGCAGATCCCCCGCATCACCTCGTCGGTCAGTGGATAATACGGCACCACCGCCACGCGGCCCAAAAACGCCGGCTTGAACGTCTTGGTCAACTCGTCGTGAAGCGCCGCGCCAAACGCCTCCGGTTCGGGCCGTGTGTCCGCATCCGCACACAGTTTCATCACCAGGTCCGTCGCCGCGTTGCTGGTCATAATGATGACCGTATTGCGGAAGTCGATGTCGCGTCCTTCGCCGTCGCGCAGCCGGCCCTTGTCGAATACCTGATAAAACACGTCCTGAACGCCGGGATGCGCCTTTTCCATCTCATCGAGCAGCACCACGCTGTACGGCCGCCGCCGGACCGCCTCGGTCAGCACACCGCCCTCGCCGTAACCCACGTAGCCCGGAGGCGAACCCATGAGCAACGAAACCTTGTGCTCTTCCTTGAACTCCGACATGTTGATGACGGTCATGTTCTGGTCGCCGCCGTAGAGCAACTCCGCCAGCGTCATCGCCGTTTCGGTTTTGCCCGTCCCGCTCGTCCCGACCAATAAGAACACGCCGATGGGCCGCCGCGGATCGGTCAGATTCGCGCGGGATGTGCGAATCCGCTGCGCGATCGCATCGAGGGCGTGATCCTGGCCCACGATCCGCTCGGCCATCAGTTGCTTGAGCGACAGAACCGTGTTGATCTCGTCCGCCACCATCCGGCCGACGGGAATCCCGGTCCAATTCGACACGACCTCCGCGACCGCCTGGGCATCGACGCACACCTGCATCAGCGGGTGCTCGCCTTGAAGCTCCTTGAGCACGGCGGTCTTCTCATCCAGTTCCTTGCGCAGCTTCTCGCGATCGGCATCGGCAAGCGCAACCGCGATCGGCGCCGCGGTGCCGGCCTTAACCGGTTCTTTCGCCGCAGTGGGCGGAGTTTCCGCGGGCTTGCCCTCGTCGCCCTTCCCGTTGCCCACCGCTTTCATTCGTGCAGCCGCACGCCGAGCCGTCGCGTCGCCTTCGAGCTGGTCGCGAATTCCGCGCAACAGCATCACCAACTCTTTTTCCTTCTTGAACCGCTCGTCGAGCGCCGCCAATTCCGCCTCGGCCGCTTGCTTGTCCTTGGCGTATTCGGCCAGCTTGTCCTCGTGCCCGCCGCCGGTGACTTGCTCGCGTTCCAGAATGTCGATCGCCACCCGAAGCTGCTCGATCCGCCGCCGGCAATCCTCGATCTGGGCCGGAATCGCCGAATGGCTAATCGCCACGCGGGCCGACGCCGTATCGAGCAAACTCACCGACTTGTCCGGCAACTGACGTCCCGAAATGTACCGCTGCGAGAGCCGAACGGAATCGACGACCGCTTCGTCGAGAATCCGCACGCCGTGGTGCCCTTCGAGCGTATCCACCAGCCCCCGCATCATCTCGATCGCTTTCTTTTCTTCCGGCTCCTCGACCTTGACCACCTGGAACCGCCGCGCGAGCGCCGCGTCCCGCTCGAAATACTTCTTGTACTCCGCCCACGTCGTGGCCGCGATCGTCCGCAATTCGCCCCGCGCCAAAGCCGGCTTGAGCAAGTTCGCCGCGTCCCCTTGTCCCGCCTGACCGCCGGCCCCGATCATCGTGTGGGCTTCGTCGATGAACAGGATGATCGGCTTGGGCGAGGCCTTCACTTCGTCGATCACCGCCTTGAGGCGATTCTCGAACTCGCCCTTGATTCCGGCTCCCGCTTGCAACAAGCCCAGGTCGAGCGTCCGCAAGGCCACGTTTTCGAGCGCCGGCGGAACGTCCCCGTCCGCAATCCGCTGCGCAAATCCTTCGACCACCGCCGTCTTACCCACGCCCGCTTCGCCCGTCATGATCGGGTTGTTCTGCCGCCGGCGCGTGAGGATGTCGATCACTTGCCGCACTTCGGCGTCGCGGCCCAGCACGGGGTCAATCTTCCCGGCCCGCGCTCGGGCGGTGAGGTCGATCGTAAACTGGTCGAGCGCCTGCGTCTTCACCGGACCGGTCGGCTTGGGCGCGCCGCTCGGCCCGGCCGCCGCGATGGCCGCCGTTTCCGCCTCGGCTTCCACTGTCTTTGCCGTGATGTCGCGCAATTCCCGGCGAAGTTGCTCCGGCGAAACTTTCTCGAACTCCCGCGAAGCGTCCCGAGCGACGTTCGCCAGAATGTCGTCCGACAACAATGCGGCCAGCACGTGCCCGGAGCGCGTCAGCGGCGCATTGAATTCGACCGACGCGAGCATCCACGCCGCCCGCGACAAGTCGACCAACTGCGGCGAGAGCGCGGGCGGCCGCGCGTTGCCTGTCTTTTGCCGATCGAGCGACTGCATCAAGTCGCGCGTCAGCCGCGAAGCGTCGATCTCGAAGTACCGCAGCAGGGCCGCCAGATCCGTGTTCGGAACCTCCAGCAGTTTGAGCAGCCAGTGCTCGATTTCGACGTTGTAATTCGTCCGCGACAGGCACAAGCCCGCCGCCGCCTCCAGCGTCTGGCGCGAAATGTCGTTGAGCTTGCCGATCAGCGATTTGAGATTGAGCGGGACCATAAGACTCGAAATGCAAGAGTAGACTCATTTAGCCCCCGATGAACACACCGGGGGCAATGCGTTCGCCACGTCGACGACCGCAATAAATGCGTGCGACGATGCCTCCGCAGGGCAAGAATCGCCGCATCTTACCGCAACTTTCGGCCGTCAAACATCCTCCAGGTGGAAAATCACGTCTTCCGCGTCCCGGTGCATCGGCCCCGAGCGGATCCACGTGTTCCAACCCAGCCGCGCCGGCGCGTCCGCGTCGCCCCCGAGCTGGCACCACGGGATTTCCGCGGCCTTGAGAACCGGCTGCACGTCGAAATCGAACTGCGGCCCGACGTAGGTCCGCGTCAACTGGCAGAGCGGCCGGAGCATGTCGCCCGACGGCATCAACCGGCAGAAATCGCGATACCCGACCGGCCCGATGCGATGGCGAAACTTCGATTGCACGTCCCACACCCGTTCGCCGGCGATCGCGTTCACGCCCAGCTCGCAATTGAGCCCCCGCGGCTCCATCGCGTTCGGCAGCGCCGATTGATCGTGCCGCGCCAGCGTCAGCCACTGCCCTTGAAACTGGCGAACTTCGAGATCGAAGCCGAAATACTCGCCGGCGATCCCTTCGAGCGACACGGCGTTCCGCGGCCAATGAGAAAAGTGCCCGCCGTAGTAGATCACCGCTTCGTCGTCGAATTCCTGCCGCCGCCGCAAACCCTCGGTTCCAAAACCCACCAGCGAATACATGCACGCCGTGAACAGGTCGTCCGGCTCGTCCCGCTCCGGCGAAAGCCGAAACCGCTCGAACCCGATCGGAAACCGATACTTCTCCCACGCCCGATAAAACAGCGAAATCAGCCGGTGATTGAACAGGTCGAGGAAGTCGGCGAGCGAAAAATCCTTGGACTTGAGCCGCTCGATGATCTGCGACGTGTAATGCTGCGGCAATACGCCGTTGGGACCAGTTAATCCCAAAAATGTGACGAACATCTCCAGCGGCGGCGACGCGGCGGACGCTCGCCCACCACCACCGCCGCCTTCCTGTCCGCCGGTCGCCTCGGATTCGCGCGGCTTGGCGAGCTTGACGATCTCCGTCGCCGCAAAGGCGTGCGATGCAATGCTCCGAAACCGGACCGCCTCTTCTCCCGGTGCGAAATCCTGCCCCGGCGCCTTCCGCTTGATCGGCGGCGCTCCTGGCGATCGGTCCTCGCCGGGCAATACGCCACGCTCGGCCATGCGGATCAACAGCCGCACCGCCTGAAAGAAGTCGAACTCCCCGGGACTCTCCCGCAGGCGTTCGTTCAAAGGAGCGTTTTCTCGCCGGCTCTGGGAGTCCATCGCTTGAGGATTCCTTCCCGCTGCCGCGTCGTGGCGACAAACTGTGAAAACGAGTTGATCGAAGCGTACAAAGCCAAGAACCGCTCGATCACCGCCGCGAACAGATACACGCCGTGATCGGGAAACTTGCTTTCGTCGAACGTGACCGTCACCTCGACGCCCCGGCAGAATCCGCCCGAAACGTCCCCGCCCGTGCGCCCCACGACGCGGCGGCTCCACACGTTCACGATGCTTTCGATCTCGGCCCTGGCCTTTTCGGAATCGGTAAAGTCGTACAACTTGAGTATCTCGCGCAGCGCGTCGGCCGCCGGACTGACCTTCTTTCCCGCCGCGACCATGCTGTCTTGCACGGAACCCTGCCCCGCGACCGCGTCGGTGATCGACAGGTGGTTGAGCGCCAGATGCGAAAGGAGCCGCCACATGGCGCTTCGCCTCCGCGGCGGGCGGCGCGTCGGCGTCGGGCCGGCGAGGCACGCGATGTTCGATATCGGCCCGCCCTCGGAGAGCATCATCCGCGGTTTGTGCAGCTTGCCCGGAAGGTCGCGGTTGAGGCACGTCGTCTCGACGTCCAGCACCCATTCCTGCGGCGCGGCCGGGTTCATGTCCAGGTCGACGAGCGACAGATACATTTCCGTCCCGCGATCCACCTGGCCCTTGTGCCGTCCGCCCGGCCGCCGCGAAGCGTGCCAATACGTCGATTGCCGCCGCGCGTCGGCCCCGTGCCGGAACGAATAGAACGGCAGGAATTCGAGCTGGTCGTCGTCGGGACTCGTCGCCGCCACCCGATCGATCGAATAAATCTCGGTGGCCATCCGCCGCCGCTCGTCCGGAATGACGTGGTACTCCGACTGCGCGTGCGACAGCTTGATCGGTTCGGCCCGCTTGCGGAACAAATTGACGATCGGCGCGCTTCCCAACCGGAACGTTTCCGGCGAAACGTTCCGCTCCAAATCGGCCAGCGTCTTATTAAGATAAAAGTAAATCTCCAACTGCTGGCCGAAGCCCGCAAGCTGCTGCGGCCGCAGATTCGCCAGATCGAAGAACAAGAACTTCTGCGGGAACGCGAAGTATTCGGTGAGCAGCCGATACCCAACGAACGACCGCGCCGAATACGGCAGTAGCCCTTCGTCGCGGCCGAATCCGACCGGCCGGATCGCCGCCGGATCGAGCACGACGGGCTGCTCGTCGTTCGATCGCCGCGCAACCACCACCTGCGTGACGTTGTTGAACAGCAACTCATAAAGCGGCAAAACGTGCTGATCCTGGCCGCTCAAGTAAAACCGCAAGTGGTCGAACTCGAACTGATCGAAGGAGACCTTGTCGCTCTGCGCGCGAAGCTGAATCTTCACGACCGCCGCCGCTTGCGACGAATACCGTGTCACCGGGGCCGTGAACGGACGGCCCGCAAACTCTGCCACCGCGACGTCGATCGGCCACAGCGTCACGGGATAGCACGTCTGAAAGCGGCACGGTTCGCCGTCGACCGCGGCCGTTTCGAGCATCGAGCCCTTGGGAATCTCGTAGCCCGTCGTCAGCTCTCCCTCGCTCCGGTCGAGTTGAAACTGAACCACCGCCGCCGAGGGAATCGGCGAAAGATAGTGCGGGTAGAGCATCGACAGGAACGAGTCCGAAATCTCCGGAAAGTCGTCGTCGAGCTTGTGGCGAATGCGGGCGGTCAAGTAGGCGACCGACTCGATCAACCGCGAAACGTGCGGGTCCTCGATCGACTCGCGCCCCAGCCGCAATCGCGACGCAATCCGCGGATGCGTCTCGGCAAACTCCGCGCCCATTCGGCGGAAGAAGCTCAGCTCGCGATTGTAATACGGCAGCAGTTCGTCGCTCATCGGCTACATCCCTCGGTCTGCACATGGCCAACGGTCGAGTAACCGTGGACTCCGTAGGTCAGGCCAAGCGGCGCTCGTCCAACGATTCTTTTCGCGCCCAATCCGCGCCGGCCTGACAAGCATCGCAGTCGCGCCGATTCCGTCAGGCGGGCGCGGGTTGAGTCGATTCGCGCATCGTGAGTCACTTCCCGCTTGGCCTGACCTACCATTACAACCACTGCGAACCTTTGCGGCTCAATCTCCCGTCGGCGACCCCACGCTGAACGTCCCCGACGCCGGCTCGAGCGCCGAGTCGAACACGACCTGCTCCGGGTCGGGATCGGCCAGCAACATCGCGTCGATGCGAAACCGCATCGTGCGATCCTCGCGCTCGTCGGAATCGAGCAGTTCCACCTTCACGCGCTTGAGGCGCGGCTCG
>QEVJ01000102.1 GCA_003576845.1 Planctomycetota bacterium
GGCGCACGAGTCGCTCGGGCACCAAAGCGTCGCGATCTTCATGGCGGCGATTCTCGCGTCGGCGTGGTTCGGGGGCGTCGGGCCGGCGATTCTTTCGCTCGTGACGCTGCACTTCGTACACGGCAATTGGTACGAAAAGCCCGAGTGGTTCTGGTCGCCGACGATGAGCGCGCTTATTGGCACCGGCGGTTACTACGTCGTCGGGATTACGGTCGGTCTGCTCAGCCAGATGCGTTCGTCGGCGCAGCGCCGCGCCCGCGCCGAACACGCCGAAGCGCTCGTGCAGCGCGAGCACTTGCGTGCGACGCTGTCGTGCATGGCCGACGGCGTGATCGTCACGGACGTGGCCGGTCGCGTTTCGCTCATGAATCGCGCGGCGGAATCGCTTACCGGCTGGCGCATGCAAGAGGCGAAAGACAGAGCATGTACCGACGTCTTCGTGATTCGCCACGGCGACACGCAGGCACTCGCCGAACATCCGATTGCAGTTGTGCTTGACGAGGGCCGCGTCGTCCATTGTGACCTGCCTTTGGTGCTCGTTTCGCGCTCGGGGACGCCCGTTCCCATTGCGTACAGTGCCGCTCCCGTCCGATCGCCGGCGGGGCAAACGACGGGGGCAGTGCTGGTGTTTCGCGACGAGTCGCAGCGGCGGCGGGCGGAACTCGCGCTGCAGAGCGCGGATCGGCGGAAGGACGAATTTCTAGCCACGTTGGCCCACGAGTTGCGCAATCCGCTCGCGCCGATTTGCATGGGCGTCGAATTGTTGGCGCTCGGCGACAACGACGCGCAAACGGTCTCCGAAGTCTGTCAGATGATCGATCGGCAGTCGCAGCACATGGTCCGGCTGATCGACGATTTGCTCGACGTGTCGCGGATCACGCGGGGCAAACTCGAGCTGCGCAAGAGCCGCTTGGACCTCGCGGAGGTCGTTCGCGACGCGGTTGCGGCGGCGCGGCCGCTCGTCGACGCGGCGCGACACGAACTGGCGGTTCGACTGCCCGAGCGGCCGGTTTACGTGTTTGCCGACGGCAGCCGGCTTTCACAGGTGATTACGAACCTGCTCAACAACGCGGCGAAGTTCACGCCGCCGGAGGGACGGATCGAACTCGACGTCTCGCAAACCGGTGCGGAGGTGGCGATCGCCGTTGCCGATTCGGGCATCGGCATCGCCGCGGACAAACTGGAGAGCGTCTTCGAGATGTTTACCCAGGTTCACGAATCGGGCGACGCGGCTCGCGGCGGCCTGGGCATCGGGCTGGCGCTCGTCAAGCGGCTCGTCGAGATGCACGGCGGGCGCGTCGAAGCCCGCAGCGGCGGCCCCAATCGCGGGGCGACGTTCTTGCTGCGGCTTCCGGTGGTCTCCGAACCGCCGAGCGTCGCAGGCGGACCACCGGGAACGAACGGCGAGTACACGGCGGCCGCGGGTCGGCGCGTGCTCGTGGTCGACGACAATCCCGATGCGCTCGAAAGCCTATCGCTGGCCGTGGAACGGATGGGCGGCGAAGTCCGCCGCGCCCGCGACGGCGTCGAGGCGCTGCGCATCGCCGAATCGTTTCAGCCCGACGTTGTGCTCATGGACCTCGGCCTGCCGAACATGAACGGCTTCGACGCGGCGCGGCAATTGCGCCGCGAGCCCTGGGGCCGCGAGGTGGCTCTGGTTGCCACGACGGGCTGGGGACAGGACGACGATCGCCGGCGCACCGCGGAAGCCGGCTTCGATCGTCACGTGGTCAAGCCCGTGACGATTTCGGCCCTCCGCGAGATCCTCGACGCGCCGCGGGCTTTGCGCGGCGGGCAGGCGACGGCCGGGACCGCGCCGCGCGAGTAACTCGATCCGCCGGAACGCGGCGATTGCTCTGCGGTTCACTACTGGCCAATGCGTTGCTGCCGGCTATTTCTTCGGCCCGAGCAGCTCGACCATGTTTCCGTCCGGGTCGCGGACGATGGTCAGGTGCATATCGGGAAGGATGTCCGCGGGAACGGCGATGGGCGTATGGGCGACGGGCTTGACCCCGGCCTTTTCCAATCGCGCCAGGGCGGCATTCATATCGGCGACGAAGATGGTCAAGTAGCGAAAGCCGTATTGCGAGTGGACGAATTCGTTCGCGCTCTTGGCGGCAGCGCCCGGATGTCGAGCGGAGCGCCGTCGGTCAGCCCGGATTCGGCGCAGAACTTGCCCGGCACGTGGAAGGTGGGATTGACGGTGAAGCCGATCGCTTCGGTGTAGAACTTCACCGACTCGTCGAGGTCGCTGACGGCGACGCCCAGGTCGATGGTCGATCTGGCAAACTCCGATGCCTTCGCAGCGACTTTGATCGCATCGGCAGGTTCCGCGCCGGTCACGTTCGGTTGCGAAAACCGCGCGACGACGGCCGCGATTGCCAGCACGGCGACGCCGCAACCGACAAGTCGGCGTGGATGGGTCATGGTCCTTGGCTCCTGTGGATGCGTAGATTTTGCTGGACAGATTGAAAAGAAGCGGTAGTCTGGCGGACGGCCAGTGTACTCGAACGCTTGCCGCGCGACGAGATTCTCGGGCCCTTCTGGGCACTGGGCCCGACGAAATGGGGGAAGTCTTGCAGGCCGCGCAAGCACGGCGGGCAAGAAATCACGTCCTGGCAGTTCAGTTCTCGATATTCGAGCAAAGTGCGGCGGTCATCCGGCCGACAGTCTACGGCTTGCGCGGTCG
This sequence comes from Planctomycetota bacterium, assembly GCA_003576845.1. GTDB lineage: Bacteria > Planctomycetota > Planctomycetia > Pirellulales > PLA5 > PLA5. The sequence goes on from QEVJ01000102.1 coordinate 2,690, forward strand.
GCGCCGTCGTTCTGGCGTCGGTTTTGCGTAGCCGAAGCGTGCGGTCGCGCTCGGACGTGCACGTAAGCAACTTTGATAGGTTCTCTATCTTCGCAAAGGGTGGAACGCGATGAAACTGCTTCCTAAATTGACTGGCAAGACCGCCCCTCTTCGTTCTCGATCGCGCCGCTGGACGCTCGAATCGCTCGAACAGCGGGACCTGCTCGCCGGCGACCATTTTTACGTTTCGCCGACGGGCGACGATTCGGCGGCGGGCACGGAAGCCGCGCCTTGGCTTACGCTGCAAAAGGCGGCGAACACCGTAACGGCCGGCGATACGGTGACGGTGAAGCCGGGAACCTACGTTGGCTTCGATCTGCGCACGGATGGAACCGCCGCCGAGCCGATCACCTTTTCCGCAGAGCCGGGCGCGGTCATCAACCAGCGGAACGCCCGGACGCCCGACGGCATCAACCTCGAAGGCGCGGACTACATCGTCATCGAAGGTTTCACGCTACTCGGGTTGCCTCGGGCGGGCATCCGCGCGGTGCTCAACGAGCACGTGACGATTCGCAACAACCGCGCCGATCAGAACGGCCGCTGGGGGATCTTCACCGGTTTCAGCGACGATCTGTTGATCGAGAACAACGAAACGTCGCGGTCCGTCGAGGAGCATGGCATCTACGCTTCGAACAGCGGCGACCGGCCGGTGATTCGCGGCAACACGATCTGGGGCAACTACGGCAACGGCATTCACCTCAACGGCGACGAATCGCAAGGCGGCGACGGCATCATTTCGGGCGCGCTCGTCGAAAACAACGTAATTTTCGAGAACGGCCCGGGCGGCGGCTCCGGCATCAACGGCGACGGCCTCCAGTCGAGCACGATCCGCAACAACTTGCTCTACGACAACCACGCCAGCGGCATTTCGCTCTACCAGATCGACGGCGCGGAAGGGGCCAAGAACAACGTCGTCGTCAACAATACGATCGTCCAGGCATCGAACGGCCGTTGGGCCCTCAACATCCAAGGACCGAGCACGGGCAACCGCGTCTACAACAACATTCTGTACAACTACCACAGCTTCCGCGGGAGCATCGACATCGATCCCGACGCTTTGCCGGGCTTTGCGAGCGACTACAACGTCGTGATGAACCGATTCACAACCGACGACAGCGCGACGCGGCTGACGCTGGCCCAATGGCAGGCTCAAACCGGGCAGGACTTGCATTCGGTCGTGGCGACGCCCGCGCAACTGTTCGTCGACGCGGCGGGCGACGATTACGAGTTGACCACGACGAGCCCCGCGGTGAACGCCGGCACGAGCACCATGGCGCCGACGGTCGATCTGGTCGGAACTACGCGGCCTTCGGGCGGAGCGTGGGACATCGGGGCCTATGAATTCTCGACCGGCGACACGACGCCGCCCGCGGTCGTTGCGGCGAGCTTGCGCGGGGCGAGCTGGAACGCGAGCGTGCCGTCGGCGGCGCTGGTTCTTGGCGGAACGGCGGGGCCGACGCTGCCGTGGGTGAATCTCGATACGCTCTCGCTCACGTTCGACGAGCCGGTCGTCGTGGCGGCGGACGATCTGGACTACACGGGCGACGGCGCCGGCGATCCGGTGATCGGTTTCACTTACGACGCGGCGACGCAAACCGCGACGTGGCGATTGCCGTCGGCACTTGTCGGCGGCGACGCGACGTTTCGCTTGACGGAGAACGTGACGGACCTCGCGGGAAACGCCATCGACGGCGCCGCGATCGCGACGGCCCGCGTTCGGCCGGGCGACGTGAACGGCGACGGCGTGGTTGCGCTGGCCGACCTGCGCACGAACGTCGGTGGCCAGTTCGCGGCGGTTGGCGGCGCTCGGTATCAGGTTCGCAACGACGTCGACGGCAACGGCATTGTGAACGTCATCGATTTGACGCTGGTGCGAAACCATCGCGCGGCCGAAAGTGCGGCGGCCCTCGCTGCTGCGGTAAATCGCGACCGACCGGCGGCAGCGGTGGCAACGGCGGCAACGACACTGCGACGCGACCGCCCCGCAGGACGGGCGATCGACGATGTGTTTTCCCGCGAGCTTTGGCGGCACGAAGGCGGGGCGGAACTGCGGCGTGCGCGACGGGCACGGCTTGCGAGCACAACGTAGCGACGCGAAGACGGCACGCGCGACTCGCTAGAGGTAGCCCGCGATAGAGAGCAGGGCTACCGCCGCCCAGCGGTGCAGCATCTCCGTTTCGCGCTGCGTCGGAGGGCGATTTGTAAAGCCACGGGCTTGAACGATTCGCCGCGCAGCGTTGCGAACTTCGACCGTCAGACATTTCGACCGGCCTTCGGTCGTTTCGCATTCGACGGTCCAAATCGAACAGATGCCCCGAGCGCAGGACGCGGAGTACGACGCCACGCAATGCCGCATCTTGCGTCCCTCGGCGACGAGCGCTTTGGTTCCGAGCAGTTCGCGAATTGTCCACACTTTGACCGTCCCCTTTTCCCGCGAGCCTTCGACGAACTCGAACGGGGCGATGCCGGACGGGCGCCATTCGCGCGCCTGTTGCGAGTTGTCGTTTGCCAGCCGGCGATGCCAGGCGTTCACCTGGGCCACGAGCGACTCCGGCGAGCGGCCCTTCATCGAGAGGTTCGGCTGCACAGGCGGCAGATCGTCGAGCCGTCCTCCCTCGCCAATTGCCCCTTGCGGCACGAACCGCTGGTAGTGCAGATAGTCGACGACCGGCCCGATCATTGCGGGGTCGAACATCGGATGCGATGCGAACCATCGCACTGCCGTGACCCAGAAATCATCGTGGTCGAACGATTCGCCGAGCCGCGTCGCGATCAGCGCCTTCGCCAGGCGCGCGTCGCCATCCAGTGCGAGTATCTGTCCCCAGCGAAGCGCTTGCACGATCGTCGCGCTCGCGGGCGCCGTGAGAAAGTAGTGCGCCATCCGCTTTGTGTACGGAATCGGCAAGTTGCACGTGCGGATGTTGCCGCCGCGGCCGACGCGGATATACCACGCGCGGTGCGACGCCGCCGACTCGCTCGGGCCTTCGAACCACGCCGCGTCGAAGAATTCGGGCATGTCGTACTCGACGAACAGATGCCGCAAGAGCGACGCGAACTGCCGCCGGGTATTGTGCGACCGCGGCCGCCACGCTTCGACCGGCCGGAGCCACGAGCTTTCGTTCGCGACCACCGCGACGAGGGCTTCGACGTAGCTGTTGCCTTCGACATTGCCGAGCGGAGCGAACACGTCGCGGCCATCGAAGAATTTCGCGCGGCACTCGCGCAGGTGGGCCAACGTCCGGGCAAGCGTCTGGCGGTCTATGTGCCGTTCGTGCCACGGCCGTTGCTTCGGTTCGATCGCTCGGTGCAGAAGCACGAGATGTCGCTGCTTGATGTCGTGCGCGGGAACTTTTTGCTCGCACACGGCCGTCATAGGATCGACGGGGCCCTTTCGCGCACGCCGGCGTTCGGCAGCGAGACGGCGGCTCGCGGCATCTTCGCAGTACTGGCGCAACCGCGGCGGCACCTTCGGATGGTGGCGAAGCGTGCGCGCGAATCCATTGGCGGCGCACCACGCTCGGTAGTCCGTCTCAGTCAACACTCCGAAGGAGCGGAGAGTGCGATTATGTTCGTTGTCGTTCTCGTCGTCGATGACCGCAAGAGTCGTATTGCGGCGCGGCATGGGAAACTCCGATCCAGTCGTAAAGGATGAGTCGTCGGTGTGGCCTCCGTTTGGGGTTCGAGTTTCGGTGTGTCACGGTATGTCTCCAAAAACAAGCCGAAGGAAAGTTCGGAACGTGAGATAGACAGTGAGGGGCGATGTTTGGTTCGCACGCTCGGCGCGGTTGCGGTCGCGACGAAAAGCGTGAGGGCCGGCATGGGTGTCGCGGCCCCGTGGCGCGAGGGCCGCGGCCCGATAGAATCGGTTAGCACAACACCGCTTTTCGATTTCGGGTGGTCATGCCCTCCTGTACCAACATCGCCGACTATCTCGTCGACATGGCTCGGCGGCAGCCGCATACGCTGGCGGTGGTGTTTCCCGATGGCGTCGATCGCGGTGGGCGGGTGCGATATACGCATTACACGTATGCGAAGCTCGACGCCGAGAGCGACCGGCTCGCGGCGGGCTTGCGGCGCGAGGGCATCGGGCGCGGCTCGCGGGTCGTGCTGATGACGCCGCCGAGTTTGGAGTTCTTCGCGCTCGTGTTCGCGCTGTTCAAGGTCGGCGCGGTGCTCGTGGCGGTGGATCCCGGCTTGGGCATCAAGCATCTAGGCCGATGCCTGGCGGAAGCCGAACCGCAAGCATTCATCGGAATTCCCAAAGCACACTGGGCGCGAAAACTGTTCGGCTGGGCGCGAGGGACGATTCGCAAGAATATCGTCGTGGGGTCGGGAGTTGCGGCGGCGTTTTGCGGCGTGCGGCTGGAAGAGCTGAGGATTGAGGATCGAGGATCGGGGATCGAGGGATTGCAGCCCGCGCGGCAATCGCATTTCCCGCAATCCTCGATCCTCGATCCTCGATCCTCCTCCTCCGATCTCGCCGCGATCTTGTTCACCAGCGGCAGCACGGGTCTGCCCAAGGGCGTTGTCTACACGCACGCGCATTTCGATGCCCAGCTTCGGGCGCTGCGCGATGCGTTCGACATTCGGCCCGGCGAGATCGACCTGGCGACGTTCCCGCTCTTTGCGCTGTATGCGCCGGCGCTGGGAATGACGGCGATCGTTCCCGACATGGACTTCACGCGGCCGGGGAGCGTCGATCCGACGAAGATTGCCACGGCCATCGACGACTTTGGCGTGACGAACCTGTTTGGCTCGCCGGCGCTGCTGGATCGCGTGAGCCGGTGGGGCGTCGAGGCCGGCCGCACGTTTCCGACGCTGCGGCGGGTGATTTCGGCGGGGGCGCCGGTTCCCGCGCGGGTTATCGAGCGGATGACGAAGCTGCTCGCGCCGGGCATTCAAGTTTTTACGCCGTATGGCGCGACCGAGTCGATTCCCGTGGCGTCGATCGGCAGCGACGAGATTCTGGGCGAAACGGCGCGGCTCACGGAGCAAGGCCGCGGCGTTTGTGTCGGGCGTCCGGTCGGCGACGTGGTCGTGCGCATCATTCGCATCCGCGACGGTGCGATCGAGCGTTGGAGCGACGACCTCGTCGCACGGCCCGGCGAGATCGGCGAGATCGTCGTCTCCGGGCCGGCGGTAACGGCGAAGTACCATGCGCGCGAGGAAGCGACGCGGCTCGCCAAAATCGCCGACCCGACGCGGCCGAGCGGGTTTTGGCATCGCATGGGCGATCTCGGCTACTTCGACGACGCGGGGCGCATCTGGTTTTGTGGACGCAAGAGCCAGCGGGTGCGGCTCGCGACCGGCGAGCTGTACACCGACCCGTGCGAGGGCGTGTTCAACGTGCATCCCGACGTGCGGCGTTCCGCGCTCGTGGGCATTGGCGAGAACGGACGCGCGCGGCCGGTGATCTGCGTCGAGCTGGTCGAATCGCCGCGACAGACGCCGGAAGCGATTCGGGCGGAACTGTTGCAGCTTGCCGCGTCGTTCGAGCACACGCGGGCGATTCGCGACGTGCTGTTTCACCCGTCGTTTCCCGTCGACGTTCGGCACAACGCGAAGATCGGCCGCGAGGCGCTTGCCCGCTGGGCGGCGGGAAAGCTGCGATGAAGGTTCTCGTCACGGGCGGCGGTGGTTTCTTGGGCGGCGCGATCGTGCGGCGGCTCGTCGCCCGCGGCGACGCGGTGCGAACGCTGCAACGCGGCGAATATCCGGCACTCGCGGTGTTGGGCGTCGAATGCGTCCGTGGCGACTTGAGCGATGCGGCGCTCGTGCAAGCGGCGGTCCGCGGGTGCGACGCCGTGATCCATACGGCTGCCAAAGCCGGCGTTTGGGGACCGTTCGAGGATTACTATCGCGCGAACGTCGTGGGAACGCGGAACGTGCTCGCCGCGTGTCGGGCAGTGGGCGTGAAGCGGTTGGTGTATACGAGTTCGCCCAGCGTGGTTTTCGACGGCCGCGACGAAGCCGGCATCGACGAGACGGCGCCGTATCCCGCGCGGTATTTGGCGCATTACCCGCGAACGAAGGCCGAGGCGGAACGTGCCGTGCTGGCGGCGAACGGCCCGGAACTGGCGACGGTTGCGCTGCGGCCGCATTTGATTTGGGGACCGGGCGATCCGCACTTGCTGCCGCGGCTCGTCGCCCGCGCACAGAGCGGCAAGCTGCGGCTGGTTGCCCGCGACGACAATCTGGTGGATTCGACCTACGTGGACAATGCGGCGCTGGCGCACGTGCTGGCCCTCGACGCGCTGTCGCAAGCCGATGCATGGCATCGAGCGGCGTGCGCCGGTCGGGCGTATTTCATCAGCAACGGCGAGCCGCTGCCGATGGCGGAGTTGGTCAACAAGCTGCTCGCGGCGAAGGGTGTGCCCCCGGTGACGCGGACCGTCTCGCCGAGATTGGCTTACGCGGCGGGGGCGATGCTGGACATGCTTTACAAACTGCTCGGGCGACGCGACGAACCGCCGATCACGCGGTTCGTGGCCCGGCAGCTTTCGACTTCCCATTGGTATGATTTGACAGCCGCTCGTCGAGACCTGGGCTACGAGGCGGAGGTGAGTTTGGCGGAGGGTTTGGCGCGGATCGCGGCCGAAAATGAGCCAACGTCGATACCATAACCCAAGTCGCGTAAACGACTTGCGCCGATCGTCGCGTGCTCACCGCCCGGCCGCAGGGTTGAGACCTCAAACTGCCCGCAGTTATACTCGCCCGCCTCACCATCAAAGTCGCCGTCGGCCGCGTGGCCGACCGTCCGGTGCGTCGCGGGCCGCAAGTTTCGTATGGCTTGGCGACGCTCACGGGCGAATGCGGCGGCTTCGTGTTGCGGTCGACCGGTAGCGCGATTCCTGCCTGCTGCTGTCGCGTCGACTGCTTGGACCGCCCGGCACGTTACGCCGGGCATCGCAGGAGGAAATCGGTTATGCAGAAGTGTCATCGTGCGCGCGTGTTGGGAGTTCGGTTTGCCGTCTTGGCCGCGGCGATTGCCGTGGCGGCGTCGGCGCAAGCGAACGAGTTTCCGCTCCACCGCGCCGAGAGCAACGTCATCAAGCGGACGAACGCCGAGCGGGCCCGCTATGGCCTCGCGCCGCTGAAGGCGTCGAAGCGGCTCATTCAGCAAGCCCGCCGCCACGCCCAATGGATGGCGAGTTCGGGCAATTTCCGGCACGGCAACGACGGTGTGGCGGAGAACATCGCCTGGGGCCAGGGCGACTCTTCGGAAGCCCTCGGCGACTGGATGAATTCGTCCGGACATCGGGCGAACATTCTCGGCGGGTACACCCACATGGGCGCCGCGTGGGCCCGCGGCAGCGACGGCCGCCTGTATTGGGTTCAGCAGTTTTCGAGCGGCGAGAAGGACGAGGTCGACGTCGAGGCCGAGGGCGACAACGCTTCGTAGCGACGCGTGTCAGGCCGGCGCGGAGTTAGTCTTTCCCGATGGTTGGTCGATTGCCGCTTGGCCTGACCTACGAAACTCGATAACTACCGTACGCGACCAAGCCGCTGCGTGGGGCAGTGTTCCACGCAGTGGCCGTCGGCGGTTTCTCTCTTTTCCGGTGCGTCGCGGCAACCCGCCAAATCGAACGGGCTACACCGGATATTCCGTCTCGCGCGTGATGCCCGGCGCCGGCTGCGGATAGTTGCCGTCTTTGTCGGGCATGACGGGGGCGGGGCCATCGGGCGTGAAGTTCGCCACGTTTGGGGCGAATTCGTGCGGGCAGTTGAGCATCTGCTCGAACGTAATCTCCTGGCCCGTGTGCGCCGCCATGCGGCCCATGCTTGTCGCTAAACTGGCTTCGACGCCGCGCGGCACTTCGTTGTAAGGCTTGTCACTCACGATCGCGTCGACGAGATCGTCCCATTCGAGTTGGTACGGATTCTTCTCGGGCTGAGGGTAGGCCCAGACCACCTCGCGGCGGTTTTGGTTTTGGCCCTTGAATGTTCGCACGCGGCCAGGCGTATGGCCCGAATCGCTGACAATGGCCGAACCCTTGCTGCCGTGAACTTTGCTGGACATGTCGTTGTAGCAACCCTGCATCGTGCGGCCGTCGAAGAAAAGCTTTGAGCCGTCCTTGAACGTGTACTCGACCGCATAAGCGTCGAAGTTCTGATCGACGTAGTTGCCGCGGAAGTGTCGCCCGCCTAGGGCCTGCGCCTTGACCGGCCAGGCGTTCTTCATCCAACAGGTTTCGTCGATCTGGTGGACGTAGAAGTCGCTGAACAGGCCGCCGCTGGCCCAGATGAAGCTGTGGAAGCGTTCGATCTGCCACATGACTTCCTGTTTGCCGTCCGGCTTCTTTTCGCTAAAGCAGGTGGCGACGGGGCCGTGCATGCGGTACGCCCGCATGGCAATGATGTCGCCAATTTCGCCGTCTTGAATCCGCTTGAAGAGTTCCTGGCGGCCGCGGCAATGGCGAACCATCAGCCCGACGCCGGACTTGATGTTCTTCTCGTCGGCCTTCTTGGCCAGCTCGAACATCCGCTTGGCGCTGGGGCCATCGGCGATGACCGGCTTTTCCATGAAGACGTTGAGGCCCTTTTCGATCGCGTATTCGTACATGATGCCGCGGAAGGCGAGCGGCGTGGCGAGGATTACGATATCGCCCTTGTTGAGGACGTCCATCGCTTTTTTATAGGCGTCAAAGCCGACGAACTGATGCTCGCGATTGACGGCCACCTTGGCGGGCGTGTTTTGGAAGTGCGTCTTGAGCGCGCTGTAGCTTTGCTCGACGCGGCTTTCGAACACGTCCGCCATGGCGACGATCTTGGTTGGCGCTTTCGAGGTGGACAGCGCGTCGACGGCCGCTCCGCCACCGCGTCCGCCGCAACCGACGAGGGCGAGCTGGATCGTGCCGATGTCCTTGTCTTCGCCGTGAACGCGGTTGGCGGCCATCGCGGCAAACAGCGACGCCGCGCCGGCCGCGCCGGTCGTTTTCATGAATCCGCGGCGATCGGGTTGTTGGTTTTTCGATTGGGACATGGGTGGGTCTTTCGGATGGTGGGACAGATTGGGGAGAAGGCATTTCCAAAAACTACAGCTTACCGACTGCGCTGTTCCAATAGTGATTCATTTCTTCGACGGACGGGACTTTGAGCGGCCGGACGATGCGGAAGCCTAGCCAGCGGGCGTCCGTATGATACCAGATGCTCTTGGGCAATTGAGGATCTTGCATTTTCCAAGCCGCCTCTGACCCGCGGCGAGCGGCCGAGCGGAGGTTTTCGGGATCATCGTCCCAGCCGCCGCCGCGAACCGACCGCGGGTAGAGCGTTTCCGGTGTGATGAACGGGTTCTCCGTCTGCTTGGCGAACTTCGTATAGCGGTCGGCGACGTATTGGTCGGCAGTCCACTCCATGACGTTGCCGTGCATGTCGTACAGGCCCCACGGGTTTGGCTTCTTGAGGCCGACCTTCTGATATTTCTCGTTCGCGTTGTCGTAGTACCAGGCGTATTCGTCGAGCTTCGCCGGGTCGTCGCCGAACGAGTAGGCCGTCGTCGTGCCGGCGCGGCAGGCGTATTCCCATTCGGCTTCGGTCGGCAGGCGGTAGAAATGGCCCGTCTGGGCGCTGAGCCATTGGCAATACTTGTTCGCCGCGTGCTGCGTCATGCTGATGGCGGGATAGCCTTTCTGGCCCATGCCGAAGCTCATTTCGGTGTAGGGCTTGGTGGGCTGGCTCACGGCGTCGACAACTGTGTGTACCGTCGGATCGAAGTTCTGAAGCGCCCCGTTCTTGAAGCGATCGACTTTGGTAATCATGAACGGCTCGTACTCGTCCCAAGTGACTTCATACTTGCCCATCCAGAACGGATCGACCTTGATCTTCACCTGCGGACCTTCGTCGTCCTTGCGCTGCTTCTCGCCGGCGGGACTGCCCATGAGAAACTCGCCGCCCTTGATGGCGACCATGTGATAAGTCGCCCCGGTGCGGGGAACTTTGGCCGAATAGTCCTTCATCGCCGCTTCCGACGGGGCGCCCTGTTTGGCGAGCACTTCGCCGCGGATTTTTTCGACGAGTTCGAGGTTGTCGGGCGAGGGCGGCGCTTTTTGATCCTTCGGCCGCACTTTGAGCGACACGTCCTCGGGCCAGATTGCGCCTTGAGCAATCCAGAGCCGCAAGATTTCCGTTGACGGCTTGTCGAGCGGGCCGCCCTTGTCCGCCGGGGGCATCAGTTGCTCGTCGTCCTTGGCGAGCGTCGTGAACGTGTAGAGCGCGCTCTCTTTCGCCGCGAATGGCACGATCGCCGGCGCGTTCGCGCCGGTTGCGAACGCCGACTTTTGCGTCGCGAGGTCGAGGTCGCCTTCGGCGTTGTCGGATTTGTGACACGCCACGCAGTGCATTTCGAGCAGCGGCTGAACGTGCTTGACGAAGTCCATCCGCGTTTGGATTTCGAGCTTCGACTCGGCCGGCCACCTGGCGCCTTCCTTGATCCACCGCTCGACGAGCGCGATCTGCTGCTTGGCCAGCGGCGGGTTGTCCGGCGGCGGCATGATCGCGTCGTCGTCTGCCGGAAGCGCGATCAGCGTATAGAACGGGCTCTTCGCGGGATCGCCCGGCACGATGGCCGTGCCGTTCGCCCCGCCTTTGACTGCCCATTCGCGACTTTCGAGCCGCAAGTCGCCCTCGGTCGTCTTCTCGTTGTGACACCGCAAACACGCCGACTCGATGAGCGGGCGAATTACCGCGTCGAAATCGACGGGCTTTTCCTGATCGCCACGAGAAGAACCGGCGATTGCCGCCATGAGCGTCAAGGCGCACAGCGGCCACGAAAGGAATGCGCAGAATCTCATCGCGAGGCGGGCTGGAGGAAGGCGGGGAGCGTCGGCGCGGCGGCGACGCGTACGGTCGCGACGCGCCCGACACCTGTAGCATCATCATATCTCGATGGCGGCGCGAATTGAAAGCATGTCGATAAAAAGAGTGGCTTGGGGCGATGCCCGGACCGTTTCCTGCCTCCGCCGGACGTTCGCAGATGGCCCTGCCCGAGAGCTTGGCAACGCTTGCTGTCATCGAAGGCAGCACGCCGCGTGGCGCGTCATTTTGCTGCGGCGGGCGCCTTTTTTTCTCCGCCGTAAGTGCTTGGCGCAACGCACTTTCCGAGCCACGTGCGACCGCGGGGTGCTAGCGAAAAAGCGGCTTTGGCACGCGCCGTGTAATAGCGACGCCTGCGACCGTTCGTCGCCGACGAGCACCGCGCGAATCTGAGGGCCCTGATTCGCCGCGGCCACGCCCGCGAACGGTCGGCCGACTCAATCCTCTCCATTTTCCTTCGCATCGAAAGGCGGACCGAAACCATGTTGAAACACCTTAGGCCGATGTGCCTACCGCTCTTGTGTATGGCCGGCATGCTGGTGCTCGCCAATTTTGCTGGGGCCGAAGAGGCGGCGCCACCCGCGTCAGAGGCGGCTGCCGCGGCGCCGGCTCCCGAGCCCGAAGGCCCAACGGCGTCGTCCGTGCTCGGCGACGTCGACGTGTTGTGGACCTGTATCGCGGCATTCCTTGTGTTCTTCATGCAGGCCGGCTTTGCGCTGGTCGAAACGGGACTCACGCGAGCCAAGAACGCCTGTAACATCTTGATGAAGAACTTGATGGACTTTTGCATCGGCTCGATCGCGTTTTGGCTCATCGGCTTCGGGTTGATGTTCGGCGCGTTTACGGCCAGCGGGTGGTTTGGGACGGATGCGTTTGTGTTCGATTCCGCCAAGGAAGCCGCGGTCGTCGGTAAGAGCGAACCGTTTGGCTGGGCGTTCCTTTTGTTCCAAACGGTCTTTTGCGCCACCGCCGCCACGATCGTCAGCGGCGCCATGGCCGAGCGCACGAAGTTCATTGCGTACGTCATCTACTCCGCGGCCATCTCGATCATCATCTATCCAATCTTCGGCAGTTGGGCCTGGCACAGTCTCTGGGGCGGTGCGGAAGCGAAAGGCTGGATCGAAAACCTCGGCTTCATCGACTTCGCCGGCTCGACCGTCGTGCATTCGATCGGCGGTTGGTGTGCCCTCGCCGGCGCGATCATGATTGGTCCGCGTCTCGGGAAGTACGGCAAGGATGGTAAGATCCACCCGATTCCCGGACACAGTATTCCCATGGCCGCGCTAGGAGTGTTTGTGCTCTGGCTCGGTTGGTTTGGTTTCAATCCGGGCAGCACGACCGCGGTCGGCGGCGGCAGTTTTGCGAAGATTTGCATCACGACGAACCTGGCGGGTTGTGCCGGCGCGTGTGCCGCGATGATCACGACTTGGATCAAGTTCAAGAAGCCCGACGTTTCGTTTACGTTCAACGGCGCGCTCGCCGGGTTGGTGGCGATCACGGCCGGCTGCAATAACATGTCGCCGGCGTATGCGACGCTCACCGGCTTCCTGGCTGGCATCGTCGTGGTGTTCGCCGTGTTGTTCTTCGATCGCGTGAAGATCGACGATCCAGTCGGCGCGATCTCGGTGCACCTGGTCTGCGGCGCCTTCGGCACGCTTTGCGTCGGGCTGTTCGGCATCGACGCGACGGGACAAGCGATCGGCCTGGTCAATGGCGGTGGAATCGAAGCGCTCAAGGCGCAAGCCATTGGCATCGGCGTCGCCGGCTTGTGGGCCTTCCCATGTGCTTTGCTGCTGTTCGCGGCGATCAAGGCGACGGTCGGGCTCCGCGTCACTGCGGAAGAAGAAATCGAAGGTCTCGACCTGTTCGAGCACGGCAACCACGCCTATCCGCCGGCGCTCATCGCCGCAGAGAACCTGGGCACTTTTACCGGTAAGGCGCCGATGCCCGCAATGGCATTCGAGGCCAAGCCGGCAACTTCGCCCACCTAGTTCGGCGTCGATCGCAACTCCTTGACGTGCCGGCCGAGCGTGACGGCCGGCACATCGCCCCGAGTGGCCGGGCAGGATCTCCACTCCTGCCCGGCTACGGGGCGTTTTTCTTGCGCCCGTCGTTGCGAAACCGCAAAGGCGCGAAGAAGCAACGTGCGGAAATCGACTGGACGCCACGGCGCCACCGCTGTATCCAAGGGGATGGTCCTTGCTCCTTTGCTTCTTTGCGGTGAATTCATCCGCGGCTCACTTCAATCGGCTCCGCAGATACTCGACCGCTTTGCGCAATTGCGGGTCGATGTCCACCGCCAGCGCATCCGGCTCCGGCGCCACCGGAATCGCCGCCTTCTTGCCGTTTGCCGGCTTGGGCAGTTTTGGCCGGCTGCGTTCGATCTGGCTGCGGACGATTTCGAGTTCCTGCCGTTCCGTGAGCGGAACCTCGAAACCTTTGTCGGGCCGCACGCCCCAGGCGCGCGGATCGTTCTCGTTCTCCCTGATGCGGTGAATGTTCCGGCCGCTGGGCCGCCAGAACGTCGCCGTGGTGAGCTTGAGCCGGCTGCGGCCGTGTTCGAGCGGAATCAGATCCTGCACGGTTCCTTTGCCGTAGCTTTGCGTGCCGACGACGATCGCCCGCTCGTGATCCTGCAAGCAGGCCGCGGTGATTTCGCTCGCGCTGGCCGAATTGCCGTTGATGAGCACGGCCATCGGAAAATCGCCGACGTAGTTGTGCCCGCTCGCGGTGTATCGGTCGCGGACGCGGCCCTGGCGTTCGCGGATCGTGACGATCTCGCCTTGCTTGACGAACATATCGCAAACCGCGACGGCCGCGTCGAGCCGCCCGCCGAGATTGTCGCGCAAGTCGAGGACGAGCGCGTCGATGCCGCCGTCGCGTTTGAACTCGCCGATGCGTTTGCCGAGCTCTTCCGCGGTGTGCGTGGCGAAGGTCGTCAGGCGCAGATACTTGATGCGGGGTTCGCCATCGACGAAGTAGTTCCAGCGGCCGTCCTCGCGGCGCGATAAGCCGATGACGGAATCGAAAACGACTTTCGCGCGGGCGATCGAGATCTTCAGCGGCTCCACCATGCCCTCGCGTCGCAGCGTGAGCGTCACTTGCGTGCCGATCGGGCCTTTGATCCGGTCGACCGCCTCTTCGAGCGTCAGGCCCGCGGTCGATTGGCCGTCGATTTCGAGGATCACGTCGCCCGCCTTTACGCCCGCCTTGTCCGCCGGGCCGTCGAGGATCGGCATGAGGATCGTCATCTCCTTGCGATCCTCGTCGGGGTCGGGCTGGTTCATCGTCAGGTGCGCGCCGATGCCCTCGAATTCGAGCTCGATGCTGTTCTGGAGCATCGAGGTGTACTTCTCCGGGCTAAGATAGCCCGAATTCTCGTCGAGCTTCGAGGCCATGCCGTTCATGGCGGCCTCGAACAGCTTGCGGTCGTCGACCTCCTGAATGTAGTTCCGCTTGATCAGGTCGATCGCTTCGGAGAACGGCGCAGCATAGCGGTTTTGCCGGGCCTTGGCGTGAAACACGAGGGCGAGAATCGCCGCGAGGAGGATCAGGATCAGGTTTCGGCGTGGCATGAGCGTCGGTGTTTCGGGCGTGACCGCAAGCGCGGCGCGGTCGTGGTCAAAGCGCACTCCACGCGGTCGCAGTGCGCACGAACCAACAGTCGCGGAGGCTAAAGATAGTGTACGGTCCGACCGTCCGCGCGGCGAGAGAATCCGGCGCGCGGTTCGCAAACGCGACAGTCAACCCTGCCCACTACGCACCGCCCACTGCCCAGTTGTCCTACCACGTCCACGTCAACCCGGCGAACGGCCCGTGATAGACGAGGCTGCCGTCGTGGACGAGCTGCGGGGGGCCGAGGGTCAAGAGATCGGCGTCGCCTTCGAGGTTTTCGCTTGCGAGCGCGACGCCATCGACCCAGATCGACTGATAACCGACGCGGCCGAGCAATCGCGGCGTGAACTGATAGAGCACCGACACGGACAGATCGCCGACGAACGCGGTCCGCGATTCGCCGCGCGTCGCGTCGAGGGTGGTCGCCAGTCCGCTCAAACTGCCGGTCGTCGCCTGGGCGGCTTCGTTGTGCGCCACGACGCCCTTGAGCTCGACGGTGATCCAACCGCGCTCTTCGATCCGCCATTCGAGAATCGAGCCGAGCTGAAACCCGATGAGGTCGTTGTCGGTTTCGACGTCGATGGCGTTGAGCGAGCCGCCGGGTCCGGGCGAAGCCGACTCGGTGCGATATTCGAACCGCTCCCTCAAATCCATGAACCGCACGCCGTAGAGCATGTACGCCCCGAGTTCCGACGCCGGCAAGTCGACGCGCTGCCTGAGGTTGAGCTCGTAGTTGTCGAGGCTCGATACGTTGTTGATCGACGCCAGGGCGTTGAAGTCGAAGCCCGCGACGGCCGGGTCGCCGAAGTTCGTGAACGGCGAGAACAGGTTGCCGAGCGTGGCGTTGGCGTTGAGCGTCGAGTCGCGGACTGCGGCGAAGGCGTTCCACGTCGTCAGACCGAAGTAGGAGCCTTCGATGGCATACCAATCGCCCAGCTTCCGCCCGATGGTGAGTTTCAGGCCGCCCTCGAATTCGTTTCGCAAGTCGCTCGTGCTGAGCACGACGTTGGTCGGCGTGTCGAGCGTGGCGATGGGCCGTTCGTCGCTGGGATCGCGTTTGAGGGCGATGCCGTCGGCCATGACGTACCAGGTGCTCCGCGGGTCGAAGTAGAAAAGCTTCGGCTGCGGGCAGTTGTCCTCGCCCCGCTGCCAATAGGGCCGCCGGGCGCTCGTCCAGAAGTCGTCGCGATCCGCATAGCCGCCGCCGTTGCAGTCGCACGGAGCAGGGTCGTCCGCCGCGGCGTGGGTCCACCAGCCCAATGCCGCAAGCGCCAGCACCGCCATCAAAGTCGCCGAGCGTCGCATGGTGATGTTGTCCTCCGCATCCAATTGGGCGTGGGGTCGCCGGGCAGTTCGCAGCAATCGCACAGGCACAGCAGACCGACAGTCTGTGCGCCCGCACCGTCGCTACAGGCCCTACAACTGGATTCGGCGGATGAGTTGCCGATCAAAAGAATGTTAGCTACGACCGGCAGAAAGCCCGCAGCTTGCCTGTTTTCGCAGGCATTTTCGGAGAACTCACCGCGCCGCGGTTATTCCGCGCGGCCACCCGCCTGCCGAGCGCGCGTGTGGGTCCCGCGATCGACGGTTCTTGGCGTCCTCGGGGCGCGGTCGCCGCCACAACTCCCAAAGCGTCTCGCAGAGCGTCGTCCGCACGGTGCGGCGATACGGCGAATCGGCGGGCAGCCGCGCCATCAGCCGCCGATGCGCCTGGCCCATGTTGTGGTAGGGCATCGTCGGGAACAAGTGGTGCAGGGCGTGGTATCGCAATCCGAGCGGTCCCCACAGCTCCGTGATCCACGGCCGATACGGATAATTCGCCGAGTCGTCGAGCTGATCGAGAAACGACATCCGCTCGCCGTCGCCCGTCCACAAGTGCGAGCCGAGCGTGCGAATCGAGTTCAGCATCACGATGCACGCGGCCGTCGCGTAGACGTGCGGCACGAACGTCCACGGCACGCGCCCTGTCGCCAGCAGCACGGCCAGCGTCGCCAGGTACGCAAAACACAGCGCTTCTTGCAGCCGAATGATCCGCATCACGCGCTTCGTCGGCGCCGGGCGAATGTACGACGGGTCCATGACCAGCGACGACATGTGCCGAATCGCAAACCGCCGCACCGGTGGACTGATCCACGCTAGCGGCGTCAAGATTCCGAACCGAAACACGACGACGAGCGGAATGACGAACGCCTGCGCGAGATAAAACGGAATCGCCCACCGCGACCGCTGGCCGAGCGTGATGTATTCGCCGTCGTGCTCCGTGCCGTAGTGTGCCCGGCGATGGTGGTCGAAGTGCGTGTAATACACGAACGACGGCGTCAGGAACGGCACGCCGCACAACAGATTCCACGCGGCGCGAAATGCCTTGAACTTCTCGGGCCGAAAGTGGACGAGTTCGTGGATGAACAGCGACGCCCGATAGAAGGCGAGACACTGCACGACGAACGCCAGGTAGAAGACGGGCGACGAGAGTTCAATCACGCGCCGGCACAACACGAACGCCACGTTGCCGACCGCCAGGGTCGCCAGAAAGTCGACCCAGTAAACCGATGCCCGCGGCGCGAACAAGTCGGCCACCATGCTGCGGGCTTCGTGAATGGAGAACGAACAATCGCGGCCCACAGCCGCGTCGCTGCGCAGGGTCGAGCTAGACATATCGCGGCGGGAACGGTTCGAGTCGTGCGTCGCTCGCCGGCCGTTCTCCCAACGGCACGGGGTTACGCGATGGTGAGGTCCTGGTATGCCCCTCTCCGTCGCACAGCACTCGCGGGAGTGTCTGCAACGCGAACTTCGGTAGGCGAATCCCTTTTGTCGACGGGACTCTCCAAGTTTCCCATCGGCGTGACGTTTCGCTGCCCGAAACCCGCACTGTGGCGGTCTTTCGACCGAACACGGCTCATGCTCGCGACGTATAACCGTCCCTGCGGCAACCTCCTAGAGAGGGTCTATCGGCGCGCCTCGCCACTTGCCCAAATGGGCAGGTCGCCCGCCGAAATAATCACTCTAATTCGACCGACTCGCGCCGCAAGCATCTTTTGCCCGACGCCGTTCGGCGGCGCCCCTTGACCCGCCGTCATGTTCGCGCCGGTTGTGAACCTATCGGGCCGGCATTACGATGCCATAAAGACGGTCCACCTCTCCCTTTCGATCACCTCGCGCACTCGAGCCTCCATCGGCAGTCCGCTATCGACTGCCCACTGTTCACTGCCCACGCCCACTTCCCGCGTCCCTCTCCACGTAACGACATCGAGCCGCGGCCGATTGCCGCCGTCCGCTCCCCGATCCGCCAACCGCCGCCCAAACCCCGATGAAGCCCTCGGAAGTCGTCATCACGGGCGTCGGCATGGTCAGCCCGATCGGCATTGGCCGCGCGGCGTTTCGCGACGCGCTTTACGCGGGTCGGAGCGGCGTCCGGCGCATCGCCCAGTTCGATTCGAGCACGCTTGGCGTCGATTTCGGCGGCGAGGTGTCCGACTTCGACCCGAAGGAATACGTCCGCCCGCGCAAAAGTCTCAAGGTCATGTCGCGCGACATCCAGTTCGGGTTCGCCGCCGCGGACCTGGCCATGCTCGACGCGAACCTCGCCGCCGACGCCGTCGACTCCGACCGCTTCGGCGTCGTCTACGGCGCGGACATGATCTATTGCGAGCCGGACGAGCTTGCCGCGGCCTATCGCGCGTGTCTCGTCGACGGCGCGTTCGACTTCGACCGTTGGGGTTCGCACGCGCTGGCCGAAATGTACCCGCTCTGGCTGCTCAAGTATCTGCCGAACATGTCGGCCTGCCACGTGAGCATTTCGCTCAATGCCCGAGGGCCGAGCAACTCGATCACGCTGGGCGAAGTGTCGAGCCTCGTTGCGATTGCCGAAGCGACGCGGATCATCGAGCGCGGGGCGGCCGACGTGATGATCGCCGGCGGCGCGAGCAACCGCCTGCACCCCAACGTCATCCTGTTCCGCGACCAGACGCTCTTGTCGCATCGCCGCGAAGACCCGGCTGCCGCGTGTCGCCCGTTCGATCGCGATCGCGACGGCATGGTGGCCGGCGAAGGCGCGGCCGCGGTCGTGCTCGAACGTCGAAGCCACGCCGAAGCCCGCGGCGCGAGGGTCCTCGCCGGCGTCCTGGGCTTCGGCAACACGTTCGCTTCGCCGCGCCACGGGCGGCCCGATTCTTCCGGCCCGCGCCGTGCTCTGGAGCTCGCCCTCCGCGAAGCCGATTTCGCTTCCAGCGACATCGGCCACGTCAACGCCAGCGGCCTTGCCACGATCGACCACGACCGGGCCGAAGCGGAAGCCATCCGCGCCGTTTTCGGCGATGTTCCCGTCACGGCGCCCAAGAGCTTCTTCGGCAATCTCGGCGCCGCGACGGGCGCGGTCGAACTTGCTGCGAGTCTCGTCGCGCTCGACGAAGGCCACGTTCCGGTCACGCTCAACTACGCCACGCCCGACCCCGCGTGCCCTATCAACGTCGTCCGCGGCCAACCGACGGCAATCTCCACCCCCGCCGCTCTCGCGTTAAGCCAGTCGCCGCAAGGGCAAACGGTCGCCATGGTCATCGCCAAGGATTGACGGTCCAAGTACGGTCACAGATCCATCGCATCAGTCCGTCTTCGAGTGGCCTTGGCTCTCGGTGCTTCCTTTCGCGTCGTGCTTGAGTTCCGCGTACTTCTTCGCCAGTTCCGCGACCGCGTCGTCGCTCTCGTCGACGCCCAAGTACAGCCAGTCTCCCTCGACGCCTTTCCTTGCGACGCGAATCCCCGCCGCCAGCCGTCCGCGATGGTCGCCGCCGGCTTTGTCCGCTGCGACCAGCGCCGCCATCAGACGGTCGGCCACTGAACCCCGCGTCTGCTCATACGCTTTGCCCATGCTCGTCACCACGTCGCGCCCCGCGAGCGTGTTTCCCTGGCAGGCATAGAATCGCCCGCTCATCGCGCCCCAGTACAAGCTCTTTCCGTCCGCCGCCGTCGGGTTGTGCTGCGCCGTGCGGCCTTGCATGTCGACGATCGCGAGCTGCCGCTGATCGCGCCGCGGATCATCCTTCAGCAAATCGGCGATCGCCTGCTGCGGCGAATTCCCTGCGGCCAGCGCGTCGAGCGCCGGCTCGCCCCACTTTGGCTCGTGCCAATGCTGCGTGCAGAACGCGCCGACGCCGGCCCGCACGTAAGGCACGACGCGCCCCACCGCCGGATATTTGCTCGCCACCGCCGCCCCGCAGACGCCGCTCTCCGGATCGACGGCCACGATCGAAAACGTCGCTGTAATGCCCGCGTCGCGCGAACCGTCCTCACGCTCGGGCGCAGCCGCCCACGCCGAAGAAGCGGCGAGCGCGACGCCGAGCGCGAACAACGCCCTATTCCCGACCACGGCAGTCAATCGCCACGTCCGCCACACGCCACGAATCGCAAGTTCATTTTTCATTCTTCATTCTGCCTTTTGCGTTCCCCGCCGTGCCAAGAGCACTCCCCGCGCCCATCCGACGCCACGACCGGCTTGTCCTGCAAGCGTTCCAAATCACCAAATTCGTAGGCCCACGCTCGACAACTTCGCCCATCGTCGCCGCGGCACTCGACGACGATCCGCCGATAGTACGCATTCTTGAGCCGGTCGGCTCCTTCGACTTCATCGAGCACCCGCAGCGTCTCGTCGACGTGCTCGGGGGCGAGAAGCCAGACTTCGCCGCGAACGATGTCGTTGCCCGGACCGAGCGCCGGATATGGTCCCAAGTCGTACAATCGCCCGCGAATCACGGCTGGCTCCACTCGCCGCGGCGGATGGGGCCAGAATTGTGCTCGGCATTCGCCCCGCTTGAGCGTGCCATACACGAATATCGCGTTGATCGGCGCCTCGTCCATAAGCCTCGTTCGACCGGTCCGATAACTCGTGTCCGTTACGCTCCATCCGCACTCATCGGCGACATCTGCGGGTCATTCTCCCGGGGCTGCCGCACCGCTTTTTTTGCCGCCAAACACTTGTCCGCCGGCAGGCCACAAGCGAACCTATCCGAAAAGCGGCTCGATTGCCACCAACTTTTTTTGCGCCTGCCGCCATTTCCCTGAAGAAACTCCCATGTTCCGACGCTTACCGTCGCTGCTCGTCGTTGTTCTCGTCGCGGCAGTAGCGATGCCCGTCCGCGCCGAGCGCGCCTCCGCTGCCGCCCGGCCCAACATTCTCATCCTTTACGCCGACGATTGGCGGCACGACACGCTTGGGTGCGCCGGCAATCCGGTCGTCAAAACGCCCCGCCTCGACCGGCTTGCCGCGGAGAGCGTCCGCTTCACCCGCGCCTGCGTCACCACGTCCGTTTGCGGCGTGAGCCGCGCGTGCCTTTACACGGGCCAGTGGATGTCGCGCAACGGCTGCACGGGCTTCGACATGTTCAAGACGCCGTGGGACGAAACGTATCCCGGCCTGCTCCGCGCCGCCGGCTATCACGTCGGGCACGTCGGCAAATGGCACAACGGCAAGTTCCCCGCCGACCGGTTCGACTTCGGCCGCTCGTATTTCGGCCAGCATTTCGTCAAACTCCCCGACGGCTCGCAAATCCACGTCACGGCGAAGAACGAGCGCGACGCGGTCGACTTCCTCCGCACGCGACCCGCCGACAAGCCGTTTCTGCTCACCGTCTGCTTCTTCGCCGCCCACTCGCAAGATTCGCATCCCAAGCAATATCTCTACCAGGAGCAATCCGCCGAGCTTTACCGCGACGCCAAAATCCCCGTCCCCAAGACGGCCACGCTCGAACACTTCCGCCGCTTGCCGCCGTTCATTGCGAACGAGCAAAACGAAGGCCGCAACCGCTGGCACTGGCGATTCGACACGCCCGAGCGCTTTCAGCACTTCATGCGGGCGTACTACCGCCTGGTCACGGAAGTCGACACGGCGTGCGGCGCGATCCTCGACGAGCTCGCCCTCCAGAAAATCGCCGGTAACACGCTCGTCATCTTCACGACGGACAACGGCTACTTTCACGCGGAGCACGGTCTGGCCGACAAGTGGTATCCCTACGAGGAGTCGATCCGCGTGCCGCTCGTCGTCCGCGACCCGCGGATGCCCGCTGCCCGCCGCGGGACGACGAACGACGAATTCGCGCTGAGCGTCGACCTTGCGCCAACGATTCTCGCCGCGGCGAACGTGGCCGCGCCGAAGACCATGCAAGGCCAGAACTTCGCCCCGCTCTATCTCGCCGCCGAGCCGCCGGCGTGGCGCGAAGAGTTCTTCTACGAACACCCCACGATCCGCAGCACCGACTTCATTCCGGCGTCGACGGCCCTCGTCCGGAAGGACGTGAAATACATCCACTGGCCCGACTTCGATCACGAGGAACTCTACGACCTCCGTGCCGACCCGCAGGAGGAACGCAATCTGGCGGACGACGCGGCACACGCGGACACGCTCGCGGAACTTCGCAAGCGGTTTGTGGAGCTTAAGGGGCGGGCGAAGTGACCCGGGTCGGTTTATAGGCGTGGCAGCGGCTCGGCACTGGCCTGGCCAGTGCCATCCAACGATAATGGCGCGGAAGGAAGGTCGTCAGTGCCACCCCGCCGAACTGGCTTTCCATTTTCGATTGACCATGCTTGCCATGCTCAACGGGCCAAGGCTTTCATTCGACACGGGCTGAATCGAGAATCGTGGGCGCGGGGCTCGCGAGAATGGAGAGGTTGTCCTGGGCACTGCACTGGTGGGTAAAGCCACCAGTGCCACCCCGCCGCCAGAACAATCGACTGCGACGACGCCAAACCGCTCCGGTCCCACGGCCTGCACCCGCTCCTGAATCCGCCCGGCCGGCTTGCCGATCCACCGCTTTCGCAAACCGCCCGACTTCCGTACCTTGAATTTCGCGACCATCCGAGTGTCTCCTATTCGAAGGTTTCGCAAATCCTTCCAATAGAAGCGCT
>QEVJ01000103.1 GCA_003576845.1 Planctomycetota bacterium
AGAACCTGAGCGAGGTCTTCTGGACCAAATTTGGAGGCTCAACCGCCGCAGTGGGACAGCGCGGTAAGCCGAACTGGAGAAGCATCCATCATCGGTCTCCGTTGCATCGTGATCCGTTAGAGGTCACTAAGTGATGGGATTCTAGTGGCTTCCGAACGATAATGGAAATGAATTATGCGAATCGTAACGATGCAAAACATGCATCGACAGGGCCGACGAGTTACCTCCAACGACTCGACCTTACGCGATCGCCGCTGCCCAGGTTCGAACGCAGTACATCTGAGACACAGAATTCGCTGCAACCTATCTCGCTGCAAACTGCGTCGCGAGGGCGCGATAGTTTCTGTAGAGCGCATCGTACTGCGGGTGATGCGCTTCGTTCGGCGTTACGACCCGCGGTTGCCCGCCGCTCTTCGGCGCCGCCATCGCGTGAATCGCTTCCGCCGCCGTGGATAATCCCGTTACCGCCGGCCCCGCGGCCAGTGCCCCGAGAATCGCCGCGCCGAGTGCTGGTCCTTGCCCCGCGGCCGCAACCGCAATCGGCTCGCCCAGCACGTCCGCATAGACTTCGACGACCAGCGGGTTGTGGTGCGGCAATCCGCCCGTGGCGACGAATCGCTCGACCGGCACGCCGCTTTCGCGGAGCACGTCGACGATCCACCGCAAGCCGAACGCGGTCGCTTCGAGCACCGCCCGATACAAATGGTGCGGGCCGTGGTTGAGCGTCAGCCCCGTGAACGCCCCGGCGAGCGAACCGTCCATCAGCGGCGTGCGGCAGCCGTTGAACCAATCGACGCACAACACGCCCTCTGCGCCCGGCGGCAGCGCGGCCGCTTTCGCCCCCAGTTCCGCGAAATCCTTGTGCCCGACGAGCCGCCGCAGCCAATCGAACGCATCGCCCACCGCCGCCTGCCCCGTCTCGTAACCGAACATGCCGGGCAAAATTCCGCCGTCGACGACGCCCGCAATCCCCGGCGCGAGCCGCTCGACCGTCGCGTTGAGCATGTGACAACTGCTCGTGCCCAAGACCATCACGAGCGTCCCCGGTTCCGCCACGCCCGCTCCGGGTACGCCGGCATGGGCGTCGATCGTCGCCGCGCTCACGGCCACGCCCGGCAGCAAGCCCAATCGCTCGGCCATCGCCGCCGTCAGTTCGCCGGCGCGTTCGCCCGGACTTAGCAATCGGCCCGGCATCTTCTCGGCGACGACGTTTTCCATCTGCGGATCGAGCGCCGCGAGAAACGCGGGCGAGGGATATCCCGTCGCCGCGTTCCACATCGCCTTATAGCCCGCCTGACACGTCGACCGGGGCAACTGTGTCGCGTCGCCGCCTACGAGTTGCCACACGAGCCAATCACCCGCTTCGAGCCAAACCTCCGCCGCGGCGAATACGTGCGGCGCGGCGTCGAGCGTTTCGAGCATCTTGGGAAAGAACCACTCCAAGCCGATCGTTCCGCCATACCGCGCGAGCCACGCCTCATTCCGCTCGCGGGCGAGCGCATTGATCCGCTCGGTCTGCGACTTCGCGCCGTGATGCTTCCACAACTTCGGCCAGGCGTGCAGCTCGCGTGCGAACCGATCGACGAGACACAGCGGCGTCCCATCGCGAAGCGCCGGCAGCATCGTGCAGCTCGTAAAGTCGACGCCGATCCCGTCGACCGCCGCGCGATCGACGTTCCCTCGCGACATCGCCTGCCGCACCGCCGCCGCGGCGCTGTCGAGCCAATCGCCCGGATGCTGAAACGCCATATCCGCGGGCACGGCGACGCCGCTTGGCAACCGCTCCGTCAACTGTCCGTGCGCATAGTTGACCGACGCGGAGCCGAGCTCCACGCCGTCGAGCGACACGACGATCGCCCGCACCGACTCGGTCCCAAAATCCAATCCCAACGCAGCCCGCGACGAATGACCCATAAACGCAAACGCTCATCGGCAAACGGGTTCCAGCAACGCCGGCCTGAGTAATCGACACCGGCGCGAAAACGGCCGCACGGCGAATCGGCTATAATCGTACCGCAGCCGCCGGCCGCACCAAAGTAGCCGCACCAAAGTAGCCAACACGCTCCGAGTGATGGAGTGGCGGCGATTGACGTAGATTTCGTCCCAGAACTGTATCGCACGCGTCGCGGTTGCTACGAACCACGAGGTGCTTCCATGACTCGCTCCGACATGATCCCGATTCGCCCATCGAAACCGACGGCTGCCTTGCTGCTCGCCGCTTTTTTATTGTGCGGTTCGCCCAATCGCGCGGCCGAACCGACGCCGCCGAAATCATGCAAGATCCTCGTCGTCGACAAGGAGAACGGCTGGCCCGTGCCGCTCGTCGAGTTGCGAACCACCAACCACGCCCGCTTCGTGACCGACAACGCCGGCACGATCGCGCTCGACGACCCGGCGCTCATGAACCAGGAAATCTGGTTCGACGTCCACGGCCACGGCTACGGCGTGAAGAAGGACGGCTTCGGCTTTCGCGGCGTGCGACTCACGCCCAAGCCCGGCGAAACGCTCAAGGTCGAAGTCGAACGGACCATCGTCGCCAAACGCATCGGCCGGCTCACCGGCGCGGGCTTGTTCGCCGAAAGTCAGAAGCTCGGCGAGGAGCGCGACTGGCGCGACGCGCCGCTTTTCGGCTGCGACAGCGTGCAGAACGCGGCCTACGGCGGCAAGATGTTTTGGGCCTGGGGCGACACGACGTTCGCCCGTTATCCGCTCGGCGCGTTTCACATGACGAGCGCCACGACCGCGGTCCGGCCCTTCGACAAGTTCGAGCCGCCGCTGCGGCCGCGGTTCGACTACTTTCTCGACGACCGCAAGCTCCCCCGCGGCGTCGCCCCAATGCCGGGACCAGGGCCGACGTGGATCACGGGATACGTCGCGCTGCCGGACAAAACGGGCCGCGAGCGGCTCGTCGGTTGCTATCGCAAGATTCAACCGCCGCTCGACGTTTACGAATCGGGCCTGTGCGTCTGGAACGACGACCGCGAAGCCTTCGAACACCTCAAAACGATCTGGCAAAAGTCGGCCGGTGGAAAGGAGCCGCAGCTCAACATCGACGGCCATCCCGCGTTTTGGACCGACGACGACGGCAAGCGGTGGCTGCTCTTCGGCAATCCGCTGCCGCGCGTGAAGCTCGAACCGACGTTCGAGGCCTGGCAAGACCCGTCGAAATGGCATTCGCTCAAGCCGCAGGAGTCGCTCGCCGCCGCGGACAGCGATCGCCAGGTGAAACCCCATTCGGGTTCGATCGCCTGGAACGCCTATCGCCGCCGCTGGGTGACCGTGTTCATGGAAACGTTCGGCAAGCCCTCGGCGTTCGGCGAGTTGTGGTATGCGGAAGCCGACTCGCCGCTGGGCGAATGGGGCCCGGCGATCAAGGTCCTCTCGCACGACAACTACACGTTCTACAATCCCCGGCTCCACCCGGAGTTCACGCCCGAAGATTCGCCGATCCTGCTATTCGAGGGCACGTACACGCAACAATTCGCCGACCGCCCGCAACCCACGCCGCGATACGACTACAACCAGATTCTCTACCGGCTGGACCTCGACGACGCGGCGCTCGAACCGGCCCAAACGCCGGCCAAATGACGCTTATTGCGACATCCTTGCGACCCATCGCTTCTGTGCACGCCGCGCCGTACAATGGCGGTATGCTCCACGTCCTCGACAAAGCGGCCGATCTCAAAACCTGGATGACCGAGCACAACGAGCCGGCCTATCGCGCCGCGCAGGTGCGCCGCTGGCTGTTCGAGCGTCGGGCGGGCGATTGGGCCGACATGAGCGACCTGCCCAAGCCCCTGCGCGCACAATTGGCCGAATCGTTCTCGCTCTGGACGACCACTATCGCTCGGCATTCCAAGGCCAGCGACGGCACCGAAAAACTGTTGCTCATGCTTGGCGACGGTCAGCAGATCGAATGCGTCCTGCTCCGCGACGGCATCCGCCGCAGCATCTGTATCAGCACGCAAGTCGGTTGCGGCATGGGCTGCGTCTTCTGCGCCAGCGGACTCGACGGCGTCGTCCGCAATCTCACCTCCGGCGAAATCGTCGAGCAGATGCTGCGGCTCGACCGGCTCTTGCCCGAGGGCGAACGGCTCAGCCACATCGTCGTGATGGGCATGGGCGAGCCGCTGGCCAACTTGCCGAATCTGCTCGCCGCCCTCGACGAGGCCTCGGCCGAAAACGGTTTGGGCATCAGCTCGCGACGGATTACGATTTCGACGGTCGGCCTTCCGCCGGCGATGCGCAAGCTCTCCGAACACGAAACGCACTACCAGCTCGCCGTCTCGCTGCACGCGCCCGACGACGCGCTGCGGCAGCAACTCGTGCCGGTCGCAAAGCAGATCAAGCTCGACGACGTGTTGGCCGAGGCCGATCACTACTTCGACTTGTCGGGCCGGCGATTGACGTACGAGTACGTGCTGCTCGGCGGCCTCAACGATCGGGCCGAACACGCCAAACGGCTCGCGGCCCTGCTCGAACGCCGCACGGCGATGCTGAACGTCATCCCGTACAATCCGGTCGCCGGCTTACCCTACCGCACGCCGTCGCCCGCATCGACCAGCACGTTTTGCACGATCCTTCGCCGCGCGGGCATCAACGTCAACGTCCGCTTCCGCAAGGGCGACAAGATCGATGCCGCCTGCGGGCAACTCCGTCGACTCGCCGCCGGCGGCAAGCCGAATCCCAAGCGGCCCCGCCTCGTGTCGCTGAATTCCGGCGCGGCGAAGTAGAGGTATATCCCTGAGCAATGGGAGGCGATTCGCGTCCCACAAAACCGCGCCGGGCCTGCTGTGAAAGAAGCTGCGCTACATCCCCGAGCCAGTCCGCCCGCCGCGGCCGAATCGCCCCGCGTCGCCGTGATCGGCGGCGGCATCTCCGGGCTTGCGGCAGCGCATCGGCTCTGCGAATTGGCGCCGCGCTTGCACTTGACGTTGTTCGAGGCCAGCGATCGTCTTGGCGGCGTCCTCGAAACGATCCACCGCGACGGGTTCCTGATCGAAAAGAGCGCCGACAACTTCATCACGTCGTTTCCGTGGGGCGTGGACCTTTGCCGCCGCGTCGGACTCGGCGACCAGCTTCTGTCGACGAGCGACGAGCATCGCCAGGCGTTCGTCGTATCGCGCGGCAAGCTTCGCAAAATTCCCGACGGCTTCCTGATCATGGCGCCGACGCGGCTCTGGCCGGTGATCGCTTCGCCGATTCTCAGCCCGCTCGGCAAACTGCGGCTGGCGCTGGAAAAATTCGTGCGGCCGCGCGCCGAGGGCGGCGACGAGAGTCTCGCGTCGTTCGCCCGGCGGCGAATGGGCCGCGAGGCTTACGAACGGCTCGTGCAGCCCTTGGTCGGCGGAATCTACACGGCCGATCCCGAGCGGCTCAGCGTGCTCGCCACGATGCCGCGGTTCGTCGAGATGGAACGCCAGCACGGGAGCCTGCTCGCAGCCGCGCTCAAGAACCGCCGCGCGCAAGCCGCGAAGTCCGCGGACAGCGGCGCCCGCTACAGCATGTTCGTCGCGCCGCGCGAGGGCATGTCGAGTCTCGTCGATGCCGTCGCGGCGCGGTTGCCGCGCGGCGCAGTGCGGTTCGGATCGCGCGTCGAACGCATCGCCCAGCGCGCCGATGGCCGCTGGAGCGTGCTCTCGGCGATGTCGAACGCGCGCCAGACCGCCGTCGAAGAAATCTACGATGCCGTCATCGTCGCCGCGCCTTCTCCGCAAGCCGCGAAGCTGCTCGAAAACATCGACGCGAGCCTGGCCGCGGACCTCTCGGGTATCGACCGAGCCGGCGCCGCCGTGGTCGCATTGGCTTACGACCGCGCCCAGATCGCGCACCGTCTCGACGGCTTCGGTTTCGTCGTGCCGCTGGTCGAGCGGCTCAACATCCTCTCCGGCAGCTTTTCGAGCGTGAAGTATTCAGGCCGTGCTCCCGAGGGCAAAGTGCTCTGCCGCGTGTTTCTCGGCGGCGCATGCCAGCGCGAGCTTCTCGACCGCGACGACGCGACGCTCCGGCGCATCGCCCACGAGGTACTCGCCCGGCTGCTCGGCATTGCCGGCGCGCCGATCTTGTCCGAAGTCGTGCGGTGGGCGAACGCGATGCCGCAATACCACGTGGGCCACGTCGACCGCGTCGCCCGCATCGAAGCCGCAGTCGCCAAGCATCGCGGCCTCGCCCTGGCCGGCAACGCCTATCGCGGCGTCGGCGTTCCCCAGTGCATCCACAGCGGCGAGCAAGCCGCCGAGCGCACGCTGGCCCATCTCTTCGCAGAATCCGCCAGCGGATAGATCGTAGGGTGGGGGCCACTGCTGGCTTGTTCAGCAGCGGCGCCCTATTCTTTGCGTCGACGAAACGCTAGGCATCGTCGCCGAATAGCGCATCGACCGCAATCCGCGCCCGATGGGCGACGCGCAGCCCGCGCGAAGCGCGTAGTGTCGTTGCGTCGCTCGCCGCACCGTCGCCGGAGCCGCTTCGGTCGCCGCCGAGCGCTTCGTCCACGGCTTCGCCCCGCGGCCGCACGATCGCCCGCGCCACGCGGCCGGTCGCGAGCGGTTCGCGCGTCTCGCCGCCCACCGCCGCCACCGCGCGATCCCGCGCCGCAACTACGACGGCCGCCGGCGCCGGCGGACTCGATGCCGATTGCGAAAGGTCGTCCTCGACGATCGCAAACTTCGTCATCGTGCCGTCGCGATAGGTGTTCGTCGTCGAGCCGTTGACGAACAGCGTCCAGCCGCCGGTGAGCGTCGCCGTGTCCGCGCCGGTTCCTTTGATGAGCACCGTGCCCGCGTCGCTGACGTTCGTCACCGCCGTCGGCGTGCCGGACACGGTGGATCCGGTTCCGGCGAGGTCGATCACGTCGATGTCGTTGAGTTGGGCCGCGGTCGCCAAGTTGAGTGCGCCGGCCGCGGCGAACAGCAGCGTGTCGCTTTCCGTGCCGCCGTCGACCGCGGTCACGTCGGCCGCGTCGTAAATCAGCACGTCCTCGCCCGCCTCGCCGAACAACCGATCGTTGCCCGCGTTGCCGGTGAGCGTATCGTCGCCCGCGCCGCCGGTGAGCGTATCGTTTGCCGAACCGCCGACGAGCGAGTTGTCGCCGTCGTTGCCGGTCAAGTTGTTCGCCGCGGTGCTGCTGCCCAGCACGACCTCGAAGTAATCCGAATTCGCCGAGCCATTCACGCGCTGCATCGAGAACGACAATCCCGCGGCCGGCGATTGCGGACCCGGGTTCGACAGATCGACCGTCACGCCGACCGTGAACGCCGTAAAGTCGAGAATGTCGTCACCGCCGATGATCGTGAGACCGCCGCTGACCTGCGACGGGTCCTCGCGAAGCGTGTCGGTCGCGGCGCTGCCTTGCGTGAACACGTACCGGTCGTGGTGCGTACCGCCGTCGAGCAGGTTCGTCCCCTGTCCGCCGACGAGCCGGTCGTCGTGCTTGTCGCCGTAGAGCGAGTCGTTGCCGAGTCCGCCGGTCAGCGTATCGTTGCCGTCGCCGCCGTGAATTTCGTCGTTGCCGCTGCCGCCCGTGAGCGAGTTAGCCACGGCGCTGCCGAAGATGACATCGTTCCCCGGCGAACCGGTGATGTTCTCGAAGTTGATCGCCAGATCGTCTTCGGCGAGCGTCACTTGCCGTGTCGCGTCGACGCCGTGCTCGGCGACCAGGCCCGCGGTGGCATCGAGTCCGACGGCGGCGATGCTGACCCGCACGAAGTTGCCCGCGCCGGTCGTCGTGGTGAAGTCGAGCGTATCGGTCCCGCCGCCGGGCCGCTCGTCAATTTCCACCGTGTCGTTCGCCGCATTGAGCGCGATGCGGTACGTATCGTTGCCGTTGCCGCCGACGAGCACGTCGTCGCCGCCGCCCGAGGTGAGTTGATCGTTGCCGTCGCCGGAAACGAACAGGTTGTCGCCTGCGTCGCCGGTGAGCGTGTCGTTGCCCGTGCCCGAGAGCACCGTTTCGATGCTCGTCGGGTTGACGAGGTTCACGGCCCGCAGGAAGTGCGACACGATGTTGGCCGGCAAGTTCGCGGTGAGCGCCGTTGTGAGGAACGTGAAGTCGAACGTGTCGTTGCCGCCGGCTGGCGAGGTGGCTTCGTCGACGCCGTCGCCTTCGAGCGTGATGCCCGGCACCGCGGCGAACAGGTACAAATCGTCTCCATTGCCGCCGGTCATGAAGTCGCTTCCCGCGCCGCCGTCGATCGTGTCGTTGCCCGCGCCGCCTTCGAGTTGCGGATCGTTGCCGGCGCCGCCGATCAGATGGTCCGCTCCGCCCAGCCCGAACAGCGAGTCGGCCCCGTCGAGACCCGAGAGCACGTTCGGACCGCCATCGCCGGTGAGGCTATCGCCCGCCGAGCCGCCTGTGACGTTCTCGAAATCGAACACGCCCGATGTTCCCGTCGCCGTGCTCGTGCTGAGATTCACCGTTACGCCCGTCACATAAGCCGAGTAGTTCAGGTGGTCGACGCCGTCGTTGGCGTCAATCGAGCCCGCGCCGCCCGCGAGCATGCCGCCGGCCAGGAAGTTGAACGTGTCGTCGCCGGATCCGGACAGGATCATCTCGACCATGTTGTTCGTGACGTTGATCGAGTTGCCGCCCTGCGTAAAGGTCGCGGTCGCGACGCCGATGTTGCCGGTGATCGCCGACGCGATCGCGGTCAGATCGAGCGTATCGCTCGCACCCGCCGGATCGGTCACGGTGTCCGTGCCCCAGCCGGCGTCGAACAAATACAAGTCGTCGTTCACGCCGCCGGTCATCGTGTCGTTGCCCGCGCCGCCGCCGATCGTGTTCGCGCCGCCGACGCCCGAGAGCGTGTCGTTTCCGGCGTTGCCTTCGAGCCGGTTGTCGGCCGCCGCGTTGCCGGTGAAGTTGTCGTTCCCGGCGCCGCCGAGCAGCACTTCGATGAACGCCGCGTTCAGGAAGTTGAACGTGCGGTTCGTGTGGCTGCCCGTGCCCGTGGTGAGATTCACCGTGGCGCCGTCGCTGGCGCCGAGTGCCGTGAAATCGAGCACGTCGACGCCGCCGGTGGCAAGCGCAATGTCGTTGACCGTGTCGGTCTGAGCCGCCGACGCCGTACCGAACGCGTACGTGTCGTCGCCCGAGCCGCCGAGCGCGTTGTCGCTCCCTTCGCCGCCGGTGAGCGTATCGTTCCCGTCGCCAGCGTCGAGCAGATCGTCGCCGCCGTTGCCGAACAACTCGTCGTCGAACGCCGTGCCGTAGAGCGAATCGTTGTTGGCGTTGCCGATCAAGATCACGCTGCCACGTGTAAACGGCCGGGCGTCGAGCGTGTTGGCCGATGCGCCGCCAATCAATGTACCATGCTCGATGCTGGTGAGCGTGTCGTTGCCCTGGCCGGTGAGCAGTCCATCAGACAGGACCTGGTCGGCGTCGACCTCTTGGAGCACGCGATCTTCCTCGTCGGTCTCGATGCCGCCGATGATCTCGTCGTGATCCTCGCCGCCCCAGAGATCGTCGTTGGCATCCTGGCCGTCGAGCGTGTCCATGCCCTTCTCGCCGAAGATCGTGTCGTCGTCGCCGATGGACAGCGTCCGCGGATCGCCGACTTCGTTGTCGCCGAGTAGGTCGTCCGCCCCGTCCGAGCCGTAAATCTCGTCCTTGCCGTCCGGAATGATGATGTACTCGAAGTTGCCGAAATCGACGCCCGTGACGATCTGCCCGCCGGCCAAATTGATCGTGTGATCGGGAGTGAGCGGGAACGACTGCGCGTAGCCGTCCGGCAGCACCTCGCGCACGTGATACGTGCCCGCCGGCAGCATCTTGAACCAGTATTCGCCGTTGGCGTCGGTGACGGTGCTCGGCTCGCCGACGTCGAGTTGGCCGTTGTTGTTCGTATCCAGGTAGATCGTGATTCCCGCCACGCCCGATTCGTCGGCGTCGTGGCTGCCGAGTGGCCCGTGGTTATCGTCCCACTTCATGCCGTGGATTTCGCCGCGGCGGACCGTGCTCGGCTCGTTGCCGAAATCGAATCCCTCGGCGATCGTCCCCGGGCCAACATCGAGCGGCCAGCAACCGCCGTTCGTCGTCGGGAAGGTCTGCTCCATGTTTACGGGCACGACTTCGCAGATCAGATGGTGCCCCGGACCGAGGTCGAGCCAGTATTTGCCCGCCTCGTTCGTCTGCGTTGCCGGGTTATCGACCATCGTGGTCGTGCTCGGTTCGCCCGGATCGAACTGGCCGTTGCCGTTGACGTCAGAATAGATCGTCACGTTGGGGACGCCCGGCTCGAACTGCTCGCGCGTGCCGTTGCCGTTGATGTCGAGCCACTTGATGCCGTGAACGCGGCCCGATTCGCCTTCGGTCGTATTGCCGAAGTCGCGCCCGTTGATCACCGCGCCCGGCGTGACGACGACCGTGTGCCCCGCGCCGTTCGCCGGGAACGTCTGGATGAACGTCGGCGGCGGAACTTCGCGAATCACGATCGTCGTGGGCGGCAGATTCGCGAGCCAATACATGCCCGCCTCGTCGACGTTCGGCGTGTTCGGATCGTCGGCCATGGTCTGCGTGCTCGGTTCGCCCGGGTCGAGTTGGCCGTTGTTGTTGAGATCGGCATAGATCGTCACACCGGCAATGCCGCCTTCGTTCGCGCCGCGCTTGCGGTCGAAGTCGAGATCGAACCACTTGAATCCGTGGACTTCGCCCGTCTGCGGGTTCGTGTTCGGCCGGTTGCCGAAGTCGAGATTGGTCACCGTCTGGCCGACGTCGATCACGATCGAGTGGAAGCCGGCGGCCGGCGCCGTCTGCGTATGTCCGGCCGGTACGACCTCGCGGACGCGATACGCGCCCGGCGGCACGTTCGCAATCCAATACATGCCCGTCTCGTCGACGTTCGTCGTGGAGGGATTGTCGCTCTTGGTCACGGCATCGCGGTCGACCGCCGGGTCGTACTGCCCGTTGCTATTCACGTCGACGTAGATCGTCACGCCCGCCAGCCCCGGCTCGTTCGCATCGCGCTTCCCATCGCCGTTGAGATCGCGCCACTTGAAGCCGTGGACGTTCGCCCCGCACGGTTCGGCAAACAGGAACGCATCGAAGCTCGCATCGCTGTCCGTCGCATTGAGCGCCTGGTGCAGTTCCACGGCGATCAGGTTCGATCCCTGGTTCAAGAAGCCGACGTTGATCGGGAACATCTGGAACGTCTGCCCGTCGTCCGCCGCGGGGCCGGAAGCCTGGGTGAGGAAGTTGATCGCTCCGCCCGGCATATTCGTGCGGCCGACTTCCACGCCGTTCACGTAGACCACCGCCCCATCATCGCGCAGCAATCCCAAGCACGCCTGATTGCCGAACTCGATGTTCTGAATCGTAAACGACTTGCGGAAGTAGTGCGTGGTGATCTTGCCGCCAGGCCCGACGTCGTCGATGACGGTTGACTCGTCGCCTTCGCCGTAGCCGAATTGCGCCGGTCCGACCGGCCATGCCGAGTCGTCAAAGGCGGGCGCACGCCATGCCACGCCCTGGTTCGAGCCGTCGTCCAAATACTTCCAGTCCGAGCCGCTCGGTATCAAGATCGTCGCAGCCGGCGGCGCGGCGGCTGGCGTCGGGGTTCCCGTGTCGAACGAGAAGTCGAGCGCTCCCGGCGCCGCTTCACCATCGGCCGGCGGCGAAAGCGGCACGCCGCCCACGCTCATCTCCCACGCCACGATCTCGTGCCGGTTGAACGCCGCGTCCGTCGCCGCGGTGAACCCGACGAACAAATCGGTCGGCCCGGTCAGGTTGATTGCGAACGAAAGCGTCGGCGCGACTGGCTTCGTCGCCGTCGTCGACAAATACACGTCCATCACGTTGCCGAACCCGTCATAGTCGATCCAGGCATGGCGCACGCCGCCGTCGTTGAACCGCGGCAGCACGGCGCTCTGGGCGACGCTCGTCGCAATCGTCGATACGTCGAGCGCCACGTGGCTGCCGTTCGTGCCGTTGTTCGTCGCCGGATCGAATGCGCCCGTGTGGAACGTGTCGAACTCGACGGCCACGGCCGGCGAGATTCCGGCGAACCCCATTCCGCCGCCGGCGCTCCCCAGCGCCGCCGTTCCCGCCGCTGCGTTGTGCATCACGAACGTCAACCCGTGCCCGCCCACGCCGTCGACGTCGGCCGTTCCGCCGGGCAGCGAAATCTCGAACGCAAAGTGCGTCGAGAACGTAAAGTCGCCGGTGAACTGCACCTTCTGGCTCAGGAACGCGCTGCCCCGCTGGTTCGTGCCGTTGTTGGTAAGCCGCAATCGTCCCTGCGTGAGACCGGCATTGCCGTTGACGCGAACGAAATTGCCCGCGTCGCTGAAGTCCGTGAACCGGATTGGCGTCTGATTCACGTGGTTGCCGAAGTCGACGCCGTTCACGACGTCGCCCGACATGATCGTGATGTCGTGCGGATTGGCCGCCGTGGGGAACCTCGGCGTCATGCCAGTCGGCACGACCTCGCGCACGCGATACAGCCCCGGCGCGAGCCCCGTGATCCAATAGTGCCCCGTTTCGTCCTGCGGGGTCGCCGGATCGTCCGCCATCGTCGTGGTGCTCGGCTCGGTCGACTGGAAGACGCCGTCGCCGTTGACGTCGATGTAGATCGTCACTCCCGGAATGCCCGGCTCTTGCGCTCCGGTCGCGCCGCCGCGCTTGCCGTCGGAATTGACGTCGTTCCACTTGACGCCGTGGATTTCGCCCGGCTTGTAATTGCCGAAATTGCGGCCCGTAACGAACTGATCCGCCACGACGAGCACGGTATACCCGCCGTTGTTCCCCGGAGCGGTTTGCACGTTTCCCGCCGGCAGGTCTTCGCGGATAACGTGTACGCCCGGCGCGAGATTGGCCAGCACGTACCGTCCGCGCTCGTTGATCGGCGTCGTCGGATCGTCGTCGAGCGTGAACGTGCTCGGCTCGGTGGCATCGTACATGCCGTTGCCGTTCACGTCCGAGTAAATCCGCACGCCGGCGAGACCCGGCTCCGGACCGGTCGTGCCGTCGGCCATGGGCACGTCCGTGTCGCGTCGGCCGTTGCCGTTGAGATCGTCCCACTTCGAGCCGGTGACGCCGCCGCCTTGGCCGCGGGTGTTGCCGAAGTCGATGCCTTCGACGATCGTGCCGGTCGCGACCGTGACCGTGTGTCCGCCGTTGTTCGCCGGATAAGTCTGAATCCA
The DNA here is from genome assembly GCA_003576845.1 of Planctomycetota bacterium. GTDB lineage: Bacteria > Planctomycetota > Planctomycetia > Pirellulales > PLA5 > PLA5. The sequence goes on from QEVJ01000103.1 coordinate 13,135, forward strand.
ACCCGTCGGCAACACTTCGCGAACCATGTACGTCCCCGCCGGAACCTGCGTGAACCAGTACATGCCGGCTTCGTTTTCGGGCGTCGCCGTGTTGTCCTGCATCGTCGTGGTCGTCGGCTCGCCCGCGTCGAATTGCCCGTTGTTGTTCGTGTCGAGATAGATCGTCACCCCAGGCACGCCTTGCTCGGGCGCAGTGCCCGGCGTGGCGTCGCGGACGCCGTTGCGGTTCGCGTCGTCCCACTTCGTGCCGTGAATCTCGCCGGTGCTCGGTCCCTGCGTATTGCCGAAGTTTCGGCCCTCGACGACTTGCCCCGCCGTCAGCACGACGGTGTGCCCCTGGTTGTTCGCCGGGAATGTCTGCGTTGAGCCGGCCGGCAACACCTCGCGCACGACGTGCGTGCCCGCCGGCAAATTGACCAGCCAGTACATGCCCGCTTCGTTCGTCGAGGTGAGCGGGTTGTCGGCCATGGTTGTGGTCGACGGTTCGCCCGCATCGAGTCGTCCGTTGTTGTTCGCGTCGACGTAGATCACGACACCCGGCACGCCGGGTTCCGCGCCGGTCGGCGTGGTGTCGCGGAGGCCGTTGCGATTGACGTCGTTCCACTTCGTGCCGTGAATCTCGCCGCCGCCGGACGTGTTGCCGAAGTCGCGGCCTTCGACCGTTTGTCCGGCCACAAGCGTCACGACGTGCCCGCCGGCGATCGGATACGTTTGCGTCATGCCCTGGGGCACGACTTCGCGCACGACGTACGTTCCCATCGGCACGCGCTGGAACCAGTACATGCCCGATTCGTCTTCCGGCGTGGCGGTGCTGTCCTGCATCGTGGTCGTCGTCGGTTCGCCCTGGTCGAGGCGGCCGTTGTTGTTCAGGTCGAGATAGATCGTCACGCCGGCCATGCCCATTTCGTTCGCGTCGAACCGCCGATTGCCGTCGCGATCGAACCACTTCGTGCCGTGAATCTCGCCTTCGCAGACGTTGCCGAAGTTGATCTCGCGGAGCGGCTGTCCCGAAACGAGGTCGCGATTGTGGAATCCGACCGTCGGAAAGGTCTGCCGGCATCCGTCGGGCACGACCTCGCGGATAATGACGCTGCCGGGCTTCACGCCCTTGATCCAATACATGCCCGTCTCGTCGACGGTCGTGTTCGGATCGTCGGCCATCGTCACGGCGCTCGGCTCGCCGGCATCGAGTTGGCCGTTGTTGTTCGCATCGACGTAAACGGTGACGCCGGCGATGCCCGGCTCGCCCGGATTGCGAACGCCGTTGCTGTTGCGGTCGAACCACTTCGTGCCGTGGATTTCGCCTTCGCGGATGTTGCCGAAGTTTACGTTGCCGACGGAACTGCCAGCCGAAATCGAAACCGCGTGCGACCCGGCCGCCGGCGCCGTCTGCACGTAACCCATCGGCACGACCTCGCGAACGACGTAATCGCCCGCTTCGAGTCCCTTGAACCAGTACTCGCCGACCGGGATGTTGGATGTCTTGGTCGTATTGCCGAACAGCGAGGCGACGATGAACGCATCGCGGCGCGTGATGCAACCGTCGGCGTTCAGGTCGCCCTGGTCCATGCCGACGTCGCAGCTTCCCATATTCGCCTGGATGATCGCCACGTCGCCGAGGCCGACGCTGCCGTCGTTGTCGACGTCGCCCAAGATGCCCGAGGCGGTTGTCGTTCGCGGTTCGTCGGCGTCCAACGTGCCGTCGTTGTCGAGGTCGAGATAGACGGTCACGCCGCCCAAACCCGGTTCGCCCGCGTTGCGCACGCCGTTGCCGTTGGCATCGACGAACTTCGTACCGTGAATCTCGCCCGGCAGCGCGTAGTTGCCGAAATCGAGGCCTTCGATCTCGTCGCCGGAGCCGAGCGACACGCTGTGCCCGTCGATCGGGAAGCTGACCGTGACGTTGTCGATGCCCCACTCTTCGAACTCGCCGACCACCGACGCGAGCAGCGCCTGAAAGTCGAGCGTCAAAGTATTCGCCGCGTGCGGAATGCTGAACGCCAGCCGATACACCGAGTCGGCCGGATTCGCCGGCGGCTGCATGGCGGGCACGCCGGAAATCCCATAGCCGAGCGTATTGCTTTCCTCGGCGCCGGTCTTCGCGGCGTTGTTGCCCACGCCGAAGGCGCCGGGATATGCCTGATTCGTCGCCGTGTTGCTGAACGTCGTGTCGAGCAGCGTGCCGCCGTCCGCGCGGAACTGGAACCGATCGGGTCCGTTCGGTCCGCCCGCGTTGCCGTTCCACGAGCCGATGACGAACAGATCGAACGAAATGTCGAGCAGCGAATGCGCCGGCAGGTTGTCGAGTTCGAGCGAAACCGTCTCCGCACCGAACGGGCCCAGGAACCCGCGCTGGTTCTGCGGCGTGCGGTCGATGTCGAGCCGCCCCGGATGATCCGGACTGTCGCTCGACCAATCGGTCGACACCGTCACCGACTCGAACTTGTCGAGATTGAGCACGTTGCGAATCGGATACGTCCGCACGTATCCCGCCGGCACGAACTCGCGAATCGTGTAGTCGCCCGGATAGAGGTTCGTGATCCAGTAGTTGCCCGTCTCGTCGACGTCCTCGGTCGCGGGATCGTCCGCCATGGTGAGCGCGAACTGCTCGACGCCCGGGTCCCACACGCCGTCGTTATCGGCGTCTGCCCAGACAAAGATCCCCGCGAGGCCCGGCTCGCCTTCGTCGTGCAAGCCGTCCTTGTCCTCGTCGAGCCACTTGAAGCCGTGGACCGACGCCAGTTCGAAATTGCCGAAGTCGAACCCGGCGACCGTCTGCCCGCCGTCGACGGTCGTCTGATGCGATCCTCCGGCGGGCGCGGTTTGCACCCAGCCGTCTTGCATCACTTCGACGATCGTGTAGGTGCCGCCGTCGAGATCGGTGAACTCGTACTCGCCTTCGGAGTCGGTCTCGGTTTCGTCGACGACTTCGCCTTCGTCGTCGAGAATCTGGATCGTCCAGCCCGAGAGGCCCGGCTCGTCCTCGTCGCGGACGCCGTCGCCGTCGATGTCGCGGAACTTCGAGCCGCTAATCGTCGCCACGCCCGGGTCGTCGAACGTCACGTCGCCGCCTTCGCTGCAGCTTGCGGGCACGAAGCCGCCGGAAAGCGGCTCGCCCGGATATTCCGGCGTGGTCCACTCGGTCCAATACGTGTTGTAGCCGTCGTCGTGCGTTCCGCCCCAGATGTCGTCGGCCGCCGTCGTGCCGCAGATGAAGTCGTCGTCGGGATTGCCTTCGACGTGGTGGCCCGTGTTCACCGGGTCGGCCGTATTGCCGGGGATATACGAATAGATTACGTCGTTTCCGAACCCGCCGTAGAGATCGTCGAGGTCGTCGTTTCCGATGAGCAAGTCGTTGTCGGCGTCGCCAACCATCGTGTCGTCGCCGATGTCGCCGACCATGCTGTCGTGGCCGCTGCCGCCGCGCATCGAGTCGTCGCCGCTCTGGCCCAGGAGCGTGTCGTGGCCGCTGCCGCCCAAGATCGTATCGTTGCCGTCGTTGCCTTCGAGGTAATCGCGGCCCGGTCCGCCGTCGATCGAGTCGGCGGCGCCTTGGCCGTAGATCGTGTCGTTCTGCGCACCGCCTTCGATAGTATCCGCGCCCGCGCCGCCTTCGATGTAGTCTTTGCCGCCGTCGCCGGTGATGGAGTCGGCGCCGTTCATGCCGTAGATCGTATCGTCGCCCGCGCCGCCGAGAATCGTGTCGTTCTCGGTCCCGGCATCGACGTAGTCGTTGCCGCCGCCGGCGACGATGCTATCGGCTCCTTGCCCGGACGTTATCGAATCGCCGTCGTCGCCGCCGTCGATCGTGTCGTTGCCGTCGCCGGAGGTGATCGTGTCCTTGCCGCCGCCGGCCGCGATCGAGTCGGCGTCTTCGGCCGTGTCGATCAAATCGTTACCGGAACCGGCGTCGACCGTGTCCGAGCCGCTCTTGGTCGTGATGATGTCGTTGCCGTCGCCGCCGGTGATGAAATCGTTGCCCGCGCCGGACGTGATCGTGTCGTTGCCGTCGCCGCCGTGGATCGTCGCATCGACGGTCACGTCGACCAGTTCGATGCGGTCGTTCCCCGCGCCGCCGTCGGCGTAGATTTGCAGCACGCCGCCGTAGCGTTGCGTGAAGCCCATCCCGTCGATGCTGATCACGCCGTCGCCGAGCTGCGTCAGCGTGAAATCCTCGGCTACGTCGCTGCTCGCGCCCGGCTGCCGCTCGCCGGCCAGCGAACCGCTGTGCAACACGAGCGTGCCGGCCGGCACCGTCGTACCGTCCGGCAGCGTTTCGCTCCCCTCCGTGACGTGGGCGATTTCGAACTTCGGACACTCGTTCATGAACTGGAAGATCAGCACGTTGATGATGTCTTTACTGTCTTCCGCGCCGAAGATCGACCACACGAGCCGGATGATCGCCCGCAACTCGCCGGTCAAGTCGAACAAGCAGATCAGGCCGTCCTGCTTGACGATTTGGGCGATTTCGTCGAGGTACATCTTGCCGTCGTTGTCGACGTCGCGCCAGTTGGCGTCGATCGTGGCGACGAGCGCGCCCTCGATGCCGGCCGATGCGACGAGCAAGTCGAGTTCCGCCCGCAGCCGCGCGCCGATCAAAAAGCCCATTTCGGCGATGTCTTCGCCGCTGTCGACGTTCGCGCGGTCGCCGAAGAAGAACCCGTCGAGAAAGTTGCCCGTTTCGAGAATTCCGCGCGTGTCGTAACCGACCGAGAAATCCGCGAACGCGCCGAAATCGAACCCCACGGTAACCACGAACGGATAGACGATGGGAATCGGATGGAACGACTGTTCGAGCGTCAACAGAATCTCGAACCGCGGAATGTTCCACGTGACGATGTTCGCCCGCTGACCTAAGAGCAGCTTGATGATGTTCTCGGGCTTAATGATGTCGAGCGAGATGCCCAGGCCGTCCTCGCCTTCCGGATCGGGCTCGCGGCCGATCTGCTGAAACGCGCTGGCGACCGTGGCATTGAGCGAGTTGATGTCGTTGACGACCGACGCGCCGAACGTGGGATTGTCGGCCAGGTAGTCGGTGGTGTCGAAGCTGTCGGCCCAGAGGTTGTTGTCGAAGCTGAAGCCCGTACTGGCGTCGATGGTGATCGTGCCGAAGTTGATCGACACGTTTTCGCCGGGTCCGAAACCGTCGAGCGTGTTGATCAGGCTGATGATCTGATTGACGATGCCGATGAACCGCTTGGCCGTTTCGCCCTGTTCGGGGTTCTTGATGAACGCGAGATCGAGGAACGTGACTTTGCCGCGGCCGGCAAGTTCCGAAAGCTGCGAGAGTCCCGGCACTTCCGTGAGCAGGAACGCGATAACCGGCTCGATCGGCTCGATGAACTCATTGACGTCCGCGAGCACTTTGCCGATATGCTTGGAGAGGAAATCGCCGATGTCCAGGCGAATGTCTTTGAACTGGAGCGTCGGCGTGTCGAAATCGACATCGATGCCGGACGCGCCGGTCGACACTTCGACGCCGAAGCTGACCATCAGGTCGGTGCGGATGCTCGGTAGGTTCGCGTCGATCTCGGCGGCGAGCTCCAGGTTGATCTCGGCCTCGGTGTCGAGCTTAGCCGTGAAGATTTCGTGGAACGGGCGGTCGCCGATGTCGGACACGTTGAGCCGGCGGTAGCCGTCGGCGTCGTCGGGTCCCGGCGTGGAGACATCGAGCGTGAGCAGGCCGCCAATTCCGGTGCCGCGCGTGCCGTCTTCGTTGAGGATGTCCGTCGCCGAAAGTTCCAACCCGAATAAGTTGATGCCGAAGCTGGTCGGAATCGGCTCGACGCCGCTGTTGTCGACGGCCAGGCCGATGTCGAGATTGAACTCGAATTCCGGATCGTCGTAGTCGGCGTCGCTGTTGTTCATATCGTCCTCGTCGTTGAGGACGAAATAGAAGCCGCTCGCGCGGTCGATGCCGATGCCGAGGTCGATCTTGTAATCCCAACCAACGCGTACGCCGCCCGATGCCTGCACCTCGATCGGCAAGCCGGCCACGTTGGTGTCGAAGTCGACGGTCGTTTCATCGCTCCCGGCCAGCGTCACGACGATCTCGAAATTGTCCGTCGTCAGCTTGACGATCACGTCGTCGAGGTCGATCGTCGAATCGGCGTCTTCCGGCCGGTCGGCCAAGAGGTCGATGCCGTCGGGTCCGAGCAGGTCGAACGCTTCCTGCTGGATGAACGCCGCGACGTCTTCGAGCGAACCGCCGACATCTTCGAGGAAATCGCAAATCGGCGTGACGAAATCCTCGCGCAGCTTGCCGAGGAATGTGCCCGTCGTGTCGAGCGCGCCGCCGACGAGCGGCAGCTTCTGCGCGATCTCGCTGGTCAAGCCCGCTTCGAGCGTATCGAGCAGCGATTCGACGCCCTGACAGATCAGCGTCAAGTCGAAGTCGATATTCTCGAACATCTCCTCGATCGCGTCGGCGTCGTAGTGAAACTGCGGATCGAGCGGGTCTTCCAGGCCGATCGCCAGTGTGACCGCGTCTTCGGCCGTGCTGTTGAGGAACTCGACGTCGACCGTGCCGGTCAGAATGCCTTGCACGTCGAGTTCGAGGCTCGACGTGAAGTTCGACAGGAACGTGCCGAGCGGAATCGCGCCGAGCGTGTTGCCGTCGCTGGGCGTCTGGTCGAACGTCACGTCGAGTGCGGCGCGGTTGCCGACGACGTTGACGTTTGGCGCGGCGGCCGTGCGATACGAAACGACGACGGCCGTGCCCGCTCCCGGCTCGACGTCGCTGGCAAACGTCAATGTCGTTCCGGATATCGAGAAATCCTCGGCCGGCCGCGGACTCGTTTCGCTGCCGACTTGCACGATCACCAGCCGCGGGTCGGCGTTCCACGGAGCGGCGGTGAGGTTGACGTGCCGATTGCCGCTTGAGCCCATGACGGTCACGTGGTCCTCGTTGCCCTTGACGAGCGACATGTCGATGTCGCCTTCGAGCAGGTCGAGTTGGCCGAACCGCACGTCGGCGGAAGCCGCGCCGGCAAAACCCGCGTTGAGGTTGAGTTCCGTCTGGACGTGGTCGGTGTAACCGCAGCTCACCTGATCTGATCCGGCGATGACGAACGGCACGAACGTCGAGGTGTCGAACATCGCCCCGAAGCCAAGGTTCAACACGCCGCCGGCGCGGAGCGTCAAGTCGGCAGCCAGGTCGATTTCGACCGGTCCCAAGTCGGGCACGTCCAAGTCCGGCTCGAAGTCGAGGCTTACCAAATCCGAACCGTCGAGCGTAATGCCGACGATGAGCGCATTCTCGACCTGCGCCGTGTTGCAGTTGTAGTCGACGAAATCGAGCTTCGTCGTCACGTCGAGGCCGGGGAACGCCGACTCGAGCGAATCGGTAATCGCGTCTTCCACCCGCAGCTCGAGCTTTTCGAGATCGGGCACCGCCACCTCGAACGCATCGAGGAAGTCCAGCAACTCCTGCTTGCCGGGCGCGGAGTTGGGCACCGCTTCGATCGCCTTGCGGGCGTTCTTGGTGGCCGCAAGCAACCGCCCCGGAAGCCGATTGATATCGCCGATGTCCAAGTTGCCCGACGAAGGCGAACCCGCGGCGAGTCCCGCCGGCGGCGAACCCGAGAACGAACCCAAGTCGATTTCGTTGATCACCGCCCGCAGCTTGTCGAGCGCGCTGAACAGCGGATCCTTGTCGATGAACGGAATGTTGAGGTCGCCGATCGCCGTTTCGACGTCGTCGAGCAAGTCGTTGAGCTCGTCCGGGTCGATCTCCGACGCGATTTCGTCGATCTTGTCGAGCAAGTCGTCCAGATAGCCGAGCGCGTCGGCGAGCGACGCATCGACGAGCGGAATCGGCTGGTTGAGCCAGGGAATGTCCTCGTTTTCCAGCAGCAAATCGACGACGTTGTGCACGATGTCGAGAATCTCGGCGATCGACAGATCTTTAAGACCCGCAAAGGCGTCTTCGTTTGTCGTGAAATCGAACGTAATCGACGTAATGTCGGTCGGATCGGAGAGACCAATGTCGAGCGACGCGATGTTGCTCGTGTCGCCGATTTCCTGCAATACGGGCGACGACACGGCGAGCGTCCCGTCGGCCACGAACGCCACCGTGTCCAGGTCGACCAGATCGCTGATGTCGGTCGTTTCGAGAATCTCTTCGAGCGTGATTCGACCGTCGGGCGATGCGCTTGGATCGGTAAGCCGCACGCCGAGATTCGCGCCGAGTTCCAGTTCATCGGTTGCCGTCACGTCGAAGCTCAAGAAACCTAGCCCCGCGCTCAGGTTCAGGCCGGTCGTCTCGAACGTGGCGTCGATCGACAGGTTGTTTTCGCCGGGATCGGACTCGACGATGAAGATGCGATCGACCGACGATTCGCCGTGCAGCGAGGTGCCGATGATCGTGTCGGTTCCCTGCGAATTCCCGGCGATGCCGAGCGCCGTGCTGGTCGCCGTGGCCGAAATGTCGATTTCGTCGGCCGTGTTGCTGGCAATCGACAGGCCCTTGTCGGAATTGACCGTGACGGTGACCGGGGCCGCGGCCTGAATCTTCGCGATCACATCGCCGACGTCGGTCGCTCCGTCGAGATCGACGTTGTAGCTTACGGGGACGCCGAACGGGTCGATCGTGATGACGAAATCGGGCCGGTTCGGCGTCTCTGCGCCCGTGAAACCGAGATCGGACAGGTTGCCGATGTTGCCGATGCCGACGGAATAGACTTCCGGATGGACACCGCGGAGGGCGAGCTTGTTCGTCGCGCTGTCGACGCTGAACCGCACGACGTCGTCGAGATTGACGATGGCCGGATCGGTAAAGCCGGTCGCTGCGATGGCCGCGAGCGCGTCGTTCAAATCGGCGGCGAGCGCCGCGTTGTCGTAGTTCGTCGTCGTTGCCGCGTCGTCGAGCGTGACGGCAACCGGGGCGCCGCCGTTGACGATGACGTTGAACGAAACGTCCGGCGACACCTTGCCCGCCGGTCCTGGCACAGCGTTCGTCGCGAGAATGCCGACGTCGAGCGGTACGCCGTCGCCGGCATTGAGGTCGGCCAGCAGCGTCGCGTTGTCGAGCACGAAGTCGTCGCCGAGCGTACCCAGATACATGCCCACGCGGAACGACAATTCGACGGTCGCGTTGAACTCGGCCGTGGCGTCGGCGATGATTTCGAGCGTGCCGAGAATGCCCAGATCGAAACCTTCGTCGAAGTCGAGGTCGATCGTCTTGGTGAATTCCTTGTTGAGCGCGACGTTGAAATAGAGAATGTCCTCGTCGGGATCGTATTCGCTGTCGACGTCGAACCCGCCGGGCAACGGGCCGTCGGAAATCGCGGCCAGCTCCGTCGCCAGATTGTCGACGAGGTCTTCGATTGTCGGATACTTGAGGTCGGGCACGTCGCGGATGCCGGCAAAGCCCAGCGGCGACGAGGGCGGCGTGGCCGTGTCGGGATCGTAAGCCTCGGTAGCGGAAGCGCCGTTTGCAAAGCCCAATTCCGCGTCGTCGGCGATGCTGTTGACGGTGATCTTCGTAATCGTCGGGTCGGTCGCGGCGAAGGCGATCTTCGTGCCGCCGGGATCTTTCACGGCGATCACGTCGTACACGCCGGCGAGCAACAGCGCGTCGTTGAGGTCTTCGATCAGCGTGTCGAGATTGAAATTGTCTTTCGTGTGCGGCCCGTTGTACGGAGCGGCGGCCTCTTCTTCCGCTTCGGTCGGCGTGTCGACTTGCAGGTCGACGACGTACGGCGTGACGCCCGTTTCGCGTTCGATGTCGAGCGTGAAGCTGGCGTCGGCCGAAAGCTGGCCGTCGCTGGCCGCCGCCGCGCCCGCAGTCAATCGCAATGTCGTGATCGTGAGCGACTGCGCGAAGCCTTCATTGGCCGTCTCGAACTCGATCATCCCGTC
>QEVJ01000104.1 GCA_003576845.1 Planctomycetota bacterium
GGCGTTTCCGAAATCGCCGAACGCACGAGCGGCCGCAGCGACCACCAATCGTTCTTGTCGGTTTCGTTGCCCGCCAACTCGTCGGGCCACGCCGCGCCCGCGGATCGGCGGACGCTCGTTCGACGGCTGTATTTCGATCTTATCGGCATGCCGCCGACGCCGGAAGAGATCGCCGAGTTTTTGGCCGACGAGCATCCGGCGGCTTACGAAAATCTCGTCGATCGCTTACTCGCTTCGCCGCGGCACGGAGAGCGGTGGGCGCGGCATTGGCTTGACGCAGCGCACTTCGCCGAGACGCACGGGCACGATCAAGACCGGGTCCGCGAGAACGCCTGGCCGTATCGCGATTACGTGATTCGCGCCTTCAACGAGGACAAGCCCTACGACCACTTCGTCGCCGAACAGGTGGCGGGCGACGTGCTCTATCCCGGCGACCCCCAAGCGACGGTGGCGCTCGGGTTCCTCGCGGCGGGGCCGTGGGACGAAAGCTCGCTCCGCGATATCCAAGAAGACACGATCGACCGGCAGATCGCCCGGTACGTCGATCGCGACGACATGATCGCGACGGTGCTGAACAATGTATCCAGCATGACGGTGCAGTGCGCGCGGTGCCACGATCACAAGTTCGATCCGATTCCGACGGAGGATTATTACGCGCTGCAGGCCGTGTTCGCGGGGGTCGATCGAGCGAACCGGACTTACGACGTGGACGCGGCCGCCAGCGCGAAGCGGCGCGAACTCTCGGCGCGCAAGGCCCAGCTCGATCGCAACGACGACGCGACGGCCAAGGCGCTGCTCGCCGACGACGTGCAAGCGGAGGTTGCGCGGTGGGAGCAGTCGCTCGACGCGGGCCGCGTGCGATGGACGGTGCTCGTGCCGGATCGGTTCGCGTCGGCCGACGGTTCGACGCTCTCGCCGCTGGCCGACGGTTCGCTGCTTTCGGGCGGGAAGCGGCCGGAGCGCGACACGTACACGATTTCGGCGACGATTCCGCCCGGCGACGAATCGCTCGGCGCGGTGACGGCAATTCGGATCGAAACGCTCGCCGACGATTCGCTGCCGCACAAGGGGCCGGGGCGGCAGGACAACGGCAATCTGCACTTGTCGGAGGTGCAGGTTTTCGCCGGCGAGGCGAACGGCACGCCGCTCGCCCTCGGCGCCACGAGCGCCGACTTCAATCAGCAGGGTTGGGAGATTCCGCGCGCGATCGACGGACTCGATCTGACGGCCTGGGGCATCTTTCCCGCCGTGGGGCAGCCGCATTTCGCGGTGATCGAATTGAAAGAGACGCTTACGCTCGGCGACGATCGGCGGATTACCGTCGTGCTCAAGCAACTTCACGGCGGCGGGCATTTGATCGGCCGCGTGCGAATTTCCGCCACTGACGCGGCTCCACCCGTGCGGCTCGACGTGTTGCCGGCGGAGATTTCGGCGATTCTCGCGCGGCCGCACGAGGCACGGTCGACGGACGAGCGCGTGGCGCTGGCGCGCTTCCAGCAGCGGCAATCCGTTCTCGCGGAGCTGTCGCGATTGCCGAAGCCGCGGATGGTGTATGCCGCGGCGAGCGATTTTGAGCCGGACGGTGGATTGCGGCCGTCGGGCGGACCGCGGCCGATTCACGTGCTCGAACGGGGCGACGTGAAACTGGCCAAACATCCGGCGTCGCCCGGGACGCTGTCGTGCGTCGCGGCGCTTGCGCCGCGGTTCGAGATTACCGACGCGAATGCCGAAGGGTTGCGGCGTGCGGCGCTGGCCCGCTGGCTCGTCGACGAGAAGAATCCGCTCACATGGCGGTCGATCGCCAATCGCGTGTGGCAGCACCACTATGGCCGCGGGATCGTGGCGACGGCGAACGATTTTGGCCGGATGGGGGCGCTGCCCACGCATCGCGAACTGCTCGACTGGCTCGCGGCCGAGTTCCGCGACGGGCCGCGGTCGCTCAAGGCGCTGCACCGCGCGATCGTGTCGAGCGCGACGTATCGGCAATCGTCGCTGGCCTCGACCATCGGCGAAAAAGAGCGGGCTGCCGCGGTGGCTGAGGACGCCGACAATCGCTTTCTGTGGCGGATGAACCGCACGCGGCTCGACGCGGAGTGCGTGCGCGACGCGGTGTTGTTGATTTCGGGCCGGCTCGACTTGCGGATGGGCGGGCCGTCCGATCGGCAATTCGACCTGAAGCCGGGCATTCACGTAACGCCGCTGGTCGATTACGCGAAGTTCGATCTGGACAGCGCGGCGGGCCGGCGGCGGAGCATTTACAGGTTCCTGTTCCGCACGCTGCCCGATCCGTTCATGGAATCGCTCGATTGCCCGTCGGGCGATCAAATCACGCCGCAGCGGGTGAACAGCGTGACGGTGCAACAGGCGCTGGCGATGTGGAACGATGCATTCGTGGCGCGGCATTGCGAGCATATCGCGTCGCGGTTGACGGAACGCGGGGGCACGCCCGACGAGCACGTTGCGGGCGCCCTCCGGGCGACGCTCGGCCGCGAACCGCGCGAGGGCGAGCGTGCGGAACTCGTCGCCTATGCCGAAAAACACGGCTTGGCGAACCTCTGCCGGGCGTTGCTGAACACGAACGAGTTTCTTTTCGTGAATTGAAACCAACGATGAACGAGCATTTCACTTCCCGCCGCAGGTTTCTGCAGACCACCGCCACGGGTTTCGGTTCGCTGGCGTTGTTCGATCTGCTCGGACGCACGGGGGCGCTCGCCGATGCTCCGCGGCCGGAGTTCAACGGCGGGTTGCACCACCCGGCGAAAGTCCGCCGCGTGATTCAGGTGTTCATGAACGGCGGCGCGAGTCAGGCCGACTTGTTCGATTACAAGGAGGAGCTCGTCCGCCGGCACGGGCAGAAGTTCGATCCGGGCGAAGGAATCCGCGTCGAAGCGGCGACGAGCCAGCCGGGCAACGTGCTCAAGCCGCCGTTTCCGCTCAAGCAGCACGGCCAGTGCGGCCGCTACGTGAGCGATCTGCTGCCGAACATCGCCGAGTACGTCGACGACATGGCGTTCTGCATGGCGATGCAGAGCCGCACGAACGTCCACGGTCCGGGCAGCTTTTTGATGAACACCGGCTTCCTGCTGCCGGGTTTTCCGTGTTTGGGCGCATGGACGAGCTACGCCCTGGGCAGCCTCACCGATAATCTGCCGACGTTCGTCGTGCTGCCCGATCCGCGCGGGCTGCCCTACAACCAGAAAGGCAACTTTTCGTCGGGGTTTCTGCCGGTTTCGCACCAAGGGACGATCATCAACGCGGCGGGGAAGGAGCCGATTCCCGACTTGCGCCCGCCCGAGTCGGCGACGTTCATCACGCCCGACGCCGAGCGCGAGGGCCGGGCGCTGCTCGACCGCCTGAACCGCGAGCACCACGCGGCGAACGACCGCGACGCGATGCTCGACTCGCGGATCAAGGCCTACGAACTGGCGGCCAAGATGCAGGTGAGCGCTCCGGCGCTATTCGATCTTTCCGACGAGACGGCGGAAACGCGAAAGCTCTATGGTCTCGACGACGCCCCGACCGCCGACTTCGGCAAGCGGTGTCTGCTCGCGCGGCGGATGCTCGAAAAGGGCGTGCGGTTCGTGCAAATCTGGAGCGGGGCCGGCGGACCGACAAACAACTGGGACAATCACGGCAGCATTCAGAAAGAGCTGCCGCCGATGTGCCTGTCGACCGATCGCCCGATCGCGGCGCTCTTGGCCGATCTCAAACGCCGCGGGCTGTTCGAGGACACGCTGTTGCTGTGGAACACGGAGTTCGGCCGGATGCCGTTTTCGCAGAGCAGCGAAGGGCGCGACCATAACGGCGGGACGTTCGTCGGCTGGATGGCTGGGGCGGGCGTCAAACCGGGCACCGCGTATGGCGAGAGCGACCCGTGGAGTTGGAAGGCCGCGAAGGATGTCGCGACCACCTACGACTTTCATGCGACCGTGCTACATCTGTTGGGCATCGACCACGAGCGGCTTACCGTGCGGCACAACGGCGCGAACCGGCGGCTAACCGACGTGCACGGGCACGTCGTGAGAGATGTTCTCGAATGAGCGCGGAAATAGGAGAACGGTGGCCCGCCGTCCGCGGATTCTGCCACCCTGTCGTCCGACCAGCTATAATGCGCGAATGGACGGGAAAATCAACGGATCCTACCACGCGATCATCGACCGTCCTTGGGAATTCGAGGTAGTCGAATTCTGCTTTACGCATGATCCGAGCGACGACGCTAGCGCACGCGTCGACTTAACGCTGCAAAATGGTTCGCTTGTCCGACGATTGAGGTTCACTGGTGTGCGATCACTAAGTATTGACGAGGGTTTTCCAAGGCCAACCCATGGCCTCACCATCCTTGATGTGAGTGAGTGGCAACTGGACGGTCTCAAAGTGCGGGTGACTGACGAGGAGGCATCTCACGGAGCTATTCGTTTTTGGGCACGCGAAGTTACGGACCGCGACGCCGAGACGGATTAGACGCACCCACTATCGTCAAGGGCGACACCGTCTTCTCCTGTATACTGTCACCTGTCTCCCTAATCCCCGATTCCTGACTCCCGATCCCTGTTCATGCGCATCACCCGTCTTCGTGCTCACCGCGTCGAGCTTCCGCTTCGCGAAGGGAGCTATTCCTGGTCTGGCAGCAAGTCCGTGACCGTGTTCGACAGCACGATCGTTGCCGTCGAGACGGACGCGGGCATCACGGGCTACGGCGAATGCTGTCCGCTGGGGCCGTTCTACTTGCCGGCGTATGCCGACGGCGTGCGAGCAGGGCTAAGGCAGCTCGGCCCGCACTTGCTCGGCGAGGATCCTACGCAACTGGCGAAGCTCAACGCGACGATGGACGCGGCGCTCTTGGGCCATCCTTACGTCAAGTCGGCGATCGACATTGCCTGTTGGGACATTCTCGGGCAGGCAACGGGGCAGAGCGTCTGCGTGCTCTTGGGCGGTCGGTTTGGCGACGACGTGCTGCTCTATCGCGCGATCTCGCAGCAATCGCCTGAGCAGATGGCCGAAAAAGTCGCTGGCTATCGGGCGGAGGGCTATCGGCGGTTCCAACTTAAGGTGGGCGGCGAGGCCGACCTCGACATGGATCGGATTCGCGCCGTCGCGGCGAAGCTCGAACCGGGCGACCGGCTCGTGGCCGACGCGAATACCGGCTGGCTGATGCACGACGCGCTCCGGGTGGTTCGGGCCGTTCGCGACGTCGACGTCTACATCGAGCAGCCGTGCCGCAGCTACGAGGAATGCCTGACAGTGCGGCGGCACACGGATCATCCGTTCGTGCTCGACGAGTCGATCGACTCGCTCGACGTGCTGCTTCGCGGCCATGCCGACCGGGCAATGGACGTGGTGAACATCAAGATCAGCAAGTTCGGCGGCCTGACCAAGGCGCGGCAAGCGCGGGACGTGTGCGTTTCACTCGGCGTGGCGATGACGCTCGAAGATAGCTGGGGCGGCGACATTACGACCGCGGCGATTGCCCACCTCGCGCACAGCACGCCGCCGCGGTTCCTGTTCACGACAACCGATTTCAACAGCTACGTGACCGTCAGCACGGCCGACGGAGCGCCGCAGCGCAAGAACGGCCGCATGGCGGCGTCGACCGAGCCGGGGTTGGGGGTGCGGCCGAAAATGGACGTGCTGGGGCCGGCGGTCGTGGAGGTTGCGTAAAGGTTCCGCGGGGAAGCGTCGCGGTGCGGTTTGGGAAGTGGGCCGTGGATAGTGGGCAGTGGGCAAAAATTGGCGAAAAAAGACAGCGGCGGTTGCGGGATTGCATGTCCCCACAACCGCCGCGTTCATGACTCAGCGCTTCGTCGAACGCCGCACGGGCGTCCCGTCTTTGCTTAACGTCACGTAAAGCAGACCACCGGCTCGGGGCGGGCGCCGGTGCGATGGGTGGCGAGTGTCGCGAGCCATTCGTCCTGGCTCATCGCGCCGGCGTGCTGCACGAGCAGGACCTCGACGTTCTTGTCGGTGATCGCGACGTACGGGAACTGTGTCGCGCCGAAGGCCGTGGCGACCTTTTGGCCGTTCTCCGTATTCGCGTCGATCCGGCACAACTCGTAGTTCGCCAGCAGCGCGGCCTCTTGGGGCGAGACCTCGGCTCGGGCAAACGATGCCTGGCCGACCGGGTAGTGCCGGTCGCCGGGCTTTTCGATCACGACGAGCAAGGGGCGGCGGGCGTTGCGGCTGGCGTGATAGGCGTCCGCGTAGCTCGATTTCCATTGCGGTCCGGCCTCTTGGGCCAGAACGCCCGCGGCGAGGGCCACGGCGGCAAACAATCCGTTCATCTCCTATCCTTTCGCGTTCGAGGCGCGCGGCGGCATGCGTCCACCGGTTGGCCGAAAGCACCGCGCGACGAGGTTGCGGCTCGCGAGCAATCGCAGTCGGGGCGGTTCCCGAAACCGTTTCGAGACCTCGCCGCACGCCGATTCGCGGGCCGCGGTGGCTTCACGCGCGGAAAGAGATGCAGGGCACTCCGTCGCCGCCGGCGAAGCCAAAGGCCAAATGGTAGCGCGCCGCGGGGCGACGTTCAAGTAGGCAAGCTGCGCAAAGATTGCGCGTTAGATAATTTCTGCAATTTGACGTTTTTCCGGCCGTGGGCCGACAAACGCCCCAATCGCGGTTACCTAAACCGTTACTCGGCAAGAAGTTCCTTCACGCGAGCCGCGAGCGCCTCGCCGTGCAGCCCGGCGGCCACCGCTTTGCCCCGCTTGTCGACGAGGATGACGAACGGTATGGACTCGACGCCGAAGCGATCGGCGTTTTGTTCCGGCGTCGTCTCGGGCTTGCCGGCTACGTTCGCCAGGATGGGCCAGGGGAGCTTGCGTTGGGCAAGGAACTGGTTGAGCGCCGTCCGGTCGTTGTCGAGGCTCGCGCCGACGATCTCGAACCCCTCGTCGCGATACCGCGCGTGCAAGTCCTCGAGCTCGGGCAACAACCTCAAGCACGGCTGACACCACGTCGCCCAGAAGTCGACGAGCACGACCTTGCCGCGAAGGGCCGGCCAGTCGAACGGCTGTCCGTCGGCGAGCGTGCCGTCGATGGCGATTTGGGATCCGACGACGTTCAGGCGGCGCTTGACCGATTCATTCCACCGCTTCGCGATCTCGGCGAGCTGCTCGTTGTCGAATCGGCCGTACGCCGCGCCGACCGCGTCGGCGATCTGGCCGGCCGCGCCGGTGTGTCCGGACTGTTCGAGTTCGGAAACGATTTCCCGGGCCTGGTCGAAGAACGCCGGATCGGGCTGATCGACGGCGACCGCGGACGCGACCGCTGCGACCAAGGGCGCCGGGTCGGTCTCCTTTTCCTGCATCAGCCGAGCCATTTGGTAGTGGACGTCGATCTGCCGGGCCACGTTAACCACGCCCGGGTCTTTGTCCGCGGAAGCGAGTTTGAGTTCGTCGAGAAATGCCGTTGCGGCCGCTTCGTCCTGACTGGCCGAGGTGAACAGGGCGTTGAGCTTGAGCGAAATCGCCTGTCCGCGGAGCGCCGCGTCGGTTTGGGGATTTTTAAGAATGTTGGCGACGATTGCGGGCAGTTCCGCGACGAACGCGCGATGTTGGGCCTCGGCCTCGGGCGCTTCGAGTTGCCGCAAGTCCTGGAGCGCGTTGAACTTGTTGGCCGCCGCTTCATACCGTGCGGCCGGCGAGGCGTCGGCCGCAAGGATGCGGTCCGCGGCGGTGACTACGACGGTTGTTTTCTGCTTCGCTTTGGCCAGGTATTCTGCTTCGGTCTTGCCGAGCACACGCGCGGCACCGGTCGTCCGCAGGAACTCGACCAATTCGTCGGGGGAGGCGTTCTCGGGCACGACGAGCGGCTTGTCGGACAGTGGGTCAACGGTCGGCGGCTGTTCGGCCGACGATGGCGATTGGATTGACAGCGACGGGTTTCCGCGCGTCGCGGCCTGTTCGGAGGTCGGAGTTTGCTGTACATCGCTGGCTGCGGACTCGGTTTTCGACTCGCCACAGCCCAAAGCGAGCATTGCTACCAGCAGTAACAGGACGGCGACACAACGGCGGAGCGAGCGGGCGAGCGTTGAGGCCATGATAGGCTCCCGGGATTGCGTGAAATGCGAACACGGCGGTGCACGACGGAGCCAGAGCCTACCGCACGCCGCGGATACCGGGCAACACGAGTATTTCGCGGCGTGCGACCGCCCGACCGCGGATTACGCGGCATGCCCGTCGTGGGTTGACGCGGCGCGAAGCCGGGCCGATTATTCGGCCATTTGCCGCATGCGCTTACACTGTCGTCCATGCCCGCTCACGACCACAATCGCCGCGCCTGGGACGAGCGTGCTCGGAGCGGGGCCCGCTTCGCGCGGCCGGCGACGGACGCGGAAATTGCCCGGCCCGACGAGTTGACCGACTCGGCGGGGTGGCTCGGAGACGTGCGGGGAAAGCGGCTGTTATGTCTGGCGGCCGGCGGCGGGAAACATGGTCCGCTGTATGCCGCCGCGGGGGCCGATGTGACTGTGGTCGACATCAGCGGCGAAATGCTGGCCCTGGACCGGCAGGTCGCCGCCGAGAAACGGCTCTCGCTGCGAACGGTCGAGGCTTCGATGGACGACCTGCCGACGCTCGCCCCCGCGACTTTCGAGGTGGTCTGTCAGCCGGTGAGCACGTGCTACGTGCCGGATGTGCGGGCCGTGTTTCGCGAAGTCGCCCGCGTGCTCGTCCCGGGAGGGCTGTACCTGAGCCAACATAAACAGCCGGCGAGTCTCCAAGCCGGCGTGCAACCTTCGCCCGCTGGATACGAGCTTATCGAGCCGTATTACCGCAGCGGACCGCTTCCGGACGTGGCCGGCAGTCTGCACCGCGAGCAAGGGATGCTCGAGTACTTGCACCGGTGGGAAGATTTGATCGGCGGCATGTGCCGAGCGGGCTTCGTGATCGAAGACTTGCTCGAACCGCTGCACGCCAAACCCGACGCCGCGCCGGGAACGTTCGCTCATCGCAGCCGGTACGTCGCGCCGTACGTTCGGATCAAAGCCCGGCGAACGGCGGCGGCCGCTACGGCTCCCGCGCGCTCGGCGCTGTGGACGGGGGATTGACGTCCGACTTTGTGGGGCGCTCCCGACCTTCCTGGCGGTCTTCGTCGCGCCGTCCGCGGTCGTCGCGGCGACCCCCGCGTCCGCCTTCGCGGCGTTCGTCGCCTTCCGCGCGCCGCTCATCGCCGCGCCGATCGGGACCGCGCTTGTCGCCGCGGCGACCCTCGTCGTCGCGGTTATCGTCGCGCGGCGGTCGCGGCGGGCCGAAAGGCGGACCGGGAGGACCGTCTCGACCACCTGGGCCGCGCTCGCCGGGACCGCCGCGGTGCGCATAGCGGCTTTCGAACCATTTTCGGCGCAGCTCGTGTTGCATCTGTTCCGGCGGGAGCGTCGAGATGCGCTGGCGTTCCTCCGGAGGCAGCTTTGCCAACTCTTTCTCCAGGTCTTCGCGGCTCGGGCCGGGTCCTCCACCGCCGCGGCGGAAGAACATCGCCCCCATGATCCAGGCATTTACGACGCGCTCGCGTTCGTCCTTGGATTTTGCCTTCTCGAAGGTCGCACGCCGCTCCTGCGACAGCGCCGCAGCCAGGCGAAGGTGGTCCGCCTCGGTGACGGGCGGCAGTTTGCCGCCCACGATCATCGGCCAAACGATGCCCCGCTTGAAGCCCGCATTCTGTTTGTCGATCGCCCAGCGCAGCCCGTCTTTTTCGCGGCCGTCGGCTAACTCAAGGGCCTTGGGCAGTCGATCGGCGATGAGGGCGTCCATCCAGTCTTTGACGGCGCGAGATTCGGTTTCCGACATTTCCTTGCCGGCCTCGGCGAGATAACGCTGGTGCACTTTTTCTTGCAGCGCCTGGGCGGCCGCCAAACGCTTCGAGACTTCGGTCGTCAGCAAGCTCGCCCGGTCTTCCGGCGTCAGTTCGCGGAGCCACTGACGATAACGCATCATCACGCGGGTGAGTTCGGCGCGGTGCGGGTGGTTTTCGATCGCCGCATACAGCCCGCGGAGCCTGGTCTTTTCACCATCATCCAGTTTGGCGAAGCGCTCCTGCTTGACCTTCAACTGTTCTTTTTCGGCGATCGACATAGCGGCGATGCGTTCGCGGCGGACGGAAAGCGCCGCATCGCCGGAATTCTTCGCCATGAGCTGCGAAACCCAGACCGCGCCGGCAATCCCGACGGCGGAAACCGCCACGAAGGCGAGCACCATGCCGCGAGGCACGGGCGACGCATGTGGCTTCGACGACGAGGCTTTAGAGGTCATTTTCGGCCTCCTCCGGAAACATGTTCGAGTCGGCCAGTTGCTCGAGGTATTCGATGCTGCCGATCTGCTGATAGAGGTCCATTTCCTCGACGATCGGCAGGTCTTCGACCAATTGGCGGTTCGGGTCGGGCAGCATCTGGTTCGTCACCCAAAAACCGACGCCGGTCGCGACCGCCAGCGCCGCCGCGCCGGACATCCCCGCAAACCATTGGCGCCGCTTGCGGCGACTCACGTCGCGCTCGACGTCCGCTTCCGCGGCGACGGCGACCATTTCGATCGTGCTGCGGGTGAACGATTCGTCGAGCTTTGCCCGCGGCAACTCGTCGAGCAGCGCCCACGCCTGGGCCAGTCGATTTACCCGCTTGCGCAGCGCCTCGTCGCCGGCCAATCGCTCGGCCAGTTCGCGCGCGGCGTCCTCGTCGAGCTTGCCGTCCAAATAGGCGACCAGCATCTCTTCGTCGCGCGAAATGGCAACGTCGTCGGAGCGTTCGCTTGCATTCATGGCGCCAACCTCACTAGGGCACTGTCAAGTCTCGATTTTGGGTGGGTGCCACTGCTGGCTTGTCCAGCAGTGAGAGTTGCCGTTTGACGTCGCCTCGTGAATTGCACTGCTGGACAAGCCAGCAGTGGCACCCGATTCTTAGCGCTAACAAGGCACTAAACATCGTCGCCTTCGCTCTTGGGGGAACCGTTCGGCGATTCGCTCGTTCCCGGCGGAGTTCCTTCGGCCAGATACGGTTCGAGTATCTGCCGCAGGTTTTCCCGCGCGCGGAACAGGAGCGACTTCACCGCCTGCGGCGTCAGGACCATGGTCGCCGCGATGTCCTCGTAGCTCATGTCCTCGAATTTGCTCAATAGCACGGCCATCCGCTGGCGTTCGTTGAGGCCCGAAATCGCCACGCGGACGATATCGCGCATTTCTTCCTTATCGAGTCGGCGGGCGGGCATCTGTCCGCTCGCCGCTACGGCCAACTGCTCCACGGCGGGCGTCGCACGGCTATCCATCGGCGACGCGTCCCAGCGGACCTCTTTTCTCCGTGCCCGGTTGCGCCGCGCGTTCGAGGCGACGTTGTTGGCGATCGTGAACAGCCAGGTCGAAAACTTCGCCCCGGGCACGTAGCTCTTCCGCGCGCGGTAAATGCGCAGGAACACGTCCTGGGCCAGGTCCTCGGCCTGGTCGCGCTGACCAACGAGATGTTCGAGCACCGTGACGACGCGGGCCTGATAGCGCAGCATCAACTCCTCGAACGCCTCGGCGTCGTCGTCGCGCACCTGGAGCATCAATTGCACGTCCGGGTCGTGCAGCCGATACATCTCGATCGTCGATTCGCCAATCGCCAAGCCTGCCTCCCCGCGCCGCCCGCTCTCGTCCCGTGGCTCGTGCCGTTTCGCCGAACGGCCGCCTTCCCGCTTTGCTCAGGCATGGCGGCGACGACTTCCCAACACTTCGAGCACGTCGGCATATCCGACTAAACCCCGACGGCGGCCGCCGGTTGTGTACGCGGCCGGACTTCGAAGGCGAAGCGGGGCCGGCTCGCGCGTCGGCCCGGCGATCCGAAGTCGAAGGTTGCCAAAGACTTGCCGCGAACGATAATGACGAGTGACGGCCGCCGCGGCCGGAACACAATGCCGCTGCGTCCGCAATAACTCCGCCGCCGTTGCTCGTTTCCACTCTTAGCCTATCACGAAACGACGCCCGCCGCACCGGCCGCGTAGCGGCGGCGATGTCGGACGCCAATGAAGGTCATTCCAGGCCATGGCCGAGATTCCCGAACGCCCCAAGAAGCCCTCGCCGCCGCCGGCCGGAAAACTGCCGGCCGGTAAGCTTCCCTCCGGGAAAGTTGCACCTTCCGAAGCCGGGGCAACGCCGCCGCCCGAAAAGCCGGTCGTCAAAGCCGTCGCCAAGCCGCCGATCCCCAAGGCGAAACGATCTGCGCCGGAGCCGGTGCCGGTCGGCAAGCTGGTGACGCCGGCGTCGGTCGCTCCGCCTCCTGCGGCCCCGCCGAGCATTGGTCCCGCGTCGTTTCCGAGCGGGGTTGCGAGCCACAGCGGCGCGTTTCGCGCGCGTCGCCGCGGGACACCGGCGGCCGTTTGGGCCGTTGTTGGTCTGGGCGTCGTCGGCGCGGGCGTGCTCGGCGTGTTCCTCGTGTTGCAGGGCCAAAAGGACGAAACGGCCGACAGATCGGAGAAGCACGCGAGCAAGTCGAGCGCAAAGAAAGATCACACTGCGTCGAACGACGATCAGCCGCGCGAAAAGCCGTCCTACAAGCAAGATGCGAGCAAGGCCGACCCGGGCGACAAGAAAACCGCGAAGCAGCCCGACGCGGCTGCGAACGACAAGCCGTCCGACAAACCCGCGAGCAAACCGAGCGACAAGCCTTCGCCTGCGCCCGCCGATCCTGCGACACCGGTACAACCTTCGCCCGCCGTTGCGGTCAAGCAGTTCCGCGGCATCGAAGAGGTTCCGTTGGGCGATCGTCCGGCGGCGGTCGACAACCTCATCAACGATTGCGTGGCGCTGCTCGACGCGGGAAAGTTTGACGAGTTCTTCCAAGCACACGTCGATCCGCGCGATCGCGGCGCTCCGCCGCCGGCCATCGGTCGCCGCGGCCGGAACGATTCTCCCTACGACGTGCTCGCCCGGGGAACGGAGAAGATCGGCCGCATCCTGGCCGGCATCGGCAATCGCCAACCGCACGTGTTCGAAGACGGAAAGATCGTCGTGTTCGATCTGGCATGGCGGACGCGACCGACGTTCGTGGAGCACGAAGGCCGCTGGTATTTGAGCCGCGGCGTCGCCACGTCGATGGAGCGGCGATTCGTCGGCATGTCCGACCAGGAAGAGCTGATCTATTTGCTCGAAATCGCCCACGGCAAGCCGGCCGTCGCACCCGACGCCGGCCAGCGCGACGGCGCCGAACTGGGCGCGATCGAGCAACTGGTCCAAATGGGCGCGATCGTCGCCCTGTCGCACCCCGACGAAGAATATCGCCGCGCGGCCGTGATGCTCACCGACAAGTTCAAGGGCGGCGACGCGGGGCTGGAGCTCTTGGGGCAATTGAACGACCGCTCGCAGATCACCGTCCTCGTCGTCGACGGCATGTCCGGGTCGAACATCACCGAGGAGATCGGCCTGATGGAGTTCGACAACCTTACGCACGTCGAGTATCTGCGGTTCACCAACACGCCGGTCCAGCGGCACCCCGTGACCGTCCACTTTCAAGAAATGAGCAAGCTCAAGACGCTGATTCTCGACGGCGGCAGCCAGGTCGGCGACGTCCAGATCAGCGACCACTTGCGAACGTGCGCCGAGCTTAAGCGGCTCTCGCTCAAGGGCGACCTGATCGCCGACAGCACGCTCGAACGGCTCAAGAAGTTCAGCCTGCTCGAAGCGCTGGAACTCAACGTGCCGAGCGGGTCGGTGACCGCTGGGGCGGTCAAAGGACTGCGCGACGCAGTTCCGGGGCTATGGGTCGATTATTAGCGCGTATCTCAACGTGGTAGGAGGCGAATCCGTTCGCCGACTTGTCGTCGGTTGCAACGCAAATCGGCGAAAGGATTCGCCTCCTACAGTTGATTCAGCGCGCCGGTCCGATGCGATCGCTTTCTCGCTCGGCCGGCGATTGCCGCGCCGCACAGAGCGCACATCGCCGCCAGCGCGAGCGTGCTTGGTTCCGGCACGGCCGCGCCGACGAGACGAAAGCCCATGATCCGGTTCTCGAAGAATGCCGGATAGGAATCTTGGTGCGCGGCGTCGAGGCCGTAGATGTTGTCGAACGAGCCGCCCCGCAGTCCGAAAAAATCTCCCAGCACGAACGTTTCGTTCCATTCCCAAAGACTGCCGCCCTGGTCGTAGGTGCCGTAGGCGCTCGTCGACGGTTTGGCCGTATAGGCGCCGACGGGGAACAACGCCGAGGTGCCGTGGTTGGCCGAACCGCGGACGAAATCCGCGCCGGGCGGAGCGTCGCCGCTCGGCCGATCGTCGGTTCGCGTGGGGTATTCCCAATACCCGGGACCGCCGGGTTTGTCGGGATCGTAGTAAGCCGCTTTGTACCACTCGTTTTCGGTCGGCAACGCGAACCGGGCGCCCGGCTGCCGCGCGAAGACGGTCTCGTCGTCGAGGCCGACGTACGTTCCTTGCTCGGTATCGCCGTCGCCTTGCCCGTTGTGCAGCCAGTTTGCGAACCGGGCCGCGTCCCAAACGCTGACGAAGTTCACCGGCCACAAGTCGTAAATCGGATCGAAATCCTTGGGCAGGTAAGTCCAAGGCGACTCGTCGGTTCCCAAACCGATGCGCTGAATTCCGCCGTAGCTGCTGGTCATCAACTCGTTGTATAGCCCGAACGGATCGCCGACGGTTGCCTTTGCATTGAGGAACTCACGGTACTGGCCGTTCGTGACTTCATATTTGCCGATCGTGTAAACGTAGGGCACGGCGCCGAAGCCGGTCGGATCGTGCCGCGTGTCGGCCGCGTTGCCGGGATTGCCGACCGGGACCATTTCCATGTCGACGGCGCTCAACCGCGGCGCCGTGAGCAGCAGAGCGGCGAGAAACCAGCACGGTCCAAGCAGGTGAGAACGCACGAGGGACTCGTTTCGATGGGTGGTGGGCGCGAGAGGCGAGGCGTTTCGTCTTCTCGTGTAGTCGTCTTCTTGGTGGACGAGGCAAATCCTTTCGCCGACAGAATCACTCGGTTTGGGAACAGGCGACAAGTTTCGATGCTAGACAAAGCCCTACGGGAACGCAAGTTTTTCGCATTCGCGCCGTGCCTGGGCGGCGCTTTTGGACGAGCCAACAACAAACGCCGACGCGAAAATGTGGACGAATTTCGCGTAGGTGTAAAAAACTTCATCGACATTCGCAGGGGGATTTGGTAGGATTGGCCTACGTTAGGTTGGCGCGGTGCCGGGGGAATTAATCCGCACAACCCCCCGTTTTTTTCGAGGAAACTTTGCGGATTAACTCTGGGCTGCGCAAAACTCCGAACTGACTTGGCCGCTTCGTTATCTCGTTTTTGTTCCAGGCTGCATGGAAACGCAGTTTTTTTCGGCATTGTTTGCGCCTTGGCTGAGCCGAGCGGAACAAAATGGGGACAACGAAAACCGTAGATAGTCCGAGTTTTGCGCGGCCCAGATTAATTCGCTCCGATGAGGGGTGTGGTGCGACTAAAGGCGATGCCGTTCGGCCGCCGTCCGTTGAGTGAACTTTCGAGCCACCCAAGGCGACCAACGAAACACGTAGTCGACGCCTTAGCGGCGGTTTCCCGTTTGCAGGAGCGATTTCAATGCCCCGACCGAGAACGAACCGACGCTTTTGGCTAAGTTTCGCGATTTGCGGATTGGCGATCGCGATGGGCGTCGTGAATTGGGCGTCGAACGATGCCCGTGGTGAGGCCAAGGGCGATGCACCGCTCGTGATGATCGTGATGGACCCGCTGGCGAAGCCGCTTTCTTGCCCGTGCGTCGAGGGTTACGCGCAGCGAGATTACGACAAGCTGGCGGCGGCGCTGGAAAAATCGCTCGGCCGCAAGATTGCCGTCGTCTACAACGACTCGCTCAAGGCGGCGCTCAAGCGGAAGGAGTCCGGCGGGACGGCGGATATCGTGATCGGCAAGCAATCGGTCGTGCTGGCCGACGCGAAAGCCGCCGAAGTTCCGCTGGCCAAAATCGCGATGCTCAGCGGCAAGGACGGGGCCACGACGCAGACGGGTCTCGTCGTCGTCACCAAGGACGACCCAGCGGAGAAAGTCGGCGATCTGGGCGGATATGCGATGTATCTCGGCCCGGCGGAAAGCGATGAGAAGCACGCGGCCGCGAAGGCATTGCTCAAGCAGTCCGGCGTCGCGATTCCGGACAAGGTCGAAATCGCGGCCGCCTGCGACGAAGGGGCGCTTGAGATTCTCGAACTGGCGAAGGAAGGCAAACGGGGCTTCGCCGTCATTTCGAGCTATGCTAAGCCGCTGTTGGAAGGTTGCGGGACCATCGACAAGGGGGCGATCCGCGTCGTCGGCGAAACCGTGGCCGTGCCGTTCATCGCCGCGTTCGTGAGCGAGAAGCTCGATGCGAAAACGCGCGAGGCGGTGACGAAGGCGGTGCTCGAATCGACCGGCGATCTGACGCTGCGGGTCGCGCTCGAGACGAAGAGCGGCTTCGTGGTCGAAGCCCGCGCGGCCGGACCGGCGACGCCGGTAAAAGCAGTGCCGAAGAAGACCGGCGCGCGGGACGCCGCGTCGGCGGGTGCTAAAAAAAAGTAGCGACCGGCGAGCGTGCGGATGCTGCGGCGGGTGAGTTAGCACAGTCCAACGGCGACGCCGTACGGGTGGACGAGCCAACACCCGGCGCTCCCGTGGCATTCAGTTGGCCTTGCTGGCGCGGCGCCAAGCGCGACGGCGTGGTGGAGTTTCTTCCCGAGCGGTTGCCGAGCAAGGACGCGATCCGCTGGAGCAAGCGGCTTTCGTACAACGCCCTGGCGGGCGTGGCGGCGAACGAAGAGGTCGTCATCGTCGCCGATCGCGATCCGGCCGACACGATGGACGTTTTCCGGTGTCTCGACGCGAAAACCGGCGAAGAGAAATGGGCGCGGCGGTATCTTGCCCGCGGCGAATTGGACTACGGCAACTCGTCGCGTTCGACGCCGGTCATTCACGGCGAGCTTGCGTTCGTGGCGAGTGCCCACGGGCATTTGCACGCGCTGGATCTGGCGACGGGCGAGGTCCGCTGGAAGCAAGATTTTCGCCGGGACTATGCGGTCGAGGGCGAATTGCCCTGGGGATTCTGCTCGTCGCCGCTGGTCGATCAGGGCCGATTGATCGTCAATCCCGGCGGCAAGTTCGCGGCGCTCGCGGCGCTCGATCCGGCGACGGGCAAGGCAATTTGGAAAGCTGCCGGCGAGAATCTGCCGGGGCACGGCTCGATGATCGTGGCCACGCTCGGCGGCGTGCGGCAGATCGTCGGCCACGACAAGGTTTCGCTCGGCGGATGGGACGCGGCGTCGGGCAAGCGGCTTTGGACCGTCGTGCCGCCGCTCAAGGGCGACTTCAACGTGCCGACGCCGATGGTGTGGCGCGACAAGCTGGTCGTCGCGACGGAGAACAACGGCACGCGGATGTATGCGTTTGGCAAAGGCGGCCAGATCGTCGCCGAGCCAGTCGCAACCTCGGCCGATCTCGTTCCGGACAGCCACTCGCCGGTCGTTCTCGGCGATCGGCTGTTCGGCGTCTCGGACGGGCTTTACGCGCTCGATCTGGCGAATGGCCTTTCGACGATATGGAAGAGCGACGACGCGGCGTTCGGGGAGTACGCGGCGCTCATTGCCGGCAGCGGCCGCGTGCTGGCGATTACGCTCCGCGGCGAGTTGATTCTGTTCGACGCCGCGGCCGACAAGTTTACGCCGCTCGCGCGCGTGAAGCTACTCGACGACGAAGCGGGACTTTACTCGCACCCGGCCGTCGTCGGACGAACGATGTTCGTCCGCGGCTCGGCGCGGATCGTGCGATACGACTTGGACGCGGCGGCGAAGAAGTAGCGCGATCTGGATTCGGCGGGCTGGGAGCGGGGAAGTGCTCGCAGAGCAACAAAACCGACAATGCAGCGGTTCTTAGTTCTCGTCCGAAGCTCGCAGCCACGGGCGGAGCGTGAGCTCGCTTGCGCAGATTTCGTCGTCGCGGAAATAGAGCTTGATCTCGCGTGCCGCGGCCTCGGGACCGTCGGAAGCGTGGACGAGGTTCATCTGGCGGCTCGACGAGAAGTCGCCGCGGATGGTGCCGGCGGCGGCTTTGAGGCCGCTGGTCGCGCCGAGCATTTCGCGGACGACGCGAATCGCTTCCAAGCCTTCCAATATCGCGGCGACGACGGGACCGCCCGTGATGAAACCTTCGAGCGTCGGATACCACGCCTTTTCGACGTGCTCGGCGTAATGCTGCTTGGCCAAGGCAGGCGTGATGCGCATCATCTTCATCGCGACCACATTGAGGCCCTTGTCCTCGAAGCGGGCGAGAATCCGGCCGACGAGGCGGCGCTGAACACAGTCGGGTTTGAAGAGGATGAGCGTGCGTTCCATGACGTAAGGCTTGGCGAGGGATGAGGGGCGAGGGGTGAGGGACGTGCGAACCGAGGATGGGGTTTCCTTCGCCATTATTCACAACGTAACATTCCCCATTCCCGGCCGTTACTTTTCCGGCGGGTGTGCTTGGTAGAAGGCGTAAATCTCGTCGACGGTCAGTTCTTCGTCAAGGTCCAGGTCCATCTGCTTCGCCCGCACGCGGAGTTCCTTGTTTCCTTTGAACTCCTTTTCGCTGAGCTTCTGGTCCTTGTCGCGATCGAGGAGGGCGAATTGGCGTTCAATGGTGGTCCGCAGGGTGTCGGTGGGCGGCGCAGCGGCAACGTTCGGACCATCGCCCCCGTCGCGGCCGCGTCCACCGAACCGCGGACCGAGCACGCCGGCGTTCAGATGCGCTTCGTTGACCGTGACCTTGCCGTTCTTGTCCGTATCGAAGTCGGCGAACATCTCGCCCGTGCGACGCCGCATCCAGCGGCCGCCGAAACCGAGCTGATCGGGGAGCTTCTCGAACTCCTTCTTGTCGACGACGGTGTCTTTGTTCTCGTCGAGCCCGGCGAACATTTCGTCGAGCCGCCGGCCTTGGGCGGTGCCGCGGCGGGCTTCGATGACGCCGGCCGTCGCTTCCTGCTCGTCGAGCTTCTTGTCCTTGTTCTTGTCGAGCGCGGCGAGCAAACGCTTGCCGCGGTCGGTCGCATCGGCGGCGTTGGCTTCGACCACGACGGCTTTTATGCCGTCGCGCGTTTCCGCGTCGGTCAAACGGCCGTCCTGATTCTTGTCGGCGACGGCGAGCGCATCGGCGTTGGCACAGGCGCTTCCGGTAATTGCCAGAAACAACGAACAAGCGCAAACGATGTGGTGGACGGTCATGGCTCGGCTCCGATTTCGCTATTCCGAACGACGGCTCGTTCCTGGGACATCGCAAGCCGCCGGCACCACGAACGGACGTCCACCCAAGCGCCCAGAAAACTCCTTGGATTATATCCACGGGCTGGGCGGAACGCGAGGTACGGCTCGAGGCGAGAAGCTCCGATCGCGCGGCGAACGCCGAGACTACTTCGTCACCGTCGCGCCGACGATTGGCAGCCGGCCGATGAGCGTTTCGCCGTCGCGGACGATGTAGAACTTTACCGGGACGATCTCGTTGATTTCGGGCCGATTGAGGATGTACTCCACGTTGTCGATCGAGATCGTTTCCCAGACGTGCATGCCGACGAGAATGTCGCCGGGGCGGATGCCTTGCTTGCGGGCCGGACCGTCATCTTTGACGGCAACCACTTTGAGCCCGCCGCGGTACTTCGTGAGTTGTTCGCGGAGGTCGCGGGTATTGATCGCGGCGAGTTTCATGCCGAGCGCGTCCCAAACGCGCTCTTCGGTGGGCAGGGCGTTGCGGCCCTTGGCGGCGAGGACGAGGCTCAGCTTGAGCGGTTTGCCGTCGCGTTCGACGACGACGGGGACCTCTTCGCCGGCTTTGCGACCGAGCAGGGCGCGTTCGACGTCGAGCGGCCGTTCGACCGCAACGTCGCCCATCGAGGTAATCACGTCGCCGGGTTTCAACTCGCCGAGCGCCGCGGGGCTTTGCTCCGAAATTTTGTCGACCACCAGGCGATGCTTGCCGTCCTTTTCGACCGGCTTGCCGACGAGGCCGTGCCAGTTGCGGTCGATCCGTTCGATGCTCATCAGCCGCGCCGCGACGGCCATCGCGTTGTCGACGGGAATCGCAAAGCCGATCCCCTGGGCGCCGGCGCGGACTGCCACATTGATGCCAATCATTTCGCCGTCGACGTTCAGCAGCGGCCCGCCGGAGTTGCCGGGATTGATGCTGGCGTCGGTCTGAATCAGGTCCTCGTACTGCTGGGCGTCGCTGACCTGCACGGTGCGATGCAGGGAGCTAATGATGCCGCGGGTAACGGTGTGTTCGTAACCGTAGGCGTTGCCCATCGCAACGACCGGCTCCGCGATCATCAGATCGCTCGACGTGCCGATCGTAATGACCTCGAACGGTTCGTCGGCGTCGACCTTGATGAGGGCGAGATCGGTCTTGGGATCGGTGGAAACGACGTGGGCGACGAGGGCCTTGCCATCGTGGAGCGTGACTTCGATGCGGCGTACGCCTTCGACGACGTGGTTGTTCGTGATGATATAGCCGCGGGGGTCGATCACCACGCCCGTGCCCATGCCGTTCACTTCGCGTGCGGCGGCGCCTTCTTCGCGGACGGTCTTCTGGCCGCGGAGGTTGACGACGCTGGGCCGGGCCTTTTCGACGGCGCGAACCATTTCGGTCCGGCGGAGTTCCGAAGCTTGAGCGTGTGGAAGACACACAGGCACGACGGCGAACGCGGTGGCCCAGAGCGCGAACGTCGCCAGGGCGAGCGACGACCGCAGACGACACAACCCGGTGCGCAGCGTCATGGGAGGGTTCCGGCGGGGATCCTGAGGTGGGTCAACAGCAAACAGGCGGATTGCGGCGCAGCCTGCCCGCTAGCCGTGGCGGCATCTGTCCTACGGTCCCTAGCATCGGCCCAGCCCGCCAAGCCCCTTGACGGCCGCTAGCCTCCGCCGGCATAGCTTACCCAAACTCCAAGCTAGCATCGCCCGGCCCGGCAAACCTTGACGA
Source organism: Planctomycetota bacterium (assembly GCA_003576845.1). GTDB lineage: Bacteria > Planctomycetota > Planctomycetia > Pirellulales > PLA5 > PLA5. Next base: position 20,918 of record QEVJ01000104.1, read on the forward strand.
TCGGCGAACGCGGCGAAGCACGGCGCAACGACCCCAATGACACCCGGGTTGCAACGGTGTACAACGACGTTCAGGCCGACTCGCGTTCCCTGCCCCCTGACCCCCGACAACCGACCCCCGACATGCTTCGCCTCGGCTCTCATACGCTGCAAAGCCGCCTGATCGTCGGCACGGGTAAGTACGCCACGCTCGACCTGATGGCCCAGGCTCTCGACCTTTCCGGCACCGACTGCATCACGGTCGCCGTGCGTCGCGAGCGGTTGTTCGACCGCGAAGGCCGCAACTTGCTCGATTACATCGACACCAAGCGGTATACGCTGCTCCCGAACACGGCTGGGTGCTTCAATGCCCAAGATGCGATTCGCACGGCCCGGCTCGGCCGCGAGATTCTCACGGAGCTCGGTAATCCCGGGGCGGACTGGGTGAAACTCGAGGTGCTTTCGGACCAGAAGACGCTGCTTCCCGACCCGGTGGCGACGCTCGAGGCGACGGAAAAGCTCGTCGCCGAGGGCTTTCAAGTCTTGTGCTACACGACGGACGACCCAGTGATCGCCCGCCGGCTCAAGCAGGCCGGGGCAACGAGCGTCATGCCCGCGGGCAGCCCGATCGGCTCCGGCCAGGGCGTGCTCAATCCGAACAACATCCGGATTTGCCTCGAATATCTCAAGGACGGCGACCCCGACTACCCGGTGATCGTCGATGCCGGCGTGGGGACGGCGAGCGACGTGACGATCGCGATGGAACTGGGCGTCGACGGCGTGCTCTTGAACACGGGCATCGCCCACGCTCTCGACCCGCTCGGCATGGCGTTGGCGATGAAACACGCCGGCGAAGCGGGAAGGCTTGCGTATCTGGCAGGGCGGATTCCAAAGAAGCTCTACGCAACGGCGAGCAGTCCGGAGGAAGGGACGATCGGCGTGGGGCCGCGGTTAGAATCGAGGACGAAGTAGGCTCGCGAACTCGGCGGTACGGGCGCGCCTTGTCCAGCAAAGCCACCGGGCTTGGCGAGCGTGTTGCCCTTCGCGCCGCGCGGGGCAGGCCTCACCTTGGCAACCGGACAGGGCACGCTAGACTGGTTCGTTGAGGCACGGTTCGACTAAACGGGTTGAACGCGTGTCCGACAACCGCTGGTAGCCATCGGCGGTCGTCAAGAATGACGCCTGCTGGCTAATCGGCGCCGAACGGTTGTCAACTAGCCGCAGAGCCCCTAAGCAACGAGAAATGCCCCCGAGAAAAACAAGGCATTTTTGGCACCAGAGGCTGTAGCTCAGTCGGTAGAGCAACGGACTTTTAATCCGTAGGTCTTGGGTTCGAGTCCCAACAGCCTCACTCTTGTCACTGCCCGCCGGACGGTGACCTCTTGTGCCAAGTCGTGACTTCTCAAGCACTTGCGGCGACGACCTTGAGACTTCGCCCCTTGAAGTCTTTAGGTCATCCAGCGACTCGGCTTGCCCGATTTCGCCATCTTGTGTCCCTGAGTTACTGCCCAGTTGCTGCCCGCTTCCCGCGTCGCTCGCAGATTCGCTTTGGGTAGTACTTTCTGCCGGTTGCGGTGTTCCGTTGCTGGCGGCCTTCGACTTGGGGGCGGGGAGGCGACGAACCGCTGCCGCGCGATCGTCCAAATTCGTATGCGTGTACAGACCCAGCGTGAGGCGAATATCCGAATGTCGCGCCAGTTCTTGTGCGGTCTTGGGAGAGACGCCCACGCGCGCTAAGTTCGTGATGAACGTGTGGCGGTTGGCGTGGAAGTCCGCAAATCGTCCCTCCCGGTCCTTGTAGCGGAGATAGTCGGACTGCGCGTGTTTGGCCCGTTCGGCTTCGGGGAACTCCGTCAGCCACTCGGCGCGTGCCCGCTCCAAATCGCGTTCCATCATCTTCGCCGTGTCCCGCTCGGGCGAACCTGCCCGGCGAGAAATCGGAAACAGTATCGTCCCTGCGTCAACCGACTTCCCGGCCAGCCAGTC
>QEVJ01000259.1 GCA_003576845.1 Planctomycetota bacterium
GCCGCGCCTGCCGATGGAGGTCTCGATCTCGCTCCTGGGCGGCAAGCAAGCCGGATGGCTCAAGGCGCGACTCCTGCAATCGACCGCACAGTGGAACGTCCTCGCGCAGCAAGTGATGATGGGCATGGTCGACATCGCCGCCGGCGCCGAGAAGCGCTACTCGATGGACCAGTGGTGCAGCGCCACGTTCGAGCGGATGAAGCTCGTCGAATTCCTCGCCGACCGCAAGATTCCCAATCCCATCGTCCTCACCGGCGACATCCACTCCAACTGGGCGAACGAGCTTCGCGTCGACGACCGCAAAGCCGACACGCCCGTCGTCGCCACGGAGTTCGTCGGTTCGTCGATTTCCAGCAGCGGCAACGGCCCCAAGCAAGTCAAAGGTCTCGACGCGCTCCTGGCCGAAAACCCGTGCGTCAAGTTCCACGACCGCCAGCGAGCCTATGTCACCTGCACGGTCGCGCCCGACAAGTGGCAAAGCGACTACCGCGTCATCGAAGAAGTCCTCAAGCCCGGCGGCAAAGTCTCCACCGCCGCCTCGTTCATCGTCGAATCCGGCAACCCAGCGATCAAGCGAACGTAGAAACCCGTAGGTCAGGACAAGCGGCGCTGGACCCAACAACCAAAAAAGACATTAACCCGCGCCGTCCTGACAGCCCCGCTACCGTCGCACGCCGCGCCCCGACGCCACGAGCGACCGCAACGTCCGCAAATTGATCGCGTCCAAATCCTCGCCCTCTTCCTCGCCTTTGGCCGTTTCCAAGAACATCGGCACGTGGCGAAACCGCTTGTCGTTGAGCAAGAGTCGAAACGGCTCCAATCCCAGCTTGCCGCGGCCGATGTGCTCGTGCCGATCGACGCGCGAACCGAGTTCCCGCTTGCTGTCGTTCAGATGAACCGCCGCCACGCGATCGAGTCCCACGGCGTCGTCCAAAGCGCGGATCGTCGCCATGTACTCCTTCTTCGGCGCAAGCGGATAGCCCGCCGCGAACACGTGGCACGTATCGACGCACACGCCGAGCCTCTCGGGCTGCTTCACGCCCGCAATGACCGCCGCCAAATGCTCGAACCGATGCCCCAGGCACGAGCCTTGCCCCGCCGTCGTTTCCAAGAGGCACCGCGCCTTCACCTTTGGCGTCCGCCGATGCACTTCGTCGAGCGCCGCTGCGATCCGCTCAAGGCCCTCCTCTTCGCTCGACGAGACGCACGCCCCGGGATGCGCCACCACGCCCGCAATCCCCAGCATGTCGGCCCGTTCCAGCTCGACGACGAACGCGTCGATCGACTTCTTCCACAGCGCATCGTCGGGACTGGCGAGGTTAATCAAATACGAATCGTGCGAAGTCGGATGCCCCACGCCCGTCGCCGCAATCGCCGCCTTGAACTGCGCCGCCTCCGCATCCGAAATCGGCTTCGCCGCCCACTGGTTGTTGTTCTTCGTAAAAAGCTGAACCACATCCATCCCAAGTTTGGCCGCAGCCTCGACGGCCTTATAATAACCGCCGGCAATCGACATGTGGGCGCCGAGAAGGGGCATGGGAGCGTCCAAGGTTCGCAGAACAACGGGCAGTCGGGCAATTCGCGATTCTAGGGTTCGACGCTTTATCGCGAAAGGACTCGGCCACGGTCGGAATAAGTGTCCGTGATTATCGCGAAACAACGGCGGCCGCTTGCCTCGACGAACCTCGTCCCTGATTCGAGCCGAACATACATGACGCCGATCTCGTACGTTACGAAAGCTACTTTCTCGTCGCTGACGCTTCTCATGCTCTCAGGCTGTGCCGACGCCGCCGATCCGCCCGCGGTGAAATCGCTCGTCGCCGCCATCGAAAAGCTCAAGCCGCTCCATACGCCCCTCGGCGAGCTGCAGCCCGGCGATTGGCTCGCCGAGCACAAAGAAGAGGGGCAGACCTTTCGCCAGTACCTCAAGTCCAAGCCCGTCACGCCGCGCGGCAAGCGGAACGTGATCTACATCCAGCCGCTCGGCGAGTTCACCGCCACGCAAAAGAAACTCGTCGACGAAACGGCCGCGTATCTGGCGATCTACTTCAGCCGCGAAGTGAAGCAACTCGAACCGCTCGCCCTGGACGTAATCCCCGCCAAGGCCCGCCGCAAGCATCCGCGCTGGGGCATGGACCAGATTCTCACCACGCACGTGCTCTACGAAGTGCTCAAACCGAAGCTTCCCGCCGACGCCGCGGCCGCGATCGCGCTCACGACCAGCGACCTCTGGCCCGGCGAGGGTTGGAACTTCGTGTTCGGCCAGGCGTCGCTGTCCGACCGCGTCGGCGTTTGGTCGCTCTATCGCAACGGCGAGCCCGACGAGAGCGACGACGAGTATCGCCTCTGCCTGCGGCGAACGCTCAAGACCGCGTCGCACGAGTTGGGCCACATGTTCTCGCTGCAGCACTGCACGGCCTACGAGTGCAACATGTGCGGCAGCAACAACCGTGAAGAATCCGACCGCCGCCCGCTCGCCGAATGTCCCGAGTGCATGGCCAAAATCTGCTGGGCGACGGAAACCGAACCCGGACCGCGCTACGAAAAACTCCACGCCTTCTGCCGACGGCACGGACTCGGCGAGGACGCCGCAACCTACGCGAAGCTCGCCGACGCGCTCAACAAGTGACTCGCCGTTTTCCCATGCCTCTGCCCAACGGCGGCGTTCCCCAGCGCCTCTCGAAACCCGCAGACTCCGAAGCACGGAGGGAATGCAAAAGGCAAAATAAAAGAATCAAAGCTCGAAGTGCCTTTTTCAGGGCTGGTGTTGATGCCTCTAATAAGGTGGTCTCTTGTTCCGGAGCCACAATCACGACGCGCGCTTTCGCTCTAGTCTGACCATTGGTCCAAGAGTTTCCCTTGATCGGATTCAAATTGATTCTCCCGGTCTCGACTGCATAATTGAGGGCGCTCTTTCCATGCGGGGTGTGCGTCAAGCCACTCGATAACGTGGCACGGCCGGAGTTGATTGGCCGGAAGATGCCCGTAGCCGGGATGAATCTTCGCGCCGGAACCGTTTTTGTCGCGCCGGAATCGCGCCGGAAGCCCATAACAGAAGTCAAACAGGGAATCCGCCCGCATCTTGTACGTGCTGGGCGACCCAGCGTGCTGTACGTGTCTCAGGTAGTTGCTGCAAACTTGATGCAGGGTCGGCACGCTGCTGGGAGTTGTCTTCGTAACCGTTCACGGGTCGGGCATACTCGATCGGCATAGTGAACGGTCAATATCGATTTCCTCGGGCAAAAACGCTTTCCTCAAACCTTCAGGTGAACAA
>QEVJ01000105.1 GCA_003576845.1 Planctomycetota bacterium
TTGGCACTGGCGTTAGTGCAGGGCTCGGGAGAATGCATGTCGCGAAACAACGCGATGCGATCGAGCGCGAGTACAAGCAACATGATAGCAAGGCAGCGCGGCTGAACGTTCTATTGCCGGAGTTGAAGGAGAAGCTGCGTGAGTTCTTCACGTTGTCAAATGACGTGAAGGCTGTATTTCTCCACATTGACGATTTCTATCACCTTCGTCGGACCGACCAACCTTACGTGATGGACTACGTTCATCGGCTTTGCAAGGACTTGCCGCTGTATTTCAAGGTGGCTACTCTGCGTCACGCCAGCGTCCTATATGCAGACCGACAGGGACAGCCGACAGGTGCCCAAGCGAGGCACGACTATCAGCCGATCGATGTGGATTTCACATTAGAGAGCATTGTGAAGACTGAAAGGCAGTTCCGACAGATTCTCCATGCCTTTGGAGACTTGGCTGGTGTTTCGAATGACGAAATTGATGGTTTATTCAAGGGGGAAGGTTTTCGCCGGTTGCTACTTGCTGGAGGAGGCGTTCCTCGAGACTGTTTGTCGTTGTTCTTGGAAGTTCTCGACACGGTTTCGAGCGACGACGGCCGAATCGGAAAAGACGATGTTCGCTTTCTAAGTCTTGAAACATTCGAGCGCCGCATCGAAGAGCTTAAGAGCGACTGCGAAGCCCAGGAACAGGACGCGCTTCTCGCCGGAATCTATGTGATTAGGCGTTTTTGCATCGAAAAGAAGCATAGTGCCTTTCTCATTTCCGAGCAGCTTCTTCGCGACAATGATGATATTCGCGATCTCGTTTACCGACTGCTCGACTATCGAATCATTCATCAGGTCGCAACGGCATTGACGCACAAACACCGCGAGGGGACGTATCGCGCCTTTGTTATCGATGTTGGATGTTATGCGTTTATGCGAAAGCTTCAAGGAAGGTTTACTGAGATTGATCTCTGGGAGAGGAGTGCGAAGGAGACGCTGCGATCAGTGCCCGTAATTGGACTCGAGGATTTTGAAAGCGGTGCTCGTGATATCCCAGAGGACATCGAAATGGCTTTGAAGTCGGATGGATCCGACCAATGACGTAGGGTGGACTGTGCAGCGGCGGGTGGCACTGATCGTGGCTGATTCTTCGTGGGGTGGCACTGGTGGCTTAACCCACCAGTGCAGCGGCGCGAACTCGCTTTCCATTTTCGATTGCCCCGGCTTGGCATGCTCAACGAGCCAAGGCTTTCTTTCGGCCCAGGTTCATTCGAGAATGGTGGGACCAGGACTCGCGAGAATGGAGAGTTGGTCCTGGGCCCTGCACTGGTGGGTTAAGCCACCAGTGCCACCCCACGTGAGATTCGCTTGTCGCCAGTGCCACGCCACTTGAAATGTTGGGATGGACCATGGACGCTTTGCCCGCGAAGCACAAGACGATCAAGCATTTCCATCGTCCCGGCGATTTGCATGAGCTGACGTTTTCGTGCTACCACGGACGGGCACTCTTGGTGGACGATGCATGGCGAAGGTTGCTTTCCATCGCCATCGATCGCGCGATGTATCGTTGGGAGTTTCGCTTGCACGCCTTCGTGTTCATGCCGAACCACGTGCATCTGTTGGTTTCGCCGATCGGCGAGCTTGCACGCGTTTCGGAACTGCTCAAATCGATCAAGCAGCCGTTTTCACGTCAGGTGAAGAATCTGCTTGAAGAAGGAGGCGGCCCGTTGCTCGACGTGCTCACCGTGCAGGAAAGGCCGGGCACGTGGACGTTTCGGTTTTGGCAAGAAGGGCCGGGATACGATCGCAATCTAACGGCAACGACGAGCGTGCTCGCGTCGATCGACTACATACATCAGAATCCCGTGCGAAAGAAACTGTGCGAACGGGCACGCGATTGGAAATGGTCGAGCGCGCGGTATTATGAATCGGACGGCGTGGAGGTCGATGCGGATTTGCCGTCGATCGCGAGAATGGATGCGAACTTCCTTGCGTAATCGGCAGTGACGTAGTGACGTAGGGTCGGCTGCGCCCACCTTTCGTTCCATTTTGGTCTCAAGTTGCGTCGTCGCGGCGTTTGTTTTTCGGCGGGGCGCGGTTGGGATTTGGATGTTGGCGGCCTTGGCGGATTGGCGTTGGTTTTGCTTGGAGGCGCCGGTGGGCACAGCCCACCCTACGTGCTACGTGTGTCGGGCGGCGGATTTTTTGCGGCGGTGGGTATTTTGTTGCTTGAAGTTGTGCCAATCGTTTGATATGAGGGAACGTGCGGAAGATGCTGCGCGGGCGGCGGGGAAACGTGTTGATGCTGGGCGGTCTGTGCGGCGAATGATGATGGGCAGTTTTGTTTTTTTTCGAACGAAGGGCGCGGCGGGCTTGTTTTTTTGTTGACTGAGTGGGTCTGGGAAAGTGTTGGAGGTTATTGAACGTTACCCCCGCGATTCCCCAGGAGTTTGTTTAATAACTCCCTCGCGTAGGCGGTGCGGCAAACGGGTTTTTGGTTGCGTGCGGTCGGGGCGGGGTGTAAGGATTTTTTCGGCATACCGTGGGCGGGCCTGCGTGTTGTTCCGCCGCCGTGTGATCGGCAGGGTGGGCCGCGCCGCCTTTCGTTCCCTTTTTCGTTTCGCGCTGCGTTGCCGCGGAGCTTGTTCCGCTGGGTCACGAATTGAAGCTCGATGGCTAGCGACGGGCGGCAGCCGGCGCACTGGCGGAGCCAGTGCCACCCGATGGGAGCCAGTGCCACCCGATGGTGGACCCAGTGCCACCCGACGTTGATATCATGGCTTGATGGACAAGACCGAGAAACCTGCCGCGAGGCGCGTGCACGCTTACTGCGTTGGCCAGGCGAAATCGGGCACCGGCTCGTTGTGGGGCGTCTTCAAGGACGCGTTTCGGGCGGAGCACGAGCCGTTGCGGCAGGAGTTGTTGGATCAGGTCGTGCGGCTTGCCGGCGGTAACGTTAACGACGCGGCGGCGATCGCCTGGCTGCGGGAGCGCGACCGGCGGCTCGGATTGGAACTTGATATCGCCTGGGGCAACTTCTTCGTGCTCGATCACCTGGTCGCCACGTTTCCCGAGGCGAAGTTCATCGTGTTGGTGCGCGATTGTTACACGTGGCTCAACTCAATCGTCGGCCACCTGCTGACGCGCGAGATGCCGGGCGAAGTGCGGGCGTTCATGGACTTCTGGTTTGAGCCGGCGACGCACCCGCACGGGCCGAACGAGCGGGGATTGCGCGAGGCCGGGCTGTATTCGCTCGCGGCGTTTCTCGATGTTTGGAAGACGCACGTCGAAACGTGCGTCGCGCGGATTCCAGCGGAGCGGATGCTGCTCGTGCGCACGCATGAATTGGCGCGGTCGTGGGATCGAATCGCGGAGTTTCTGGGCGTCGATGCCGGGCTTCTCGATCGAAAGTCGGGTCACATCAACTGCGGCGCCTGGACGGGGCGGATTACGTCGTTGGTCGATGAAAGGACGATCGAAGGCGCCGTCGAGGAAGTGTGCGGCGAGACCATGCGGCGGTTCTTTCCCGAAACGACGAGGATGGCCGACGCGGGCGCTCTGTACGGCGCGACGCGCGGCGGGGCGTAATGAGCGCGGATGAGGACCAGCGCATAATGTGGCTGGATTATTCGTGGTTTCGCGATCGAATTGTCGGGGTCGGCACTTCGGTCGGCGGTCGCTCCTGTAAATCGGGTTTGTTCGGATCGCGAAGGTGCGAAAGTGGGCTGGGTTTATTGGATCGCGAAAGCGCGAAAGAGCGAAAGGGATTGAGAGAGGCGGCGGCGCTGGCCGACGTGGCGCGGCGATTCCGTGGCAATACCGTCAGGCCGGCGCGGGGCGGGCGTGATCGTGACGGTTGGCGTTTTGGCCGCCGCTTGGCCTGACCTACATTGCTTATTGCTTATGTCGAACCGTTATGACGTTATCGTGTTGGGTCTGGGTGGCATTGGCAGCGCTGCGATCTGCCACGTGGCGCGACGCGGGCATCGCGTGCTGGGAATCGATCAGTTTTCTCCGCCGCACGACCGCGGCAGCACGCACGGCCAGACCCGCATCATTCGGCAAGCGTACTTCGAGCATCCGGACTATGTGCCGCTCGTGCTGCGGGCTTACGAGCTGTGGCGGGAAGTCGAAGCGGCGACGGGGCAGACGTTGTTGGAGCAAGTCGGTCTGCTCGAAGTCGGTCCCGGCGACGGCGTCGTCGTTCCGGGCGTGCTTGCGAGCGCGGCGCGGCACGATCTGGCGGTCGAACGACTTTCCGCCGCCGACGCCGAGCGTCGTTTTCCCGGCTTTCGCGTCCCAGGCAACTATGCCGCCGTGTTCGAGCCGACCGCGGGTTTTTTGCACGTCGAACGTTGCGTCGCGGCGCATCTGCAACTGGCCGTCCAAGCCGGCGCCGCGCTGCAAACGAACACCGCCGTCGCGTCGTGGTCGCGCTCCGGCAACGCGATCGCGGTTTCGACGGACCGCGGCGAGTTCCGCGCGGAGCGTCTCATCGTCGCGGCCGGTCCGTGGGCCGCGCACGTGCTTCCCGCGCTCGGCGTGCCGCTTGTCGTCCGCCGCAAGCCGCTGTATTGGTTTGCCGCGGCGGGGGGCGATGCCGCGACGTGCGCTAATTGGCCGCTCAGCGTCGCCGCCGGCTGTCCGACGTTTCTCTACGAGCTTTCGCAGGGCGTGTTCTATGGGTTTCCGCAGTTCGACGATCGAGGCGTGAAAGTCGCGCGGCATTCCGGCGGCGAGACCGTGGCGGACGCCTCGACGGTCGACCGAGCGCTCGACGCAGCCGACTGCGATGCCGTCGCCGATTTCGTCGAGGCGCACCTCGTCGGTCTCGCTCGGCGTCCGCGCGATCATGCGACGTGTATGTATACGATGTCGCCCGACGAACATTTCGTCGTGGACTTGCTTCCGGGGGAACCGCGGGTCGCGTTTGTCGCGGGGCTTTCGGGGCATGGCTACAAGTTCGCGCCGGTGCTGGGCGAGATCCTGGCCGACCTCGTCGACGCGGGCGAGACGAAGCATCCCGTTGGTTTTCTCGGCCTCGATCGGTTTGCCGGGTCGACCTGAACCGCAAAGGAGCAGCGGCACAGAGGACAAGGCAGATTGCTTGTTCTCGGAGGTTCTTGCGACTTCCTTTGCGTCATTGCTACTTTGCGGTTCGCGCGTGGCGGGTTGTCGCCTGGCGGCGTTTGCGGTTAGGAATGCAGACGATCTGCATGGAACGGCGTCGAACGGACCCGCGGCATGAACGACCGACCCTTTTTGACGGCCGATTGGCGGCACTTGCTCGTCGTCAACTACGAGGTCGATCCGGCGCTGCTCGCTCCGTACGTTCCGCGAGGCACGGTGCTCGATTTTGACGGCGGCCGCTGTTTCGCGAGCCTCGTGGCGTTTCGCTTCGAGCACACGCGGCTGTTGGGAGTTGGTGTGCCGTTTCACGCGACGTTTCCGGAGATCAACCTGCGGTTCTACGTCGTTCGGGACGTGCCGGGCGGGGCGCGCCGCGGCGTGGTGTTTCTGCGCGAGCTGGTCAACCGCCGTGCGGTCGCGGCTCTGGCCAATTGCGCGTACAACGAGCACTATCGCGTCGTTCCGATCCGCTCCGAGGTGGAATTGGACGACGAACGGAACATCGCGCTGGGAGGCCGCGCGTGCTACCGCTGCCGCTGCGGCGGCCGCGAGCACCGCATCGCCGCCCGGCGCTCGGGATCGTGGCGGCCGCTCGATGGAGCGTCTCACGCGGGCTTCATCGCCGAGCATTACTTCGGCTACGGCACGGCCCGCGACGGTCTGACGATCGAATACCGCGTCGCGCATCGGTCGTGGCGCGTCGCCGACGTTGGGGATCTTGAAATCGACATCGACGCAGAGAGCCTTTACGGTCCGACGCTGGTCCCGCTGTTCGCGGGCGGTCCTCGTTCGGCGTTTCTGCTCGACGGCTCGCCCGTTGCCGTGTATCGCCCGCACCGGTTTTGGGCGAACGATCGGGGGGACGATCGCGAATGTATCTCGGCTCTGCTGGACCAGTCGAGCTGACTTCGCGGACTGGCGACCGATCGCCAAAGGAAAATGCGGCAAGCGTGCGGCCGGAGGAACCGCGCGCTTGCCGCATCGTGGTGGAACCCGGCAGAACCGGAATTCGAATGCTACTTTGCCCGATCCAGCGTAAGGTTGATCTTCTTTTCGACGGGGCTTTTCGTGTCGGCCGTGATTTCGAAGTCGACCGGATCGGCTTCCTTGTAGGCGCGAATGCTGTTTTGCGGTCGGCCCTTCGCCGTGAGCTGATACTTGCCGATCGGCACGCTCTTGAACTCGTACTCGCCCTTGTCGTTCGTCGTCGCGGTGAGCGGCTTGGCCTTTTCCGCTTCCGGCTCGGGTTCTTGTCCTTCCTTCGCGGGCGTGGGTTCCGCGAGGTTGGAAAGCGTGACGACGATGTTGTCACGTGCCTTACCGAGATAGACGCACGTGCCCATGACGGTCACCGATGGTTTCGGCGCTTCGTCTTGTGCCGTTGGCGCGGCCCCGGCGGCAATCAGCATGGCCGCGATCGTGGGCAGCAGCAGTGGAATCGTCTTCATGTCCAACCCTCCTGTACGCACTCATTGCCTGGACTTGGGAAAGAACTCCTCGGCGGCACGAACGTGTGGGATCGAAATTCGCGTCCGCCAAACAGGGCGTCGACTTGCGTCGTACCGCCACGGCGACATGATAATGCTTAGACCGAGCCGGAAACCATCCCACTTCGCGAACATTTCTTGGAGCTTCGCCTGTGGCCCGGTGCCCTACCTTTTGCCTTCAACGTCCGACTTTCCGCGGAACCGCCATGTATCTCTGGGCACATCGACTTTGCCGCTGGTGCGTCGCCGCCGTGCTGCTTGCCGCGGCCGTGGCGAAATGGTTCGATCTGGCCTCGTTCGCCCGTGCCGTGGGCGATTTCGGGCTGGTTTGGGACGGTTGGGAGCACCCCACGGCGATTGCCGTTTCCGTCCTGGAGGCGGTTGCCGCCGCGTTGCTTTTCGCCGGCCGTCGGACGGGTTATGGCCTTGCGGCGGCCTTGTTGCTCGCGTTCACGGCGGTAGTGGGGTACGGGGTTTGGCAAGGTTTCGACATCGATTGCGGCTGCCTGGGCGCCGTCGACCGTTGGGCCGGCGTTACGCTCAAGACCTCGCTCGTGCGCAATCTGGTCCTGTTGGCGATCCTGGCGGTTGCCTGGCGGACAAGGCGCGCCGGCGGCTAGCTCGGGCGTGCTCGAAGCAAGCCGCCATCCGCCGTTCGATCTCCGCGATCAATCGCTGGTCGTCGAGCGGTTCGATCTCGCTGGGCAGCAGCGGAGGGCCGTACACAACCCGAAGCATTCCGGTTCTCGGCAACATCTGGCTGCGCGGCCAGGCTTGAAATGCTCCGTCGATCGCGACCGGCACGAGGGGCACGCTCCCCCTCCGGGCGAGCGCACAAAAGCCCGGCTTGATCGAGGCCAGTTCGCCATCGCGGGTTCGCGTTCCCTCGGGAAACATGAGCACGATCTCGCCTCGCCTGAGCCGCTTGAGCGTTTCTTTCAGCCCGGCCAGGCCCAAGCCCTCGCGGTCGATCGGAATCGCATCCAGCGAGTGGATCAACCAGCGAAACGGCCCGAAGCGGAACAAGGTCTCTCGGGCCATGTAGTTGAGGCGGCGATTCGACGTCAGGCCGACGATCACCGGGTCAAGGTTGCTCTGATGGTTCGACAGCAGCAACACGCCGCCGGTCGTGGGCAGATGCTCGCGACCGTAGCAGCGAATGCGATAAGCCACGAGCGCCAGCAGCCGGCAGACGAACTTCAAGAAGCCGTACCAGAGGCGCGTGGCGAGCGAACGATTTGACGACGAAAGGCTCAAGGTTCAAGTCTCAAGGCTTAAACAAGGCTAAAGGATCAAGGCCAAGGCTTGACGACGCGCCGGCCCAACTGGGGGTAACACGGCCATCTTATGCCCTAAACCGTAAGCCTTGGACCTTCTTTGACCCTTATACCTTAAGCCTTGAACGTTGTGCTACTCGCCGTCGTTGTTACGGCCGGTATCCCGACCGAGCCGCGCCTTCTGGGATAGGCGTTTGGACCTTAGAACCAATCCCATGGCGCAACGGCCTTTCCCGCCTTCAGCTTCTTAGCAACTCGAAACGCATCGACGGCCCCAATGATCTTTAGGGGAATCCCGCCGATCACGGACAGTAACATCATCAGAAGGCCCTTGTTCGTCTGCCCAAGTAAGATCTGAGCGAGCCCCGGAAGAACGATGAGCGTGAGGAACACCATTTGCCAGGGATCGTGCGGCCATTCCCCTGCAACGAGCGTGCGTCGTGATTTCGCAAGGCCAGAAGCTATAACCGCGTGGCAGCCGGGGCATTTGCTTTCATCCGTGTATGTTGGAAACCTGCAATGTGGGCAGTAGTTTCGGCCACCAAGAGGGTGTACGCCGCACGAACATTTGGCGTCTCCTGTCGGGGGCTCTTTGCCGCATGTGCGACAGTATTTGTCCGCCAAGCCTGCGACGGGAATTGAGGCATCATCCGTCGCGGACTTAGCATCAATCGGCGGGCAATCCACCCACGCCGCAATGCGTTTCCGGCAACTCGGACATGCGCCGTCGTCCGACGGGACCACCGTGATGCTGCAATTTGGGCATCGGCGGAGTTGCATGCGAGATACTCGCTGAAGGTCAGTTTCGGCTCCGTCGCGTTACCTTCGAACTGAGTCGATCCACACAATCAGAACCTATACTTCGGCCTACTCCCCGTCCTTCAGCACCCGCTGGACCTCGATCAGCTTTGCCCGCGCGCTCTCCATGCCGGGGTTCAGCTTCAAGGCTCGGCGAAAGCACTCGGCTGCCGAGGCGTGCTCGCGAAGCTGGACGTAGCAATAGCCCATGCCGGCCGCCGCGCCGAAGTGATAGGGGTTGATCTCCAGCGCCTGCTGACAATCGCGAATCGCGTCCAGAAACTTCGAGGTGCTGAAATACGCGATCGCCCGCTGATTCCAGCTTTCGGCGATCCAGGGGGCAATGTCGATGAGGCTCGACGCCCGGGCGATCGCTTCGGCGAACTGCTGCGCGTTGTTGAGCCGGATGATCGCGCCGAGCTCCTGGCGCTGCGACGGCGTTCCGATCCGGCACCACACGAGGCGAATCGCGTTTTCGGCGAGCGTCCGCACGCCCCGGTCGCGGTCGCGCAGGGCGGCGCCGAGCACGTTGTTCGACTCGAAATCGGCCAGAAAACCCAGCGCCAGCACGGCTCCGCGGCGGGTCATGCGGTCGCCCGATTCCGCCAGCCGTTCGAGCGTGGCGACCGAATACCGTTCGCCGACCTGGCGAATGAAGGCGGCCGAGTTTTCGGCCTCGAGATAACGTTCGTAATAGCTGTCGAGTAACGGGCGACGCGAAGAGGGACGGCTCACGGGTGTAGACTCCAAAGGCGCCAGAACGCTCGAATTCGCCGAGCAATTGCCGCCGTCCGTGGCTCGTGGAAGCCGGGCGGAAACCGGTTCAACGAACCCAATTCACGCCCCGCCTACATGTTTGAGTCTAATCACGACCGACCCCACTTCGCAAGCGATTGGCACGCCAAACTCCCAGTGGCAGCGCGGCCGCCGATCGGGCAAAATGAGGTTTGTAGCGGGTACGGCAAGTCGGCCGGGCGGCGGAACGCGAGAGGTGTGCGATGATGCTCAGGCGGAAACCGTGGAGCCAGGAGCCAGGAGCCAGGAGCGGGTGCTTTACCTGTCGTTTCCGGGGTGGATCTCGAATCTCGTCCTGTCTCTTGACTCCTGTCTCCCTACCGCTGCTGTTATTGCTTTGTTTTGCCGGCATCGCCCCGCGCCACGCCTGCGCTGCCGATTCCGTCACCTGGCGAAGCGGGCGCGACCTGCAGCAATTCCTCGGCGAAAACATCGGTGGCGCCGGGCTCGCGTGGTCAGGGCAGGAACTGCGCGAAGCCCTCGCGACCCTTTCCCGCTCGCCGGGCATCCGCGTCGCGATGATGCTCGACCGACGCGTCGACCCGCAAAGGCGTCTCAACCTCGCGATGGGCAACGTCCCGTTCGAGGAAGCGCTGTCCCGGATCGCGAAGGCAGCGGATGTCGCGCTCTGTCAGGTCGGTTCGGTGATCTACTTCGGGCCGCCGGCGATTACGCACCGCTTGCGAACCGTCGCCGAACTTCGCAAGCAGGACATCCGCGAGTTGCCTCCGTCCGAAGCGCGCCGGTTCGCCGCGCTCAAGCCGCTCGCCTGGGACGATTTCGCCGAACCGCGCGAGCTGCTCAAAGCGATCGCCGCCGAAGCGGGCACGACGATCGAGAACCTGGACGCCGTGCCGCACGACCTCTGGGGCGCGGTAGAGCTTCCGTCGATGCCCGTCGCCGATCGGCTGTCGATCGTCGCCGCGGCTTACGATCTGACGTTCGAGATTCAGCCCGGCGGGCAGACGCTGCGGCTCGTGCCGATTCCCGAGCGCGTGGCGATCAAGCGTTCGTATCCGATCGGCAAAGCGGCGGCCGACGTGGCCGGCAAGCTCTCGGAGGTGTTTCGCGATTGTAAGATCGGCGTGGCTGGGACGCGGATCGAAGTCGAAGGCCGCATCGAAGATCAATTGCAGATCGCCGAAGCCATCAACGGCAAGCCGATCCGCAAACCGTCGGCCGGCGGCGCCGCGGCGACCGGCGACGTGGCCCTCGACCGCTTGCGGATCGACGCCTTCACGGCCACGAACCAGCCGCTCGGTGCGCTCATCAAGGAGATCGCCCGCCGGCTGCAACTCGAAGCCGAGTTCGACGGTCCGGCGCTCGTCGAGGCCGAGGTTTCGCTCGATCGGCTCGTCTCCGTCGAGCTCAAATCGGGCTCGGTGAAGGAACTGCTCGACAAAGTGATGAAGCCTTACGGCCTGGACTACGAGATCGAGGGTAAGAAGCTAAAAGTCCGGCCCGCCGCGAAGAAGAAGACGTAACTCCCGCATTCGTTTTGATCCAGGAAGAGCTACTTCGACGCGTCGAGGGGAAATCCTGCTCCCTTCCAGGCGAAGATTCCGCCGGGCTGCCGCTTGGCGTTCGTGTAGCCCAGCTTCTTTGCCCACATGGCCCCGTTGTGGCTCCGGCCGCAAGCGGTAAAGCCGCAATAGAACACGATCAGCCGGCTCTTGTCTTCGCCGAGCAGCTTGGCAAAGTCCTCGGTCGTCTTGTCGCCGGTCTGCTTCGCGTCCCATTCCGGCATGTCCTCCTTGGGCAGCGGAAAGTTGACCGCCCCGGCGATATGCTCGCGGGCAAAATCGTCGGCGGGCATCGTGTCGACGAGCAGAAACGCCGCCTTGTCGTCGACGAGCTTCTTGAGTTCCTCGGTCGTCACGAGTTCATACCCGCCCGAAACGACCTGCCGCGCGAACGTCACGGCGTTCTTCTCGGTCTCGACTTCTTTCTCGAACTTGTTCTGTCCGCAGCCGGCACAAACGATACTTGCCGAAAACAATGCGAACGACCACGCCTTCTCGAACGACGGCTTATGAAAGGCAGAAGATGCGGAGGAAGCAGAGGAAGCGCAGAGGAACGTGCGAACGAAGGACAATTGGGCACCTCGGAAGAATGTGGTGGGGCTGAATCCGCAGGTTTCACGAATTCGCGCCGAGCAGCCGCGATGGCGATTCGTATGCAGGATATTCCAAGCGCTGGCCCTTGGGAAGATTCGCACGGGGGCGTAATGGCACACGAGTCAATCGCATCAACGAAGCGAGGCACCGAACCAAAGATACTCCCACGCTCGCACGCGGGCGTACTCCGCGGCCCTGTGCCCTTGCGATGATCGTAAGTTCACGGGACTGGCTTCCTCCATCCTCCATCCCGGTTTGACCGATTTCCGGCTGTTTCGCGATCGTTCGGGTCATGGTCTAATGACGTGCGAAGTCGCGAGGAGCTATTCTCCGTCCGTGTGGCTCAAACCATCCAACTCCTCACCCTAACCCAACCCGCGCGCCACCCATGTCCTGAACCAAGCGCGCCACCTATGTCCTGACTGCCCCGACTTTTCCGCCCATAGCCCACTAATCTCCAACCTCTCACATCCATGCTACATCGCTCGTTTTCTCTGGCACTTGTCGTCGTTTCGTTGCTCGCCGCATCCTCTTCGGCCGAGGTCAAGCTCCACGGCCTGTTCAGCGACCACATGGTGTTGCAGCAAGGTATTGAGGTTCCCATCTGGGGCGCCGCGGGCGATGGCGAGAAGGTCGTCGTGTCGCTCGGCGGCCAGAAGCTCGAAACGACCGGCGCGGACGGCAAGTTTCGCGTGAAGCTCAAACCGCTCAAGGCGGGCGGGCCGTACAAGCTTACGGTCCAGGGCACGAACACGATCACGCTCGACGACGTGCTCGTCGGTGAAGTCTGGATTTGCAGCGGCCAGTCCAACATGCAATGGGCGGTCCGCCAAGGCGAAACGCCCGAAAAGATCATCGCCGAGTCGGCCAATCCGCACATTCGCCTGTTCACGGTCCCGCGCGAACGCGACGCCAAACCGCGAACGGACGTGCAGGGCGCCTGGGTCGAGTGCGGGCCGAAAACGGTCGGCGATTTCTCGGCCGTCGGCTATCACTTCGGCCGCGCATTGCAGGCCAAGCTCGGCGTGCCCGTCGGGTTGATTAGCTCGAACGTCGGCGGCACCGCGGCCGAGGAATGGACGAGCCGCGAAGTTCTCGACGCGGACGAAGACCTCAAGCCGACGCTCAAGAACGGCAATTCGACGACGCTCTACAACGCCATGATCCATCCCGTCGCTCCGTTCGCCATTCGCGGCGCGATCTGGTATCAGGGCGAATCGAATGCCGGTCGGGCCGAGCAGTATCGCGAGTTGTTTCCTGCGATGATTAAGAACTGGCGCGATCTCTGGGGCCAGGGCGAATTCCCGTTTCTCTACGTGCAACTCGCGCCGTGGAAGATGATCGTCGACTCGCCGGGCGAAAGCGATTGGGCCGAACTCCGCGAAGCCCAGCTCACGACGCTCAAGGCCTCGCCCAACACGGGCATGGCCGTCATCACCGATCTCGGCGACGAAAAGGATATTCACCCCAAGCCGAAAGGACCGGTCGGCGAACGCCTCGCCCTCGCCCGCGCGGCGAGGGCGATCGCCTACCGCGAGAAGCTCGTGTTTAGCGGCCCGGTTTACACGAAAATGGAAGTCCGCGGCAACGAAGCCGTGCTGAGTTTCGATCACGTGGGCGGCGGGCTCGAAGCGCGCGGCGAGAAGCTGATCGGCTTCACGGTCGCCGGCGACGACAACGTGTTTTACAACGCCGAAGCCCGCATCGACGGCGACAAGGTGATCGTCAAGCACGCCGAAGTAGCCAAGCCCGCGATGGTCCGCTATGGCTGGGCCAACTATCCCGTCGTCAACCTCTTCAACAAAGAAGGTCTGCCGGCGACGCCATTCCGCACGGACGATTTGCCGGGCGTGACGAAGGGACGGCGGTAGGCCCATGCGGCCTTGAGCCGCGACGGAAGTTCAGATTGAGTGGGTAGTGGACAGTGGGCGGTGGGCAGTGAACGGTGGGCAGAAACTTGGATGCAGTGATGGTCGACGACCGGGCAACCGAATTGGATGGAGTCGGCTCCCAATGAATCTCCATCGCACGACGATCCTCGCGTCCACCGCCCTGACGATCGCGTTCGCGGCGAACGCGGCTCGGGCCGAGGAACCCGACTTGCTAAGCGGCAGGCTCAAGTGGACCGTCGGCCCGCCGCTCGTTGCGCCTGCCGAACGCGCGGACGATCCCTGCTACTCCGTCAAGGACCCGACGATTGTCCGCCACGAAGGTCGCTGGCATTTGTTCTGCACGATTCGCAGCCAGAAACGGTCGCATCAGATCGAGTACTCGTCGTTTGCCGACTGGAAGGACGCCGACAAGGCCGTGCGGCACGTGCTCAAGATCACCGACGGCTATTTCTGCGCGCCGCAGGTGTTCTTCTACGCGCCGCACAAGAAGTGGTATCTCATCTATCAGGCGACCGACCCGAAACGCAAGGTAGCGTTACAGCCGGCGTATTCGACGAGCGACAACATAGGCGACCCGACGTCGTGGACGCCGCCGACATTCTTGTTTGATGCCCATCCCGACAATGTGGCGATGTGGATCGATTTCTGGGTCATCGCCGACGACGAAAACGCCCACCTTCTCTTCACGTCGCTCGACGGGCGCATGTGGCGGTCGCAAACGCCGCGTGCAAAGTTCCCTGGCGGCTGGTCCAAGCCGGAGGTCGTGCTGACCGGCGACATTTTCGAGGCCAGTCACACGTACAAGGTCCAGGGGCGCGACGAATTCGTCACGCTCGTCGAGGCGCAGCGCAACGGCAGGCGATATTACAAGTCGTTTCGTGCGAAGCGACTGGCCGGACCGTGGGAGGCCGTTGCCGATACGTGGGAGAACCCGTTTGCCGCCGCGACCAACGTCCGCCATGCCGGCGAGCATTGGACCGACTCGATCAGCCACGGCGAACTGCTCCGCGTCGGCAGCGACGAGCGGCTCGAAGTCGATCCGCAGCGGCCGCGATTCTTGTTCCAGGGCGCGACCGACGAAAAGATGCGCGGCAAGAAGTACGGCGAGATTCCGTGGCGACTGGGACTGTTGGAAATCGACGCGCGCGGCGAGTGAGATCACGCAAACCGCAAGAGCGCGTACCGCTTCCTTCCCAGCCGCAAGACCATCACCGTTTCGCTTGCCAGGTCGGCCCGCGTGAGCTGGCGTTCGATCGCGTCGACGCGGCGGTTGTTGACGTAGGCGCCGCCCTGCTGAATCTGCCGCCGGGCGTCGCCCTTACTCTTCACGAGATCGGCTTCCACCAACGCGTCGATGATCGGCAAACCGTTACCGTCGAGCCGCGCCGGCGAGAGCGTCTTACTCGGCACGTCGGCGAATATCTCGACGAGCTGCGCGTCGGACAGCGCTTCGATCTCCGCGCCGAAGAAAATCTCGGTCGCCCGCCGGGCAGCGGCCAGTCCCGCGTCGCCGTGGACGAGCCGGGTCAGTTCCTCGGCCAGGCGCCGCTGGCTGTCGCGCTTGCCGGGATCGCTCGCCCGGTCGGCGTCGAGCGATTCGATTTCCTCGCGCGATATTTCGGTCAGCATTCGCAAACAGTTTCCGGCGTCGGCATCGTCGACGTTGATCCAGTATTGATAGAACTGATACGGGCTCGTCCGCTCGGCCGAAAGAAACAGCGCCCCGCTTTCGGTCTTGCCCATCTTCGAGCCGTCGCTCTTGAGCAGCAGCGGGCAGGTCATGCCGTAAAGCTGCACGCCCCGCATGCGCCGGCCCAGGTCGATGCCCGCGGTGATGTTGCCCCACTGGTCGCTGCCGCCGATTTGCAACTCGCAGGCGAACTTCTCGTTCAAGTAGACGAAGTCGTAAGCCTGCAAGAGCATGTAGCTGAACTCGGTGTACGACATGCCGCTGTCGGTCCGCTCGAGCCGCGACTTCACCGAATCCTTGGCGAGCATGACGTTGATCGGAAAGTTCTTACCGACGTCGCGGAGGAAATCGAGGTATGACAAGCCGCTCATCCAGTCGAAGTTGTTGACCAAAACGGCGGCGCTCGGTCCGTCGAAGTCGAGGAACCGCTTCATCTGCTCCGCCATTCCGGCGACGTTGCGCCGCAGCACGTCGACGGACAATAGGTTCCGCTCGGCACTTTTGCCGCTGGGGTCGCCGATCATGCCGGTCGCGCCGCCGACGAGGGCGATCGGCTTGTGTCCGGCGCGTTGAAATCGCCGCAGCGCCATAAGCGGCAGCAAGCTCCCCGCGTGAAGCGTGTCGGCCGTCGGATCGAAACCGCAGTAGAGCGTCCGCGACCCGGCATTGAGCCACGCTTGCAAATTGGCGTCGCCGGTCGACTGCTGAATCAGCCCCCGCCAGCGAAGTTCGGCGATGATGTCCATGATCGGGAGGTTTTGGCGTTGGGAATGCGTTGCAGGGACGCGGATTATACCCGTGAAACCCGGCGGCGTCATGGACACACGCTGCGCTGGATTGCGGTCGCACTGCGCAAGTGAATCTGCTAGAATTGGATACGATGCAGCCGCCGTCGAATGTACCCTCGATATCGTTGGACGAAGCCCGCGCCTGGGCCGCCGTGTGGCAGCGCGCCGCGCCCCTGATCGACGCCGAGCGTCTCGAAAGAACGCGCCGCACGTCGCTCGCCGGCGCGCTCGTGGCACTCGAGGACGCGTTCGAAGCGGCGCTTGCTTGCCACGTCGCAAGTTCCACCAGCGGATTGGTCGAACAGCAGCGCAGATTCGCTCGTCTTCGCTAGCGGATAGGCCGCCATGAAGAAGCTTGTGGCCACCGCGGCGGCGTTTCAAGCGTTTTGCGACGCCAATCGCCTGCCGTTCTGCTTCATCGGCGGACTTGCCCTGCAAGCCCACGGAGAACCGCGGGTCACGCTCGACGTGGACGTATCGGTCTACACGGGCTTCGAACGCGACGGCGCGACGATCTCGCTCTTGCTGAGCGGCTTCGCGCCAAGGCGTGCGGACGCCGCGGAGTTCGCCCAACTCAACCGCGTCTTGCTTCTCAAGTCCTCCGAAGAGATCGGGATCGATGTGGCGCTGGCAGGGCTGACCTACGAAAAGCAAGTGATCGATCGTGCAAGGCTCGTCGAGTATGCCCCTGAAACGTCGTTGCGCGTGTGCACGGCCGAAGACTTGATCGTTCTCAAAGCCTTTGCCGGTCGACGCCGCGATTGGGCCGACATCGAAAGCATTATCGCCCGCCAGCGCGATGCGCTCGACTGGCCGTACATCGAATCGGCCCTCGAACCGCTGGCGGTTGCGACGGACCGGCCGGAGCTCGTCGACGCGCTACGGACCCTCCGCCGCGAGATTGCATCGGAATAACGGCGGCTTTTCATCGCCGCGACGGCGGTTCGCATGGCATGGTCGGCGCGGTAGACTTCCGTAACGGCCGGTGCGAACGAGCGATGCTTGCGAACGCTCTGGCCGAATGCCGCGGTTGGGCCGGATTACCCCGGTGTATTCACCGGGGCTAAATGACGCTCGCCGCGGGCGACGTGACGTTCTCCCGATCCCCGACCCCCGACCCCCGATCATGAAAATCCTCTTCGGCGTCGACGGTTCCGACGGCAGCTTGAACGCGATTCGCCAGACCTCCGCGATGACCTCGCCGGGCCACGATGCGCTCGTCTTTTACTACGCGCCGCCGGAGATGAACTTTCCTAGCGACGAAGAGGCCGCCGCGCGGTCGGCGACCTCGAAGAAGCTCCTCGCCGACGCCGTGTTCGCCAAGGCGCTCGAATGCGTGCCGGACGCCCTCCGCGGCGGCGTACAAACGATCGTCGGCACGCGCGAGCCCAAGACGGGCATCTTGCTCGCCGCCGACGAAAGCCGGGCCGACGTCATCGTCCTCGGCGCGCGGGGCAGCGGCCCGGTCGCCGCGATCAAGCTCGGCGGCGTCGCCCGCCACGTTGCCCGCGCGGCCAACATTCCAGTGATGATCGTCCGCCCGCGCACGCACGGCGAGAGCGAACCGCTGCGGATTCTGCTCGCCACGGACGGTTCCGACGCGAGCCAGCAGGCCGGTGCGTCGCTCCGCCACGTCCATTGGCCCGAGAGCGCGCAGGGATTCGTGATGACGGTCGTCGAGCCGTACCTTTCGCCGGCGATACCCGACTGGCTGTTGAAGCAAGCCCGCGATCCGGAAACGGAAGCGATGGCGGCCAATTGGGCGAAAGAGCACGAAGCCAACAAGAACCAGACGCGCGTCGACCTCGCCGCCTACGCGAAGACCCTTGCGGCGCCGTTTCACGCCCACGAGCCGATCGTCGCCGAGGGCCACCCGGCCGAGCAAATCCTCAAGACGATCAACGAGAAGAAGATCGACCTTCTCGTTGTCGGCGCCCAGGGCAAGAACGCGTGGCAGCGGTTCATGATCGGCAGCACGTCGGAAACGCTGCTGGCCCAAGCGCCGTGCTCGGTGCTCCTCGTCCGGCGGCGCGAGAAGCCGTGACGCACAGGGGCAACGGTCGACGTCCTCGCCCCGCCCTAACCATCCGGCGTGTCGAGCAGATGCTGCAAGCGGGCGGCAAGTTCGCCGGGAAGGCGGGCGGTCCAGGATTGGTCGACCAGACCGACCTCCACCAAGTCGAGAACATGAACCTGGTCTTTCCGGCGGTACGAGGTTAATTTCATCCGCACGAGCGATTCGAGCGACAGGGCTCGGAAATCCCCGACCTCTTCACTCTCGCTGACATCTGGCGAAGGGGCCGGGTAGTCGTTCTTTACCTTCTCATTGGCGTAAATCAAATGGACGGATTCGCTTGGCGGCGCATCCGTGCCATCAAGGAAAACGTCGACGCCAAACACGTGCTCGTGGCGAAAGCCCCGGGCCTCCAACGCAGCCTTTGCGGCACCAAAGTCCTCTCGCCGGATGAGAATATCGACGTCCCTTGTATTGCGGCCGCTGCCTTTTCCGGAACGAAGAATCCAACTCGCGACGGCATTGCCGCCGACGACCGCGTAGGCGACGCCGCCTTCCGCAAGAGCGCGAGCTGCTCTCCTAGCCCGGTCGCGTATTCTCTCCACTTCGCGCTCCAGTGCTTCGACGGTAACCGGGAAGTAGGTGTTCGCTTGCGTCATACGTGAATTATAGCCGCCCCGGCACGGATGTTCCAAATGCAAATGGACTGATGACTAACCATCGAGGGGCGATCACAACGGGTCGAAGTTACCACGACTCGTCCCAAAGACGCTCGTTGATCAGATAGCGAACCTTACTCTCGTTATCGCCTGCCCAAAACCGAATCACGATGGCGCGCTGAACTTTATCCTTCGGAACACCCAAGACCATCTTGAGCCATTTGAGATCCCATGCCCATTTAGCGGAGCCTCCTGTCATGCCGTCCAGTCTGATGCCGCCTTCGTGGTAGAAACGCGCGTGATAGGCCTTATCGTCCTCGGCGGCTACGGCCCCGACGGAGTACACTTCATAACCATAAGCAATAAACTCGCAGCCTTCGACTTGAAGACCCGGCGGGAAATTCTCCGACATGTGAAGCTTTCCGTCTTCGACGCGAAATGACCACGTGTCCTTAAGTGCTCTGATCAACCGAGTTTCCAAATCCTCTTTCGATTCGGCCGAATTAGTTGTTGCGCTTGCGGGCCGGCTATCGGACGAATTCGTCGCGTCGCACTGATTGCCGTCGCGCAGTCGCACAACGCCGATGTTCTTGGCAAGCACGCCCCCGCCGATCAACGCTACGCAAGCTCCACCTGCCACGAATGCAGCAAAGGCGAGTACAGCGTTTCGGTTCTTCATGGTTCGATCCAAATTGAGAGAGAAGTTTACCGGGGATTCACGCGATCGTGCCATCGAGGCCTGCTAGAAGTCGACGTTGAGCGTCGATCATCCAGCTTGCTTCAATCCCAACACCCGATCCATCCGCTCCGCAATCTCCTTGAGCTTCTCCCGCCCGCCGCCGCTCACTTCGCTCGTGGCCCAGCCTTCGTAGCCAACCTCCGCGAGCGCCTTGAGCACTTCCGACCAATCCTCGTCGCCGTCGCCGATATCGACCCATTGCTTGGCGTGGCTGTAGCCTTTGAAGTCGAACTTGAGCATCCGCTTGCCCAGCACGCGAATCCACCGCGCCGGCGACGGGCCGAACTTGATCATGTTCGAGATGTCAAAATACCCGCCGACCATCGGATCGTTGAACTGGTCGATATACGCGGCGAATTCCTCGGGCTTGGTGATGAAGTTGTTCCAGACCGTCTCGATGGCGATCTTGACGTCCAGCTCGTGAGCGAGCGGCAGCGCCTTCTTCACTTCGGCCGTCGACCGCTCCCACACCTGGTCGTAGTTCTCGTTCTTCGGATCGTTCACCTGCCCCGGCACGAGCAACGCCGTCGTGCCGCCGTAAGCTTTGCAGTCCTTAAGCGCCGTCTTGAGCCCTTCGAGGCCTTTCGCACGCACGTCCGCGCTCGGATCGGAGAGCCGCGTTCCCCAGTGGATCGAATCGACGACGCCGTGGATTCCGATGCCCGTCTTGTCGCGGGCGGCGATCGCTTCCTTCACGTCGATATTGCTCGGGCTGTCCATCTCGACGCCGTCGAAGCCGAGTTCTTTGATGAGCGCGAACTTGTCCTCGATCGACCCGCGAATGCCGATCATGCCGAACTTCACGGCTTTCTTGAGGCGGGGTTTCTTCGGGTCGGCCGCTCGAGCGGCGGCGAACGAACGCGGATCAGGAAGGACGGTTGCGGCAAGCATCGTCCCTGCCGCGGCGCCGGTCGCCGCGGTCAAGAAAGTGCGCCGGGACGCGCGCAGGTCGTTGAACTGAGGAATCATAGTGACAAAGCTCCGGCTGGGAGTTGGTTGCGGTTGCCACGCGCGTAGCCCAGGCGCGGCGTTCCCCACTAGGATGGTCGAAGCAGGGCAGTGACGCAACCGACTTCAGCCGCCCTGGCTTCAGCCGCCCTGGCTTCAGTCGCCGTGACTTCAATCGCCCTGGCCGCCCAAGTAGGTCCAACCGCACTCGGGGCAAGTCGCCACGCCCAGCGGCATTTCCTTACCGCACTCCAGGCAGGGGATCGCGTCGCTTTCGCTCGCCGGCGGCCGCTCGCGGAGTTCGCGTTGCCACTGGGCGAGAATCTCGCGCGCCCGAGGTTCGTCCGCCGCGGAGACCTGGACCTTGATCCAGCCGATCGCGTTGCCCAGAAGCCAGTCCATCGACACGATCGTCGCGTCGGCGATGTACGCCTCGATGCCCTCGCTTTCGAGCAGCATCCGGGCAAATTCCGCGTCGTTGATCGTGACGAAGCTGCCGACGTTGACGAGATCGGGGGCGGGTTCGGTCATGGTGGGATCGCCGAGGAAACAGCGGCCGGCAGTCAGGGGTCCGAATGGGCCGATCGCACCGTCCGCAATAAGGATCCACGATACCCGCGCGCATGGCGTCGGGAAAGCCGCGCGCACCTTGCGAAACGCCGGGCTATCTGGCATTCTGACGGCCTATCGCCGCGCGGCCGCGCGTCCCCAAATCCGCGTCCATGATGCTTGCCCGGCCCTTTTGCCCCCGGTGTGTTCACCGGGGGTTAAATGAATCGAATCCTGACCCCTGACCCATGACCCCCGACCAACCATGTGCGCCTATTTCCCCGAAGTCACGAAAATCCAGTACGAAGGCCCCGACTCGAAGAACCCGCTCGCCTTCCGCCACTACAACCCCGACGAAGTGGTCGAAGGCAAGAAGATGCGCGACCACTTCCGTTTCGCCGTTGCCTATTGGCACACAATGCGTGGAACCGGCGCGGACCCCTTTGGCCCCGGCTGTGCCGTGCGCCCGTGGGAAGGCCCGGTCGATGACGTCGAGAACGCCAAGAGGCGGGTCAAGGTCGCCTTCGAGTTCATGGAGAAGCTCGGCGTCGGGTATTACTGCTTCCACGATCGCGATGTCGCTCCGGAAGGCGCCACGCTCACCGAGTCGAACAAGAACCTCGACGCGGTCGCCAAAGTCCTCAAGGAAGAACAACAGCGCACCGGCATCAAGCTCCTCTGGGGCACGGCTAACCTGTTCAGCAATCGTCGCTACATGCACGGTGCGGCCACCAGTCCGAACGCCGATGCCTTCGCCTTCGCCGCGGCACAAGTGAAAAAGGCGCTCGAAGTGACCAAGGAACTCGGCGGCGAGGGCTACACGTTCTGGGGCGGCCGCGAAGGATATCAGAACCTCTGGAACACCGACATGAAACGCGAGATGGACCATCTCGGCCGCTTCATGCACCTGGCCCTCGACTACAAAAAGAAAATCGGCTTCACCGGCCAGTTCTACTTCGAGCCGAAGCCCAAGGAACCGACCAAGCACCAATACGACTTCGATGTCGCCAACTGCATCAACTTCCTCCGGGCCTACGGTCTCGGCGATCAGATCAAGATGAACATCGAGACCAACCACGCCACGCTCGCGGGCCACACGGTCCATCACGAGATCGAATACGCCGCCAGCCAGGGCTACTTGGGCTCGATCGACGCGAACTCCGGCGACCTACTGCTCGGCTGGGACACCGACCAATTCCCGACCGACGTCTACATGACCACGTCGATCATGTACGCGCTCTTGAAGTGGGGCGGCTTCACCACCGGCGGCCTCAACTTCGACGCCAAAGTCCGCCGCGAGAGCTTCGAGCCGGTCGACCTGTTCCACGCCCACATCAGCGGCATGGACGCCTTCGCCCACGGACTCAAGATCGCCGCCGCCATCCGCGCCGACGGCACGCTCGGCAAGTTCGTCAAGGATCGCTATTCAAGCTGGGACAGCGGCGTCGGCAGCGAGATCGAATCCGGCAAGGCCACGTTCGAGTCGCTCGAAACGTACATGCTCGACAAAGGCGACGCCACACCCAACACGAGCGGCCGGCAGGAGATGATCGAGCATTTGATCAATCGGTTTGTTTAGTGGCCTTGGGACGATTGTCGTTGGACTGGTAGAATCTGCTTGGCGAGAAGCATTCGACATGGCAAAGCAACGCAGCAAGAAATCGCAAGAGCGACCCTATCAGATATTTATTAGCCATGCCACGACGGCGCGGCCGCGCTGGAACACTATCGGCAACGCGGCACGTTCGAGGACCGGCTCGGCGAGTTTCAGCAGGCGATCCGGCCGCGGTTGTCGCACGA